>JAGQWH010000100.1 GCA_020437545.1 Ignavibacteriota bacterium
GTCAGTAAAAGCATTTTTACTTTATCCAGACGGCCGGCATCCTTTAGCTGTAATAGTTTTCTCTTTATTTGTTCAAGAGGAACAGCTCCGTACATTGAATATTCCTCAATCGGATAAGAATCAAGATATACAGGAAATGCTCCCGCAAGCACAAGTCCGTAATGATGTGATTTATGACAATCCCTGTCGATCAGAACCAGATCACCGGGTTCAACCAAAGCCTGCATGACAATCTTGTTTGCAGTTGATGTTCCGTTTGTCACAAAAAAAGTATGCTGGGATCCATAAGCTTTACTCGCCATCTCCTGAGCTTTCTTTAAAGGTCCGGTTGGCTGAAGCAATGAATCAAGTCCGCCTGTAGTGGCGGAAGTTTCAGCAAGAAACATATTCCTTCCGTAGAATTCACCGAAATCTGTTATCCATCTTGATTTAAATACCGAATTTCCTCTTGATATAGGCATTGCATGGAATATTCCGGTTGGCTTCTGACTGTACTTTACCAATGCAGAAAAAAACGGTGTTTCAAATCTTTCCCTGATTCCTCTTATGATCATTAAATGAAGTTCCTGCAGATCTTCCTTCCTGTAAAAAATTCTTCTGAATTTTTTTATAGTACTGTCTTTAAGATCGGTCAGAGAAGTATGTGTCATATAATATTTATCGACTTCTGGACGAAACTGACTTATCAACTGACCAAGGATTGGCGCTAATTCGGTATCCTGCTTTGATGACATATCAAGATTTAAAACACTTTGTACATAAGGTTTGATAAGCGGTGAAATATTTTTTGATAAATAAGGAGGCGCATAACGTAATACAACAGCCTGAATATTATAATTAAACAATAAAGCGATCAGAGCATCCTGAAAAGATCTTTGAACTATGACACCATAAGTAAACTGTTCTTTAGGTCCTCTTAACTCACTTAATTTTCTCTTAAGCAACATTTCATCTTCTTCAGACATGTCTTCTACAAACATTACAACAAAATGATTTTTTTTCTGAGCTGCTGTCTCAGATTTTTTTTCCGGTATGTCTGTACTTTGATCTTTACCCTTTAAGAAATCCGGATGATTGCGGTATCCGTCACTCACCAGCAAACCTGTTGTTTCTGAGACCTGATTTGAAAGTGTGACATACTCCTTCCTGCTTATAGCATTTTTTAAAGCATCAAGCCTTGTTTTTCCCGGAAATGAAAAATAGCATTCAATTACATCCAGTTCCTTTAATACTAAATGAACTGACTTTAAAATACGTTCTTCATTTTCAGTTCCTTTCTGACATTGTGATAATTTTTTGGTTTCCTTTTTAAAAAAATTCCATAGATCAACCCTGAGCTGGCTTATATTATAATATTGTGATGTTTTTTTTAATTTTGTCATATAATAACTTTTAATTGTTAATAAAGTGGCGTTGTTTATTTCCTGAAATATTTTCTATCCGGATGAATTATATGAGAGATATAGAATTCAAATTAATCAATTTAATTAAAACTGCGGATTTTTAGAAAGTTCACTTTCCTTAATCCTGAGTTTTGAAAGCTTATCCAATTTTGTTGGTTTTATCAATGGTCCGAGCGAATCAAGATATGAATGTTTTGATCCTTTTTCATAAATATGGAAATATCCAAGATGATCCCTGAAACTTTTAAGTGTCTGACCAAGTCTTAAAACTCCTAATTCCCTGCTTCGTTTTACACGCTCAATATCAAGCTCAAGAGGAAATATCTCTTCTGTCGCTCCTGCATTATAAATTACTCTTCCGTCAGGTCCTGAAACAATTGATAATCCGCTTCCCCCGGTATCAAGTCCGTTTACATCAAAGAGAAAACACTGGTTTACTGCTGCCATTGAGCGAGCAATTGATAATTCGATTTCCCTGTCAATTGTCCCTGTAAGTGTCGGATGAAGGATCACTTCCGCTCCCATAACTGCAAGTGTTCTGATCGTTTCCGGGAACCACATATCATAGCATATCGATATTCCGAATCTTCCTATGTCAGGTACATCAAACACACAAAAATCATGACCGGCTGATACTCCTTCTTCATATGGATAGAACGGGAACATTTTGCTGTATCTTGAAACTACTTCTCCATCTGGATTAATTACTGAAGCTGTGTTATAAATTTTTTCATCTCTTTTCTCGAATATTGATCCGGGAATAAGCCAGATGCCGTATTTCTTTGCCATCTCCTGCATCTCCTGTTCGAATATTCCCGGAACTTCCTGCGCATATACTGTTAATGGTCCATAGCCGCACAACTCACTGAAGACAACCATTTCTACCCATGGATATAGACTCATTGCTATGTCAAGTTTCAGCTTCATCATTTCCACATTTGGAACGACTGCAGAGACTTTCATCTGGATCCCTGCTATTGCAAAAGGTTTCATATTATTTTTTGTTTTTAATTGATTTGTGAATTTCTTCTTCCAGTATATTAAGACCTTTTTCTAATTGTTCATCCGTGATCACTAAAGGTGATAATATTCTTATCACGTTTTTAAATGTACCTGCGCTGATTATTATCAATCCGTTTTCTGCACAGCCGTTTATAATTTCAGTACATATCTCTCCGTCAGGCTGATGAGGATCTTCATCTTTTACAAATTCAATAGCTGTCATAGCTCCGGTACTTCGTACATCACCAATTTCCGGATATAATTTTTTCAGCTTTTCAAATCTTGTTTTAACAGTTTCTCCAATTTTAATTGATCTTTCATTCAGATTGTTATCTTTCATATACTGAATAGTTGCCAGAGCTGCAGCGCACGATATTGGATTTCCGATATATGTTCCTCCGATCGTTCCCGGAATAGCTTTATCCATAATGTCTGCATTGCCAAGTACTGCGGCAATAGGCATTCCGGAACCCATTGATTTAGCGTACGTGCTTATATCCGGCTGTACTCCGTAATTCTGCCATGAAGCCCAGTTTCCCGTTCGGCAAAATCCGCTCTGTATTTCATCAAAAATTAAAATAATACCATGCTCGTCACAGAATTTACGGAGTCCCTCAAGATATTCCTTAGGTGCTGAATAAAATCCTCCTTCACCCTGAATTGGTTCTATAATTATTGCAGCTAAATTTTTCGGATTCACTAAATTTTTTCCGCATTCATAAAGCTTCTTCAATTCCATTTTTACAAATTCATCATAATCCATTTTGCCGTGATACCGGTAAAAATTCGGAAACGGCAATCTGTAAACTTCCGGAGCGAAAGGTCCGCAGCTGATTTTATAATCTATTTTACTTGTTAATGTCATTGCCATCATTGTTCTTCCGTGGAATGCATCTGTATATGCAAGAATTGCCGGTCTTCCGGTTGCCTGTCTTGCTATCTTTATAGCATTTTCAACTGCTTCAGCACCTGTGCTGACAAGCATAGCTTTTGTTTTCTCTCCGTGAGGCAGGATCTCTGCAAGCTTTTCGCAAAGCTCGATGTATGGTTCATAAGTAACAACATTAAAACTTGTGTGAATGTATTTGTGCGCCTGGTCGCAAATAGCTTTTACTACCGGCTCAGGACAATGTCCCGCATTTACAACTCCGATGCCGCCGGCAAAGTCTATGAGTTCCCTGCCGTCTTCATCAGTAATGATAGCGCCTTTTGCAGATTTTGCAGTTGCCATGTTAAAAATACCAACACCGTTTGCAACAATGTTTTTTCTTCTTTCTAAAAGTTTCCCGGAATTTGTTTGATTATCAGACATAATTATAATAATTCAGATTTTAATCTGCGAATAATATTTAATTAATAATTAATTATAAAGAATAGTGTTACAGAAATGCTTTACTATATAAATTTATACAAATGTTCATTAAAACAAATATAAACTGGAAGATTTGTTTTAATAATACTTATAATCAGAATTTAGATTTACTATATGAAGTAATTTGAAAATGATAATGAAAAATTCTAATCTAATTATGTATATAATAATATAGGGATTATTATCTTAAATACAAAATTATTAGTGGATTTTTATTAAAAAAGTAGGATTAATTTTAATAACCTGATGAGTTTGCAGCGTGCTTTAATGTCTCAATGACTCTATTATTAAAAGTGAAAGATTTTTAAAACAAACCCGTTACACTCATTACTAAAAATGGCATCCGGAAATACCGGACACCATTTTATATTTTAAAATATACCAATTAACACAATTAACAAAATTAACACAATTAACCAATCACTTATTTCAAAAGAACCATACGCTTCGTCTCTACATACCCACCCGACTCAAGTTTATAAAAATATATTCCGCTCGATAAATTACTTCCATTGAAGCTAACTGAATAACTTCCCGCAGATTTATTTTCATTAACCAGAACTGCTACTTCTTTTCCGGTAGCATCAAATACTTTCAAAGAAACAAATCCCAATTCCGAAATCCCAAATTCCAAATTAGTAGTTGGATTGAACGGGTTTGGATAATTCTGCTCAAGTCTGAAATCATTTAAGCCGGCTGAATTTGAATTGTTTATTCCTACCGGTGTCACAGGCTTATATACTGTAATATACTGAAAGCTCGTACCCGATACTATTGTTCTGATAATATTTGCATTTATTGTATCAACTTCATGTATACCCGCTCCGTTTGTAACGAGATAATTTCCGTTACCCAGAACAAATACAGATCTTAAACCTGAGACTCCCGTCATTAAGCGGATAAAATTTCCGTTGGAATCAAGAACGGCGATACCCGAAGGCGTTGAAAATGCTGCTACGAGTATATTTCCGTTAGGAAGTCTCTGCATCTGCTGAGGAAAATTAAAGTTGGATCCCGAGTAAAAGTTTGAAAGAAAATTACCGTCAAGATCGAATCTCGTAATTTTATTTGTTCCTGATGAATTGGTAATCAGCATATCATTTGATCTGATCAGTATATCAAACGGACTGTTGAGATTTGCATTTCCGATAAAAGTACTGATAAAATTTCCGTCTGTATCAAACTGCTGAATTGTATTTGCGCTTGCTCCGCTTGCATTGCAAACAAGAAGATTATTATTTGAGCGGTATCTTATACCTCTGACATTATCGAGTATTGAATTGTTTATTCCGCCATTCGGAGCAAACAAACCAATATAAGCACCCGAAGTGTCAAATTTGAAAACACCATCATTGATCTGATCTGCTATCAGAATATTTAATCCGCTGACATCCTGCATAGCCATTTTGGGACTTCCTAAGACAGATGGAGACGGAGGAATAAAATTTGGATCGATAACATCTCCGTTTACTTTGCTTAACAAATAAACATTATCATCAGTCCAGTAAGTTACCATCAGATATTCTTCCATGCCGGAATGATCCGATACTGTGAAATTAAATCTTCCATTTGAGTTATCTGCAATCTTCCCGTCAGCAAAATACATTTTTGACCGGGTCAGGTCGTAAGTTGCGCTGATCTCATCATAAAATGCGGTATAAGCATTATTATAAATATCAGCTTTGTCCGTTATAACTGCATAAACTAATTTACCATCTTCAATTCCCTTAGCTTCAATTACAGCTCCTTCTGCAGTTAAAACAGAAACAGGTTGTGAAGATTCTTTTGCAAGAGAATAAACATCACTCCGCAATGAGCTGTTTTGCTCGGCATTTATTACAAGATCTTTAAAATTGATTTTAGGAGATGCGGGCAGATCGGAGAAAAAGACAGATAAAGCTAAAAATAAAAATGTAAATACTTTCATAACATTTTCCTTTCATTAAATTTGTGAAATTGTTTATTTAATCTTCTTTTATAATATACAACTAATATAATTCTTTCCAAATTATATTATTGATCATATTTTTTTTAAAGAAAAATTTCACTTTATCTGAGTACAACAAGTTTCTGCGTGGAAGATTCTTTATAAGCTCCGTCTTCAACAATAAATTTATAAAGGTAAGTGCCGTTTGCAATGTAATCTCCGTCATTATCCCTGCCGTCCCACGGGATCTGATTGTAACCAATTACAGGTGTGTAATTTATTTCTTTGATCAATCTGCCTGCTAAAGTGTAAATCCGGATCTTACAGGCTGAAGGTACTTCCGAACCGAGTAAGTTAAATACAAACTGAGTCTCACCTTTCATTGGATTCGGATAATTATAAAGATCTTTTACAAGAAGTTCATCACTGACCGAGAAATCATAGACGGTAGTATCATAACCGTCATTTCCATTGCTGTAACTGATCTTAAGTCTGTTCGATCCGTTTATAAGTTCCGGCTGAAAGATATACGTTCTCATATTGTCAGAAGAATTATCATAACCTGGATCCGTTTTTTTCAGAATTTTATTTTCAGCTCCGTTAATGTAGAATGGAATATATTTATCATTCAGAATAATTGAAACATCTGAAGTATCTGTTTTATTGAATATACCATCTAATGGCTTTTCCGAATTTATATTGATCCTGAACTCAGGTTTAAGACTAACATAATCCCCTGTTACTAATTTCTGTCCGTCACTGAATATTTCTACAGCGGGATTATTATTCTGAAGATTGATCAGGATCTGAAGGTAGTTGAGATTATTAAAACTGTAAAATTCATTTACTTTATTTTTTGCTTTTACCTCAAGTACAAATACAGCAAATTGTCCGTCACCTCTTACATAGGGAACTCTGAATTTGCCTTTGTAAAATGAAGAGTTACCCGGAAGAAGATCTGCATTCAGAGTATCTGACAATATGAGATTTTGCGAAGCAACAAATGATTTATAAATATTAATAACTGTTCCCGAAGCTTTTTCAAAACCTGCATTATCATAAGTTAAAGTAAATTTCACCTCGTCACCTAATGTTACAACCGTATCACTTTGCGTAACGGAATTTGATTCTGTTACAAGTTCTGAAGGTAGAGTGTAATTTATTCTGAATGAATTCAATACAGGTGAATTCAATCCGGAGAGCGAATCGATTTTTAATTTTGCTACAAGATTCAATTTAGGATACTTGTAAGCATATACATCTTTCAGATCGGTAAAATTATTTGATGTTATATTATTGTATAATAATACTGCATCCCCGTTATTTGTTATTCCGTAAACATCAAACTTAATATCCGATCCCGGCATAATATTATTACTCCATGAAAATGATTTCCATGTATTTGCCGGACCGATAAGATAGCTTACTGTTCCATCCATTCTTTTAAAAGTCCTGTTCATTGAGCTGACAGATTCTATCCAGGCATTATTGTACGGATGTACCTCTTCCGAAACTTCTCCCGGAGGAGCATTGAGATAACCTATAAAACTCCATGTATCAAAGAATCCTACTCTGAATAAACTGATCTTCGTACTTCCAAACTGATTGAATTTTGCGATCACAGCAGCGCTTAACAACTGAGCGCCACCTGAGTATGCTGCATTCAATCCCATAAGATAATGAGTTGAATCAAATGTATTTAAAAAGTTCAAAACCGAATCGGATGATTGAGGAACCAGAATTTTGAAATTCTTAAACTGAAGAATCTTTCCGTCAAGTTTTCTGACCTTCAGAAGATTCAGCCCGGTATTAGTTCCAGCATCCATGTGTATGCTTTGATTCAGAACACTGAAATAAGAAGCTTCCGCACCGTTGCTGCCTAGCGATCTCACATAAAGGTTACCGGTATACTCGCTTAATTTAATCCCATTCTGGCTATAATAAGTATTGTTAAAATCAGAGACCGAATACTGATTTACATTGTTCTTGAAAAGCGAAGCATTGACGTTAATATTATCATTTGGAAAACCAATTTCATTTATCGCAACATTGGGATTATACCGGAGAGAGTAATGTCCTGACCATCCTGAAGTATCAGAGCCGAAAGAATAATTTACCCTCCAGAATGTTAAACGGGTTGTATCAGTGGATATAACACTGGTCTTAAAAACTGAAGTAACACCGGAGATATTATTATTAATGAATGTTCTCTTTAGTGGTGAATTAAAATTAACAGTCGTATCATATTCCATATAAAGAGTTGCCTGATCTTTTACTTTAAATGGATTTAATATAATAAATGTAACAGAATCATTTGTATTATAAGAATTATCCACCGGATACAATTTAACAAATGAAACTTCTTTGGTTTCAATATTTAACAACAAAGTATTATCATTTCTGTTTTCATTCGGGTTATAATTATCCGGATCCAATACCAGCGAAAGATTATACATACCCGCCTTCTTAAGTTTGAAGACGAATTTTACAGTATCGGAGAATTTAAAATTTCTTAATATCGTATCTCTTACTATTGTTTCTGCAACATTGGATGTAAGTGCAAATCTAATTTTACATGAATCGCTGTGTGTACCAAAATTTTTCGGAAATGCTTTGAAAATTACGTCCTCATACAATTCGGGAGATTTACCGGAGATCGTATAATCATTATTGCTGATCGAATATTCCGGGATCTTCGGCATTAAAAGTTTGACTGCAGGATCACCCTGAAGCGTATAACAATTAAGCGTATGCCTGGCTGAGAATAAACTGGAATCCTTCTTTACAACGTTAAGCGCGCTGGAGATAATGTCTCCTATTCTTCTGACTGAATCGACTGCAATTGATTTATACAATTGATTATTCAAAACACTTCCCGCATATACAAAACCCCAGCCTGAAGTTCCGAGATAACCAATGGCTCCCCTGTTCTGCATTTTCATGAATTTTTCACCGAATGCCCGTGAAGTAGGTTCACCAACTTTACCTGTGTAGCAGGTCATGCTGAATATCAAAGGAAACTTACCGTTATAATTTGTAAGTACATCAGGATCTCTCATTCCTATCTCCCAGTCCTGACTACCTGCATGTCCCATAAAATTTACCGTTGATGTTCCCCTGTTGATCTGATTTCTTATCGAATCCGAATAATTAAATGTCTGACCTCCGTTAAGGTCTTCTCTTATTATCCTGACAGGATTTCCTGAAATAGACGGTGGAATTATATAAGGATTTATCAAAGTATCTATCAATGGAAGAAATATTGCCTGCTCGACAGAGTCAGCTCCGCCCCCGATAAAAGTATATGACTTATTCCACGCTGCACGTGGCTGTGTTTCATAAGTGATAATATTATCAACCATATATTGTGCTTCAGTTGGTGTATAAGCAGGCAGTCTGCCTAGTGAAACCTGAGTATAGTAAGCAAATCCCGTAGAATTAAAATTCGCAAAATAATTATCACTTGATGGATTTCCAATTACCGGTATAAGATTCTTTTCGTATTGAGTCGTTGAAGAATTTTTCTTAGGATCCAATGAACCTCTGCCGAATAAACATATATACTTTACTTTTGGAAGCTGCCAGTTATTATATACATATCTTGTGAAATTTCTCAAAGCTACGGGATCTTCTATTCCGTAATTAAATATATCATATACATCTTTTATATCAGCTTTGGTTACCCTGAAATTATCACTCGTTTCCCTGTGACTAGCTAGCTGATTTGCCTGGGATTGAAACAGAGAATTGTATATTAAAAGATAATCCGTGCTGTTACCCGAAGATACATAATCCGGTACCTGTCTCTGAATTATCCTGAAAGGTTTTTTGATTATGTTTTTATTAATGACCTCAAACTTGCCTGAGAGCTTACCTGTGTAAATTAATGTATCAACGGAATTACTGAAAGAGTTTATCTTTATACCGTTCTTAACATCATAAATAAATACGGGATTAGCCTGAGTATATCCGCTGACTTTGTATTTATATGATGCGGTATCATTTTGATTTGTATTTATCAAAACCTGATTATTCCTGAATTTGTAAAGCTTTGGATAATTGATCTCAAGAAGATCAAGAAACAATAATCCTCCAAAACCTCCGTTGGCAATATACTTTGCTGAAACAGTATTTACAGAAGAATTACTCAGAAGTGAACTGGAAAAAGTAAATGTTGAATCGATTCTGACATAATCATTTACTGTTATTGTATTTATAAGATTTCCGTTGACTCTTATCTCTATGGAATGCTCGTTAAATACCGAGGTCGAAACATTCTGAGGATAAGCTGATACCCTGACGGTAGCATTTTGAGGAGTGGTATACAGATTCGGAATTGTAAAAGTGTCAGTCAGGCTTTGCTGTGAACTCAGAAGTGCCCAGTACCATGTTTCGCCCCTGAACTTTTCATTAGTGAAATTTCTGAAATCCGAACCGTTGAGATACTCACCTATCCAGTATATTTTATCTTTTTCAAAATGGAGTGTTTCATTATAAAAAGGAAGAGGATTATTTAATGCAGAATTAAAATTTGATAATGACATTCTTAGTCCGTTGCTCCCGTCCCATTCAACCCAGTATGCATTTGTATCGGAATAAAAGTTATAATATTCGTTTGACTGATAAACTACAGCATTGTTTTCATTGTATGTCGGAATGATCCCCCCGTAATTTCTTGTACCGTAAAAATCAAAATAATCCGTTGAATTAAATACGCCGTCATTTTCACCTTCAAAATAGATCGGGATCTGCTGTCCTTTATTCAATACTTTAACAGTTCTCGGATCTATACCGGAAGTATTAATACCTGCTGCACTGAAATCCGATGAAGTAATTCTGTAAATTCCGTCATCAGCAACCGACATTTTCAGATAAGTCTTATTTGGTGTGATCCAGTTATAATTTTGCGAATATGATTTACAGGAAAGTATTATGGTATAAAATAAAATCAGTGGTATATATATAGATCTTCTCATTGAAAAGGTGATTGTATATTTTAAATCCTTATTTTTATTATTTGAATAATGACTTACCGATAAAATTTCTGACAGTACTTTTGAACAACCTTTATTCAGATAAAATTTCTTTGAATTTTCATAAGATAATTTGCATGAACTGTAAAAAAAACTTCTAAATGAATCTCCTGATTTATGATAATTTGCAGATTCTTTTTTATAAATTGAAATCAGATCACTGGATAATATAACTTTCCTGCGAAAACATATAAAATCAAATGTGAATTTTTATATTTGATATGTTTCTGTATTTTTCCAAAAAATTAAATTAATAAAATATATGAATAAATCTACCCGTCGTGAATTTCTTAAACAAACTTCGATTCTTGCTGCAGGTACAGTTTTAGCCAAAAACAGTTTTGCAGTAAATCTTTTAAGCAAACAAAAAATTATAATCTTGGGTGCAGGTTTATCCGGTCTGGCAGCCGGAAAAATGCTTAAAGAAAATAATTATGATGTGACAATCCTTGAAGCGAGAAACAGGATAGGAGGAAGAGTTTTCTCCCATACGTTTGATGCTCAGAATTCAAATGACAGTGAAGATAATATTGTGATCGAGCTCGGAGCTGAATGGATCGGTAAATCTCATGAAAGATTGCTAGCCCTTTGCAAAGAACTCAATATTGAACTGCTCAATAATCAGTTTGATGACAGGTTGATTTATGATAACAAATATTTTAAACCGGATGAATGGGATTATTCCCCCGAATGGAAAATAAAATTTGAAAAGATAATAAAGGATTATGCAAATTATACAGAAGCCGATAAGAAAAGACTCGATAAAACAGACTGGTGGAGATTCCTTATGAACAATGACATTTCGCAAAAAGATCTTGACCTTAGAGAATATGCTGACAGTACCGATTTCGGTG
Source organism: Ignavibacteriota bacterium (assembly GCA_020437545.1). Taxonomy (GTDB): domain Bacteria; phylum Bacteroidota; class Ignavibacteria; order Tepidaquicellales; family Tepidaquicellaceae; genus JAGPCH01. The sequence continues at coordinate 11,592 of JAGQWH010000100.1, forward strand.
AATCGATCAGGTTTGTTTCAGCATATGCAGCACTTGCAGAGTATGCCGAATCAGATGAAACAAATGAAATGGATTATAAAGCCAAAGGCGGTAATCAGATGATAGCAAAAGGCTTAGCTGAAAAGATCGGCTATGATAATATAAAGCTTGGAAATAAAGTTGTTTCGGTAAATTATAATAACTCTGAAATTAAAATTATCTGCAGTGACGGAACAGTTTACAACTGTGACAAACTGATATGCTCTTTGCCGACTTATTCCATCAGTAAAATAAACTGGGAGCCATTATTACCTCTATATAAAAGAGATGCGATCGATCAACTGCAGTATTGCAGGATAAATAAATCAGCAACTCTATTCAGGGATAAGTTCTGGAAAGATGAATCATTCAGCATCATCACCGACACATTTTCTCATTATTTTTATCATGCCACCAAGCAGCAAAATAATAACAAAGGCGTATTGATCTCTTATGCAGTTGGTGACAAAGCAGATATTCTCGCCCGGCTTAAAAAAGAAGACAGGGAAAAAGTAGTTGCAGAATCGCTAAGTTCGGCATTCGGTAATAATGTAATGGATCTTATCGAAACTAACGTAAATTATTACTGGGGCACGGACGAATATTCCAAAGGAGCGTATGCGCTATACGGAAAAAGCCAGTGGTTTGATGTCATGCCTTTGTTAAAAGAAAAAGTAGACAACATTTATTTTTCAGGTGAGCATGTTGCAGACTGGCAGGGATTTATGGAAGGTGCAATTAATACCGGCGAAGAAGCTGCAGTTCAAATAATGGGCTGAGAAATATGTTATTATCTTTGAAAATTTGAGATAATAACTTTCATGTAAAATTATAAAAGACCAGTTGAAAAGTAAAAAGATATTTGTGTTTGCAGGTGAGTCATCGGGAGATATGCATGCGGCATCTCTTATCAGGGAATTGAAAAATCTTATACCTGAAATTTCCATAACCGGAATTGGCGGTCCTGAAATGTTAAAGGAAAACGCTGATCTTTTGTATGATCTCAAACAGGTTAATTTCATTGGTTTCTCTTCCGTGATCCGAAACATTAAAAAAATAAAATCCATCCTGAACAAGTGTATTTCAGAGATAAAGAAGAACAATCCCGATGCTGTTATACTTGTTGATTATCCCGGCTTCAATTTAAAACTGATAAAAGAGATAAGAAAATTTTATACCGGGAAGATCATTTATTATATTTCCCCGCAGCTTTGGGCATGGCATAAAAGCAGAGTAAAGATAATACAAAAGTTTGTTGATCTGATGCTCGTTGTATTTCCTTTTGAAGTCGAATTTTACGAAAAAGAAAATGTCAAAGCCGTGTTTGTCGGACATCCTTTGATCAAAAGAGTTGATAAGTTTCTTGATTCAAATGTTAAGCAAGTTTCAGATCACACTGTCATAAGCATCCTTCCGGGAAGCAGAAAAGATGAAATTGAAAGAATGCTCCCTGTATTGGTTCAGACAGCTTCACTTTTGAAAAAAGAATTTGATGCTGAAATTAATTTTATCTGTTCATCAAATTTCCATAAAAATTTTTATGAAGAAAAGATAAGTGATAAGGATTTCAATATTATTTATGATGAAAATAATTCAGACCTTAATTACAAAACCATTCTGAATTCAGATCTTGTGATCACAAAATCCGGAACTTCAACGATGGAATGTGCTCTTATAGGAACTCCTTTCTGTGTGGTATATAAAACCGGAAATTTAAATTATGCTATCGGCAAGCGACTTGTTGATGTGGAACATATAGCAATGGTTAATATTCTGCTGAAAAGAAAAGCAGTAAAGGAATTTCTTCAGGATGAAATGACTGCTGAAAATATTTTTGAGGAAGCAAAGAGAATAATAAATGATAATGAATATTCTGAAAAGATCAGATCCGGTTTCACAGAACTAAGAGAAGTACTTGGTAAATCGGATGCTTCTTTGAATGCGGCAAAAGAGATCGCCAGTTTAATAAACAATCAAAATCAGGTAATTGAATAATTTTAAGTCACGGATTGCGAAAACTTTTCTGCCGGTATTGCTGAGTTTACTTATAAAGACATTGAGAGTGAAATATATTAACATTCCGGATGAGAAAAAAAGATCTGTTTTTATTTTCTGGCATTCGAAAATGCTGTTAGGCTGGTGGCTTTTTAAAGATAAAAATTATTCAGCACTGGTTTCACAAAGCAAAGATGGAGAGATTCTGACAAATGTCCTGAATCAATGGGGTTACAATGTATTAAGAGGATCAAGTTCAAAAGGCGGAAAAGAAGCCCTCGAAGAATTAATAACCTCATCCGGCAATAGCTC
>JAGQWH010000101.1 GCA_020437545.1 Ignavibacteriota bacterium
GAAAGTTGAAAGTTGAAAGTTGAAAGTTGAAAGTTGAAAGTTGAAAGTTGAAAGTTGAAAGTTGAAAGTTGAAAGTTGAAAGTTGAAAGTTGAAAGTTGAAAGTTGAAAGTTGAAAGTTGAAAGTTAATTAAGTATTTAATGTTATTTTATATTGTCATTACGATTGTAATAATTCAGCGGCTTGCGGAGCTGGTTATCTCTAAAAGGAATGAGACCTGGCTGAGAAGTCAGGGTGCAGTAGAATATGGCAGTGAGCATTATAAATTTATTGTATTACTTCATACATTGTTCTTTATATCCCTGATAACCGAATATAATATTTCGGGAAGATATTCAGAATTAAATATTATTAATTATTTGTTTTTGGTATTTTTCATATTGCTGCAAATAATGAGGGTTTGGGTTTTAAAGTCTTTGGGAAAATACTGGAACACAAAGATATTCAGAATACCCGGGTCGGTTTTAATATCAACCGGTCCTTATAAATATTTTAAGCATCCGAATTATATTGTTGTCGTTTGTGAGATATTTACATTACCGCTTATATTCAATTTATATTATACAGCAGTTATTTTTACAATTTTGAATGCTATAATTCTTTTTATAAGAATAAGAACGGAAAACAGAATTTTAGAAAACTAAAAATTATATTTAAAATGAAAATCAAACTCAGAGACATTTGTCACGGAAGAAGCGGTGATAAAGGAGATGCCGCAAATATCGGACTGATTGCTTTTAAAAAAGAAGACTATGAACTTATCAGAAAAGAAGTTACGGCAGAGAGAGTAAAAGAATTTTTCAAAGGAATCTGCGAAGGTGAAGTCATAAGATATGAACTTCCCAATATCAACGCTCTGAATTTTATTCTTAACAATACACTTGGCGGAGGCGGTACTGTCTCGCTTAAACTTGATGCACAGGGAAAAACTCTTGCTCCGGCGCTGCTTAAAATGGAAATTGAAAAATAATTACGATCCGCGGCGGCGGATCAATACCCAATACCCAATACTCAATACTCAATACTCAATATTAATACTTAATACTTAATACTTAATACTTAATACTTAAAATGTTTGAACAGCAAAAATACAGATTAAAAGATACAAAAGATAAAGTGGATTCATTACGGAGGTTTCTTTGACGTCGATAATAAGAATCTGAAAATAAAGGAACTAGAAGAATTGTCGCAGAATGAAAATTTCTGGGATGATAATAAAACAGCTCAGAAAATACTGCAGGATATTTCAGCTTTAAAAAGCCGCGTTGGCGAATACACTTCTATTGAAAACCATTATAATGACGTTACAGGTCTTATTGAAATGGCAGAATCCGAAAAGGACGAATCTCTTGAAGCGGAAATAGAAAAAGACATAGATGAATTTTTAAAACATCTTGAAGAGGTGGAATTCAAAAATATGCTTTCAGATGAGGATGATGTAAGAGATGCGATCATAACTATAAATTCGGGAGCAGGCGGAACGGAATCTCAGGACTGGGCAGAGATGCTTTTAAGAATGTATCTTAGGTACTGTGAAAAGAACGGGTTTAAGGCTGATCTCGTCGACAGACTCGACGGAGACGGAGCGGGTATCAAAAGCGCGACTATAGAAGTGAAGGGGGAATATGCTTACGGATATCTCAAAGCTGAGAACGGTGTTCACAGGTTAGTAAGGATCTCGCCATTTGATTCAAATAAAAAGAGGCACACATCTTTTGCGGCTGTATATGTAAGTCCTGTAATGGATGATAACATTGAAATTGAAATTAATACAAATGATATAAAGGTTGATACTTTCCGTGCAGGTGGAGCAGGAGGTCAGAATGTGAATAAAGTAGAAACTGCAATCAGGATCACCCATTTGCCTTCGGGAATAGTTGTTCAGTGCCAGAATGAAAGATCTCAGAATCAGAACAAACTCAATGCAATGAAAATGCTCAAGTCAAAGCTTTACATGATAGAAAAAGAGAAAGAGCTTGCAAGACTGAGCAATATTGAAAGCAAAAAGAAAAAGATAGAATGGGGTTCTCAGATAAGAAGTTATGTCTTTCATCCATATAATATGGTAAAGGATCACAGAACTGATTTTGAAACTAGTGATACTCAGGGAGTGATGGATGGTGATATTTCGGGATTCATTAAAGCATATTTACTTGATTAATAATTTTTATTTCAATTGAAAAACAAATATTTCATATCAGGAAGGTTCCTGTTTTCCGGTGGAAGTTCCAAATTTATTTCTTTTATTACATACATAGCAATTCTCGGAGTAGCACTGGGCGTAGCTTCACTAATTATTGCCGTATCTATATTAGGCGGTTTTGAAAAAGAGATCAAAGATAAGGTAGCAGGTCTTGTTTCACATATTCAGGTTTCTTCATTTAAATCAGAAGGATTAAGTGATTACCGTGATGCAATTCAGACAATGAAAGACAGCATAAAAGGTATTACAGGAATCTCGCCTATCGTTCAGAAAGAAGCAGTGATAAGATTTAAATCAAATGTTGAAGGAATAATTCTCAAAGGGATTAACCCTGAAACAGATCTGTCTACAGCGCGGAGTAAGGTACTGCAGGGAAGTTTTGATCTCAGCCCGGTGGATAGTGTTTTTTCGAGGTTACTGATAGGGGATAAACTTGCAAAGAAATTAAATATAGAAGTCGGTAATAAAGTAATAGTTTTCGGATTGAACGGAATTCCTTCCCCGGTAAATCAGCCAAAGATCAAACAATTCATAGTCGGCGGTATTTATGAAACGGGGCTGAGAGATTTTGATGATGTTATTATTTATACTGATCTTAAGACAGCACAGAACTTATTTAATTTTAATGATAATATTACAGGGATAGAGATCAAACTGGATAATATAGATAGAGTCGAGGAAGTTGTCTTTGACATCAAGCAGGTGATCGGATATCCTTATTATCCTAAATCTTTATACAGCTTATACAAGCCTTTGTTTACCTGGGTAGAACTTCAAAAAGCTCCCATACCGGTTGTCTTAGGACTTATAATCATAGTTGCAACTTTCAACATTGTCGGTACTTTACTTATGCTCGTACTTGAAAAAACGCAGTCCATAGGAATTTTAAAATCACTTGGAGCGAGTAAATCCTATATAATGAAAATTTTCCTTGCCGATGGATTGATCATCGGTATAACGGGAATTATTCTCGGAAATGTAATAGGACTTGGCATTTGTTTCCTTGAATTAAAATATAAATTCTTTTCGCTTCCGGAAGTGTATTACATGAAGAGTGTTCCGATCTTAATTCAAACCAATACTATAATACTTATCTCTGTCATTACGATTGTACTTACCTTTTTAGCTACCCTGATTCCGTCTTATGTCGCATCAAAGATCGATCCAATAAAATCCATCAGATTTAATTAATGGTTAAAGCCGATATCAATAAGTTAGATAAGTCTGAGAAAAAGATCGAATCAATGTTTGATGAGATCGCTCCTACATATGACAAACTCAATCATCTATTCACATTAAATATTGACAATAAATGGCGTCGTGAAATAGTTGAACATTCTCAGGAAAGAAAATACAAATCAAGTATTATCCTTGATCTGGCTTCCGGTACAGGTGATCTTACTGCAGAATTGTTAAAATTAAAACCTGAAAAAATCATTGCTGCAGATATATCCTCTAAAATGCTTGAGATACAGTCTCAAAAAATTTCAGATGAAAGACTCGAGCTTATTCAGGCAAGTGCAGATAACTTACCTTTCGGTGACAGTTATTTTGATATTATTACAATAGGTTTCGGGATCAGGAATTTCGAGGATCTTGGAAAATCACTTAAAGAGATCGGCAGGGTTTTAAAACCAAACGGAAAGCTTATCATACTTGAAATGTTCAAATCCAAAAACTTCATGACCAAAATCTTTAATTTATATTTTGGAAAGGTAATGCCATACTTCGGAAATAAGATCTCTAAAAGCAAATATGCTTACAGTTATTTATTCAGTTCTGTTGATAGTTTTTTTACTCCCGATGAATTTATTGATCTGAGCAGGAAAGAAGGATTTGATAGCGAATTCCGTAAAAATAACTTTCTGGGAATAGTCAATACCGTTTATTTGAATAATAATAAATTCTGATTGAACAGAATTATATCAAATCAGACCATGTATTTTTTTTTAGAATTATTCATTATTCAGTTTGCTTTTTCAAAAAATAATGATAAAAGTAACAAGTAAATTTAATATGATATTTAAATATTATTTTTTGTAACTTACACGCAAATCCCCATAATTCAAAAACATAATTCATTTAAAATGAAACCAATCCTCTCCTTTTTTAAAAAGGAAGCTAAAAGTGTTTTTTCACTGACATTACTTTTAGCATTTGCCGCAATATTTATTTCGGCAGATCTTACAGATCAAAATACCGGCAATAATAGATTTATCAGTCCCGAATGGAATCAGTTTCAGACTGTTTCACTGCAGGATTCTGTGACAACCGGAATTCCGGTTCAGGGTGAGCCGGGAATAACAGTTACAGTTCAGGAAATAATGAATGAAGAAGCTATGCTTCCGGCAGATTATTATTCCAAACCTAAACCCAGAACCAATCCGGAGTTTGAACTTGAAAGACCTGAGAAATCTCAGAATCCGGACGCTCCCGGCACTTCTCAATGGCCGCCAAAGAATGAAGATCAGAAGAATGTAGAGCCTAATCAGACAGATAATCCTCAGACTATCGGTACAAGTTTTCTGGGACCAAGATTATCAGAATCGGGTTACATTCCGCCTGATTCTCAGGGAGATGTCGGTCCGACACAGGTAATGGTCTGTGCAAACGGAAGAATAAAAGTTTTCAGTAAAGCCGGAGTGCTTGGCGGATTGAATTCTGATCTTGATGTATTTTTTAATTCAGTAAGAAACGGATCAGGAATTTCAGATCCTCATATCAGATATGACAGGTTGTCAGCAAGATGGTTTGTAGTCGGGATAAATGTTCAGTCAGGACCAAACCGTGTTGTAATAGCTGTCAGTTCGGGACCTACAATTACAAACACAGCAAGTTTTACTTTTTATCAATTCACAGCTAATCTTCCCGGTTCCATCAGCGGATTTGCGGATTATCCGACTTTGGGAGTTGATAAAAATGCATTATACATAGGAATGAATATGTTCAATGTTGCACTTACAGCATTTTTAGGTACGAATGGATATGTTATCAATAAAGCTAATCTTATCGGAGGTACTCTTACAACTACCGGATTTACTTTAGTTGCCTCAAGCGGATCATCAGGACCTTATACTCCGCAGGGTGTACATAATGATGATCCTTCTGCCAATGAGGGTTATTTTATAGGAGTGGATAACCTTGCTTTCAGTCTTCTGGTAGTCAGGAGAGTCTCTAATCCGGGCGGAACACCTTCAATCTCGGGGAATTTAAACATCACAGTTCCGACAACAGTATATCCGGAAACAGTTCCGCACAACGGTTCATCTGCCAGACTTGACGCACTTGATGACAGATTATTTGCTGCGGAGATTCATAAGAATAAAATTACAGGCGCTGTAACTTTATGGACAGCACACAATATTGAAGTTAATTCCAGCGGTGTCGCTTCTTCTACAGGAAGCCGTGATGCCGGAAGATGGTATGAGGTAACTAACCTGACCACTACTCCATCATTGAATCAGTCAGGTACGTTATATGACCCGACTGCTTCCAGCGCAAGATACTACTGGATACCGAGTGTCGCGATGTCAGGTCAGGGACATATGGCTTTGGGGAGCAGCTCTGCAGGATCAGGAAGACGGGCAGAAATTTATACAGCCGGAAGATTCAGAACGGATGCTCTCGGTACTTTGCAAACTCCAATACTGGCGCAGTCAAGTTCAACGGGATATGCACTTGAATCCGGAACCCAGAGATGGGGAGACTATTCCCAGACTTGTGTGGATCCGAATGATGACATGACAATGTGGACATTTCAGGAATACTGTGATGCAAACAATTCTTGGGGAGTAAGAGCAATACAATTATTAGCTCCGCCACCAGCTACACCCTCTGCTTCGAATATTACAAATATTGCAGCAGGTCAGCCTTCAGTAAATATAATAATTACAGGAACATCAGTTTCAGGATCTGAATTTTTCGATCCGGGCGCAGATGCCGGCGGTCCTGGATATGCTAACCATATTGCTTCATCAATCTCAGGATCAGTTACGGTAAACAGTATTACTTTTAATTCACCTACTCAGGTTACATTGAATATTTCAACTGTCGGATCACCTGTAGGTTTAAAAAATATTACAGTTACAAATCCTGACGGACAGCAGGCTACAGGTAATAATCTTATAAATGTAACATCTCCGAATGTTGATCTTAATCTTACGGCTTTTATAGAAGGATTTTATAATTCAACTTCCAATTCAATGGTCAGAGATACTATGAGAGTTTTGTTAAGAAATAATTTTGCTCCTTATTCAATAGTTGATTCCGGTAAAACTTATTTAACTTCATCAGGAACCGGAACTATCACTTTTGCAAATGCATCAAACGGGGTTAATTATTATCTGCAGCTTAAGCACAGAAACGCTCTCGAAACATGGAGTAAGTCTCCTGGTCAGTCATTTTCTTCATCAGTGCTGAATTATAATTTTTCAACTTCCTCAGCTCAGGCATTTGGAAGCAATATGCCTCTTATAGATGCATCTCCTGTCAGGTATGGAGAATACGGTGGAGATGTCAATCAAAACGGCGTAATTGATCTTAACGATATCATCATTGTAAATAATGCGGCAGGAGCATTTGTTTCAGGATATGTTGTGACAGATCTTGACGGTAATAATATAGTAGAGCTGACTGATGTTTTAATTTCTTATAATAATGCAAGTAATTTTGTTTTAAAAGTAACTCCATAATGTCAAAAAAGTAAATTTAATTTGTCATATCTTCTATATTCTAATCAACGGCTGTACAATTTTGTGCAGCCGTTTTGATTTTAATATTAAGATTCAAACAATTAATTTTGAGTAACTTAATTTGAATAAATAAATTTTAAAATAAAAATGGAAACTACACAGAAGAATAAAACATTCGGGGAAATTCTGAGAACTGAACCATTGGTCTTAGTTGATTTTACTGCAGTATGGTGTGGTCCCTGCAAGATGATGAAACCGATACTTGATGAACTAAAAACACAGATCGGTAGCAAAGCTATGATCCTTAAAATTGATGTAGATAAAAATCCGCAGGTATCTGCTGCTTATAACATACAGGGAGTTCCGACTCTGATTCTGTTCAAAAACGGTAAAATAGTCTGGAGACAATCGGGAGTGATGCAGACCGGAGCGCTTAAGCAGATCATTGAACAACATTTGTGATTTGGGATTTGGGATTTCGGATTTGGAATTTTTTTGTTTTCGATTTTTGAACAATTGATTTAAAATATTATCATATACTTAAATTTAAATCAATTAAATTTGTGAATTTTTTAATACCTGATTATTTGAGATCTGAAATTTGTAATCTGAAATTTGTAATCTGAAATTTGTAATCTGAAATTTGTAATCTGAAATTTGTAATCTGTATTTTATAATTCGATTTCTGTCATCTGTAATTATCGTTCGTAACAGATTAAAATCATATAATTCCCAATCCGCTGGTTTCGACGAAATCCCAAATCATAAATCCCAAATCCCAAATCAAAAATCAAAAATCAAAAATCTTTCATCGATAGCTGAATCCTCTTCCTTTCCTCATCTATACTAACAACCCGCACAGTTACTTTCTGATCAAGTTTTAAAACTTCAGCAGGGTCTTTAATGAATTTTGTGCTGCTGATCTGAGAGATGTGCAGCAGTCCGTTTTCCTTGATTCCAATATCAACAAATGCACCGAACTTTGTAATATTGGTAATGATTCCGGGCAATCTCATATCAACTTTAAGATCCTTTATTTCATTGATATCTTTTGAAAATGAAAATGCCGAGGCTTCTCCTCTGGGGTCAAGTCCGGGTTTTTTTAATTCATCTATTATGTCCTGTAGCGTTGGAAGTCCGGTCTTTTCATTAACATACTTTTTGATGTCAATCTTTTTTAAAATTTCTTCTCTGGAGATAAGATCTTTTACCGGATGCGAAAGGTCTTTTGCCATTTCAATTACAACGGGATAACTTTCCGGATGAACGGCGCTGTTATCCAGTGGATTTTCAGCTCCGGGAATCCGAAGAAATCCGGCAGCCTGTTCGAAGGCTTTTGCTCCGACTCCGTTTACTTTCAGCAATTCATCCCTTGACTTGAAAGGACCTTTGTCCTTCCTGTAATTAGTAATTGCTTTGGCAATCTTCGGACCAATTCCTGAAACATATTGCAGGAGATGCTGGCTTGAAGTGTTTAAATTAACACCGACAAGATTCACAGCCGAGCTGACAGTCTGATCAAGACTGTCCTTTAACTGGTGCTGATCTACATCATGCTGATACTGACCGACACCAATCGATTTAGCATCGATCTTCACAAGTTCTGCCAGCGGATCCATGAGTCTTCTGCCAATAGAAATAGCTCCCCGGACTGTCAGATCAAGATCCGGAAATTCTTCCCGCGCAGCATCGGAAGCTGAATAAATTGAAGCACCCGCTTCATTGACCATATATACATCTATGTCAAATAAATCATCCGTAGTATTTTTTATAAAACTTTGTGTCTCTCTTCCGGCAGTTCCATTGCCGACAGCTATAGCATCGATTTTGAATTGTGCGATCAATTTTTTTACTGTCTCTTCGGCGTCTTTAAGCTGATTCTGTGACTGATGAGGAAAAATAGTTGTATAATGAAGAAGTGATCCCTGTTCGTCCAGACAAACCAGTTTACATCCCGTTCTGAATCCCGGATCTATAGCCATTGTTCTTTTCTGACCAAGAGGCGCAGCAAGCAATAATTGTCTTACATTTTCGGCAAAAACAAGTATGGCTTCTTTATCAGCTTTTTCCTTATATGTTTTTAAAAATTCATTTTCCAGTGAAGGTGTAAGAAGTCTTTTAAAAGCATCCTCAATTGCTAAAGAGATCTGATCAGTTGAAGAATTTGAAACATCTTTCCTGATAAATTGTTTTTTTAAAATATTTTCAGCCATACTTTTATCCACATCAACTGCAATTCTGAGAATATCTTCTTTCTCAGCTCTCAGTATGGCAAGCAATCTGTGCCCGGGACATTTTCTGAGTTCTTCTGTATAATCAAAATAATCCTGATATTTTTGACCAAGTTCTTTATTTTTTGTAACTACTTTAGAAGTCAATACAGCTGACTGTTTGTAAAGAGATCTTAAAGAGTTTCTTGCAACGGCATCTTCACTGATCTGTTCGGCAATTATATCTCTTGCTCCTGAGAGCGCATCTTCAGCACTTTCAACATTTTCATTGATAAATTTTTCTGCTTCACTGATCACATCCATACTGCTTTGAGACATAATAAACTGAGCCAACGGTTCCAGTCCTTTCTCACGTGCAGCGGAAGCTTTCGTTTTTCTTTTGGGTTTAAACGGAAGATACAGATCTTCAAGTTTGTTTAAATCCCAGCAGTTGTTAATTGATGATTCGAGCTCGGGTGTAAGTTTATCTTTATGATTATCTGAAATACTTTTCAGAATATATTCGCGTCTTTTTACAAGTTCTGTAAGACGCTTTAATTCAACTGCAATATCAGAGACCTGCATTTCATTGAGACTTCCGGTTATTTCCTTTCTGTATCGGGAGATAAAAGGAATAGTCGCGCCTTCATCTAAAAGTTCCGCTGTAGCGGTAACTTGTTTTATGTTAATTGAAAGTATGTTACTGATTTGTTGTAATAATAATTCTGTCATTATAAGGATTCGTAGTTTAAATTCAGGTGCAAGTTACTTCATTTCAGATTAATCTGAAATTTAAAAAAAATATTATTTCATATATTAATCTGTCAGAATGGAATTTTTTAAATTAAATGAAAAATAAATTCAAATATACCTGTTCCAATGTAAACAAATTATTGTTATATTTATAAACCCAATAATTAAAAATAACTATTATGAAAAATGTAACTTTATTTTTATGCATTCTAGCTACTTTTATTTTTTCAGGACAATGCAAGTCTCAGGAAACGGAGACACTTTCAGAGAAGAATCAAACTGAAACAAAAAAAAACGAAACTACTTCCGGCAGTGATGCACAATCTGCTTTATCACCAATCATTTTTATCTTTGATGCCAGCGGTTCCATGTGGGATCAGATTGACGGTAAAACGAAGATGGAAATTGCATCTGAAGTACTGACTAAATCAGTAAATGATCTTCCCGATGATCAGAAGATCGGATTTGTTGCATACGGACACAGGGCAAAAGGAGACTGTGAGGATGTTGAATTTCTTGTAGATATTGAAAACGGAACAAAGCAACTTGTGACGCAATCTCTGGCGGGATTAAAGCCTTTGGGAAATACTCCTCTTGCGTATTCGGTAATGCAGGTCATTGATAAACTCCGCAGCACAAAGACGAAAGCGACAATTATTCTTGTAACAGATGGAAATGAATCCTGTAACGGTGATCTTTGTGAAGTTGTAAAAGCTGCTAAGAAAGAAGGTATAGATTTCAGATTGCATATTATAGGATTTGGCATGAAAGGCAGTGATACGGAGCAGTTGCAATGCTCTGCAATAGCAGGTGACGGACAGTACTATGACGCAGCGGATGCAGCAGGTCTCAGTGAAGTATTAAATCAGGCGACAACTACAACCGTAGATGAACCTGCGGGAAATTTGTCATTATATTCTGTTGTGAATGGAAATGCCGTAGATTCGTATATAAATATTTTCAAGACAGGGACAAAAGAATCCGTCAAATCAGTAAGGACTTACGGAGACACGGTGTTTGTTTATCTTCCTGCCGGCACTTATGATCTCACAGTAAATCCTCTTGAAAACAGTGATATCAGTAATGTCAATATAACAGGTGTTGAATGTTTTGAGGAAAAAGTTGTACATAAAACTATAAGCTTTGACGGTAGTAAAATGACCGTCAATGTTACAAACAACGGTGAGGGATGGGATGCAGTCGTAAATATTTTTGAAAAGGGAAGTAATAAATCTTTTGCAAGTTCGAGGACTTATAGTAAGGTCATACCATTCGAACTGAATCCCGGAGTATATGATATAGAAATAACTGCTCTTGTGATCGAAGGAAAAGACAGAACTCACAAAATAGAAAATGTTGAAGTGACAGGCGAAGGAAAGAATGTTGAACATAATTATCAGACCGGAACAGCTTTGATAGGAGCAAAGAGCGGCGGGGAATTAATTGATGCTACAGTAAATATTATTGATGTAAGTACCGGCAAAAGTGTTGCAAGCAGCAGAACATACACTAAGGAAACTTCAAATCCTTCAAAATTCATTCTGACAACCGGTGACTATGAGGTTATTGTAAAAGCATTAAAACAAAACAAAGGTCAGATACAAAAATTCAATATGACAATTAATGGTGGTGATAATTTTGAAAAGATTGTAACATATTAATTCAATCTTAAATTAGTATTAACATCAAAAAAAATTTTTAACATAGAATTAACTAAACATGGAATCAAAAATAGCAAGCACAAGAATGCATTGACTTATTAAATTATATGATTTGCATACAAAATATTTAAAAGCGCTTTGGAAGGAATATCCGATGCTGATGCGCTTAAGCGTTTGGATACAAAGGCAAATCACATGGCATGGATCACCGGAAGTATTATTTATGAAAGATTCAGTATGGCAGAACTATTTGGTTCGGATCTTAAAGCACAGGCAGATGAGTTGTTCAAAGACTTCAAGGGAATCCAGGATACAGCAATTTATCCGGGTCTTACAGATTACTTAAAAGACTGGGATCTGATCACGCCTGTTTACAGGGAGTTGCTGTGCAATGTTAGCGATGAAAAATTAGACAGTATTTTTAAAATGACGGATTTTGAAATGCCGTATTTCGATCTGATAAGTTTTATGATATACCGTGAGGCTAACATGATAGGTCAGCTTGCTTTATGGAGGAGATTGCTCGGATATGACGGGATGAAGTATATGTAGCGGGAATTGAGCAGACTGCTATTATCTCATTATACTAATTAAAATTTGTTTAAGTATAATATTTTAATATCTCATAAATGTGAGATATGTATTCTTAATGTAAATTGATAATTTATATTAAACAAGAACTTATTCATAAATTTAATATTAGTGTAATGAAAACAACAATGATAATAACAGTGCTAATTCTATTATGCTCTGCTCTTAAAGCTCAGAATTCAGAAAAGACATTTGACTTCTGGGTAGGCAACTGGAATTTATACTGGAATGACAGTCTGAAGGGAAACAATATCATAAACAAGATAATGAATGACAAAATAATTCAGGAAAATTTTTCAACACTCGATAATTCTTTTATTGGAAAGAGCTGGACAGTGTATGATTCAACTAACGGTATTTGGAAACAGACCTGGGTTGATAATAACGGTGCATATATTGTATTGAACGGAGGGGAAGAAGCAGACGGTGTAGCTTTGTATACTGAAGAGAAAACAAAAAAAACGGGTGAGAAATATTATATGAGGATGATCTTTAAGAATATACATAAAGAGGGATTTGACTGGTTATGGCAAAGTTCACCCGATAAAATTAAATGGAATACCTTGTGGGCAATAAAGTATGAAAGGTTTTGATTGCATTATAAAATTTTTATAAAATTTATTTTATACTAATCCGATAATAAGATACTGACTATTACTTTCCTATCATATTTAAATTGAGTTATTTAATTTACAGTAATTCAAAAATTAATTGCTGAGTTTGATTTACATAAATTGAAACAAAGCTTAAAATTTTATTCTATTTCAAACTTACAATTTATCAGCATAAAAAAATTGTATCATGAAAAAGAAAAAAAAAGATAAAGACATTAAAAATCTTCCCGGATATCCTGAATATCCTGAATCAGAAGATATTTTCAGAAGGGGAGTAATAGAAGATAAAGTAGATCCAAATGATCCTTCCTTAAAAAAATCACCAAACATGAATCCGGACAGTATGAATGAAAAAAGTTTTGAGGAAGATCTCAGCGGCGAAGATCTTGATATACCCGGATCAGAACTTGATGACAGAGAAGAAGAAGTTGGCAGTGAAGATGAAGAAAACAATTATTACAGTTTAGGCGGTGACAATCACAACGATCTTGAAGAAGATAAAGGTTAGCAAATTTTTAAACAGCGGGATCTACACATAAAAATTCTTTTTTCCGCCTCTTCTGAAATCTGCAATTCTCAGAAAATGCATAATTCCTTTTGCCTGGATCGCAAAATTGATAATTGAAGCATAAACAATTATTTTCTGAGCAACAGCCTGAAACTCAAGTTCTTCGGGAGTACCGAGTTTAGGACCGCTGATTAAAGTATATACATAATATGCAAGCATAATCAGATAAACAATGTTTGTGATCATCAGATGACGTATCTTTGGATTTACGGATTCGAGTATAATGAAAAGAATAGTCCATGAAAGTAAAAAGCCAAATGCCAGTTTTACAAATATCACGTGATAATCAAAGTAGACATTCCATGGCGTGAACGCTACTCCTATAAAACAAACTCCGCTTACTATAAGTGAAATTTTGCTTAGATAACCATACAGACTGAAGTTATGTATATCAACTGAAAGCGCTCTCCAAATATTTGAAAAATATATTAATGCAATACCTAAACTACCCAATGCCGAAATAAAAAGTATGTTTGAAATAGTATTTCTTTTTCCGGAGACTGTTACAGTTGCTCCAAGGTCGGAGAAAAAATTTTCAGAAAAATTATAGTGAATTGAGGC
>JAGQWH010000102.1 GCA_020437545.1 Ignavibacteriota bacterium
TGGGTATTGAGTATTGAGTATTGAGTATTGAGTATTGAGTATTGAGTATTGGGTATTGAGTATTGGGTATTGAGTATTGAGTATTTACGTTTTAAAAATGAATATATGATTATTTGTTTTTAAGCGAAGCAATAAAATACTCATCGTTATCAATGATTATTTCATAATTATTATATATGTTTTTTAAATTTTCTTTTTGTTTTTCGGTTTCAAACACTTTCTTTTCTGAAACTATATATTTTGCTCCCTGATCCTTCTTTTCTGAAATTTGTTCGCTTGTCAATTCTACCGGATTTAATATCCAACCTTTTCTATTGCTTAGATACAAAAGTGTTGGATTTCCATCAGAAGGATATATAATTAAATCATCCTTATTTACTTTTAATTTAATATCATTTGAAAACTTGAAAATAGTAGCATCATAATTTTCACTTTTCATAAAATTGTTTACCCTGAGAAAGCTTAATAGAATTAAAACCATAAGTGATAAACTTATAAAAGAGATGACTAATCGGTTTTCTTTAAAAGATTCTTTAATTGAAGGTTGATTGAAATATTTTTCAAAAACTTTTGCAACAAATACAGATGCAGAAATAGTAAATGGAAGTTGATAATATTCTTGAGCAAGATGAGCTTGTGGAGCAATAAATATAAAGATTATTATTCCAATTAACCACCAATCGAAAAGTTTTTCTTTTGAACTTTTTCTTTTAATAAACAATCCCCAAATGAAGAGTATAAAAGCTGCATAAGTTAGGTGTCTTTCTGCTATACTTTTAAAGAAAATATCATTGTAAAATTTAAAAGTAAGTAAAGGATCAATCATTCCCCATTTGTCTTCCCCAAAATTCCAAATACTGAAAGTCAAACCCGTTTGAAGATATAATTGGTGTGCATGGTAATACCATAATATTACCGGAAGAAAAGTTAACACAACATAAAGCCAAATTTTCCAATTTGTCAAAAATGATTTTCCAAATTTATTGACTGACAAGAAAAGTAATGGAAGACCTAAATAAAGAGAAGGTAATTTTACTAAAGCTGCAAGAGATATAAATATCAGAGAAAAAATATAATTCTTCCATTTATTATTCTCGATCCATTCATTGTAGAAGTATATTCCTAATACTGAAGACATCAGCATTAGTGATTCTGGCATAAAAGCTCTGGAAAAATATATATTAAGAGGAAGTATACTGTAAATGAAAGCTGCCCATAAAGCAGTTTGTTCTGAAATTATTCTTCGTACTAATAAATAAAATCCATAAACAGTAAATATTGCAAAAATCACAGATACAATTCTTCCCCACATATCATTCATTCCAAAAACCGAATAAAGTAATGAAACTATAAAGGGATAAATATTAAATTCATTTTCTACATACCCCCCCCCCCCACTGAATTTGCGGATACAATATGTTATGATTATTAAGATAAAAGTTCATAGCAATAGAAGCAGTATCTGCCTGTCTCCAGGAATGCCAACCAATCAAAGGAAAGCTTATATGGAAAAGACGAATAAGAATTGATAAAAAAAGAATTGCAATTAGAATTTTCTTACTATTTGACATAATCTTTTTGGGAATGATGCATTCAAATTAAATGTGGAATATATGATAAATTACATAATAAATTAATTCAATTTTTATACTTTCTTCAGATTCTTCCGTTAAAGCAGGAGTGACTCAGAAGGAAACGAAGGTTACGGGAAGAAGAGGATGGCATTACCCATTACCCATTACCCAAGACCCAAGACTCAAGACACAATACACAATACTCAATCCGCCACGGCGGACCAATACTATTTATCAAACGCTTCGTCAACCGGTTCCCAGAGCTCTATCTTGTTATTCTCCGGATCCATTATGTGTATGAACTTTCCGTAATCGTAAGTCTCGAGTGAATCTACAATTGTAACGCCTTCCGACTTTAGCTGTTCGACAAGATCCTCTATATTCTCAACCCTGTAATTGATCATGAAGTCTTTGTCAGAAGGATTGAAATATTTGGTATTCTCAGAGAACAGGCTCCACTGAAGGTAGCCGGCCATTTCGGGATTGTTTTCGAGACGGAATTTAAACATCGCACCATACTGGTCGGTTGCAAGTCCGAGATTTTTACTGTACCATTCCTTTGTACTTTCAGGATCCTTGCTTTTAAAGAATATCCCGCCGATTCCGGTTACTTTGCCTTTCTTTGATAATTCTTTTTCCATGTTTTGAATTTTAATGTTTAATTTGTTTTCAGCGGAAATATTGCTCTGAATATTCCAGCCGATCAGAATTGCAACTGATATAAAATAAAAGATGATTTTTCTCATGATCTTTATTTTAGTTTAATTAACTTACAAAATAATAAAAATAAATCAGAAACATTATCACATATTATTTTTTTTATATAAAAGCTATTTTCAACACTGAATAATGAAAATTTCATACATAATATTATACATAATCAGTGCGGTGTTATTACTTATCGCTTTGCTTGGCAATTCAACAACAAAACCACTGTTTAACAAAATATCCGAAAAGACGCTTTCCCTGTCAGGATTTGACAAAAGCTATCTTGAGTCTGCCGATAATCAGATAGACGAACTTATTTATAAGTCAAAACAGATAGAGCTTCAGATCGAGAAGATCAAAAAATTCTTTTCTTCTGATAAGGTAGATGAGAATCTTTACAAAAAAGAGAAAAATCTTATACTTGAGAGAACATTCTATGATCCTCTCATTATGCTGTTCAATTATTTTTTCAGGATAAGTTTTGTTTTCATAGCAGTGATTTTTTTCATGGGAGGAATGGTCTTTCATCTCGGATACAGAAGCATGGATCTCAGAAGAAGAGTAAAAAGGCTTGAATCCCTGTTGCCGGCTGCAAATGATACGAATTTTAAATATTAAAATTCGTGATGACTAAGATCATAAAAGATATGGATACGATCATCAGGGAGTTAGTAAATGGGAACGTTGCCGGACTTCCGACTGAAACAGTTTACGGACTCGGTGCGGACGCATTGAATGAAAATGCTGTATTAAAAATTTATGAGACCAAGGACAGACCGAGATTTAATCCGATAATTGTTCATGTCAGTGAAGTAAGTGATCTTGAAAAGTACGGGGATAATATTCCCGATACAGTTTTCAGACTTGCTGAAAGATTTTCACCGGGACCAATTACATATATTTTAAAGAAACAAAATATTATCCCTGATATTGTAACTGCGGGAAATGACAGCGTCGGATTGAGAATACCGGCTCATAGTTTGTTCAGAGACCTCATCAGAGAATCAAATTTACCAATTGCCGCTCCTTCTGCAAACAGGGCGGGAAAGATCTCTCCGACTTCAGCAGAAGATGTTTTAAGTGAACTCGATGGCAGGATAAATTATATTCTCGATGGCGGAAAATGTGAGATCGGGATCGAATCAACTGTTATAAGTTTTCTGGGCGAAGTACCGAAGATTCTTCGGCACGGATATGTGACAAAAGATGACATTGAGAAAGTGATCGGAAAAACGGAAGAGCCGGAACCCGGGAAATTTATTTCACCCGGACTGCTGAAAAGTCATTATGCACCTTTCACTCCTTTGTATATTGTAAAAGATGTAAATGAAATTGATAGCTTAGAAGGTCTGAAGATCGGGGTTTTGGATTTTTCAATATATTCGGATTTAAAAGAAACTGCTCTGAATCTTTTTTCTGATCTAAGAGAATTGGATAAAATGAAATATGATGTCATTATAGCTGAAAAGGTAATCGATAAAGGGTTAGGAACCGCAATAAATGACAGACTTGAAAGAGCATCCAGCGGCGGTTTAAAAGATATTAACTCAGTATTGCTGAAAAAGAAGAATTATTCTGAAAAAATAAATTAACACACATTACATATATTTATAAAGATGCCGGATAGAATTATTATTGACTTTGACGGGGAAGAAAAAGAGCCTGATAAAGATGCAGGGCAAAATTCAGATAAAAGATCCGGAAGCGATGAGAAAGAAAAAGAACGGATCGTAATTGAATTTGATGAGACTCCTGAAGAACATATTGAAGAAGTTGCCGAAGAAAGTTATGAAGAGACTTTTATCAAATCAAAGATAAATTGTTTTTATAAAGGAAATTCATATCTGAATAATTCTTTTAATTCCCGACTGAAATTTCCCGAAGGAATAGATCACAGCTTCCGGATAAAATTCAGTAAAAACCTTAAAGATGAATTTTTTAATTCCATTCTTCAAAACAACAGATATATTATACTTTCATCACGAAAAGGTAACATATATTTTATAGACAGATTCACAGGCTTCTCTGAAAGAAAACTTTCCTTTGAAGATGAATCTTTCGAAAAGACGGGACTTGTATATGAAAACACCATCTATCTTAATTCGCTCAGCAAGATATTTTGTATAAAGGAATCTGATGACGGCGAGATCGTACAAAATGAAATATACAAATCACCGGATGGATATTTTATATGGAGCAATCTTAACAGACACAAAAATTTTATTGTGTTTACCGAATACAATATCTCAGAAGGCAATGCTTTTATAAAAATTCTTAATACTGAATCTGTTAATCCTGTATATGACTTTGAATTCCGTGTAAAAGATTTTATTTCCGATAAAGTTTGCATTACTGAAGGTAAGGCATTTATGCTTTTTGATAATAAGATACTGACATATGATATTGATAAATTGTCTGCAAACATAAATGAGTGTGAAATTAATACTGATGAAAATTCATTTATTTTTTATTTAAATTACAGATTATATATTACATCTCAGATCAATGAACTGTTTTATATTGATCTGCCGGCTGTAAATTATAAATTCAAGACTACGGGTATCAGAAATCCTTATATAAATTCGATCGGCGGATTCGCTGACAATATTTTAATGGGAACGCTTGACGGATGGAAAATTTATAAATCAAGCGGACTTCAGATCTATTATTTTGAAGATGAATATGAGAATAAGATCGAGAGTATCAGCAAAAACATACTCGTGATATCACAGTCAAATAAAATAATTTTCTGTAATCTTAACAGGTTTCAGGAAGCTGAAGGTTATGTTATTTCATCAGATGGAAATCCCGAGAGCAATGATCCGGTTGAAATTATTTCCGCTATCATAGCCGATAACGAGATTTTTGTTCTGACAAAGTCAGGCATACTTGAAGCATACACAAGTGACAAAATGAACATCCATATTTAAGCATTTAATTATTTTAAAAATTTTAATGAAAAAGTATTTAGCCGTTTTTATACTGTTGATATCACTGAATGGCGCAGCTCAGCAGGATAATCAGTTTATCTTTATGTTTGATAATTCGGGAAGCATGTTGCCGTATTATCAGCAGCCTCAAAGCAATTTCAAACTGTTCTCCAAAGCTCTTATCAGGAATTCAGTTAAGGCAAATGATCAGGCTGATATAATGCTCTTTACAAAGACCGATCCTAAGAGAGGAATCACTTCTCCGAAAGTCCTCTTTAAAGGAGATGCCGGGAGTCTCATACCGGATGAGGTTATTAATAAATTCACAATGATGTCGGGCAATGACAGCCGGACCGGTACAACGGATCTTATAGAAGCGCTTGATAAAGGTATAGCTGCCATAGAAGGCAACACCGGAATTATATGGCTGATCACTGACAACATTAATGATAACTCAGGCAGCGGCGATTCATCTTATCAGAATACTCTGGACTTTTATAAGAAACTCAGGAATGATAATTTCATACAAAAAATACTCTTGTATCCTATTCCGGAAAAGCTGATAGACGGGAATGATACTACAAAAGGTTACGTAGCTTACGGGATAGTTTATTCGAAGAATATTTTATCACAGCAGGAACTCGAATCCTATGATGAAATTCTTAGAAGTGTCGGTATCAAACAAAAAGCCATCACGCTTAAACCGCTTGATATCGGGACAATAGTTCTCAAACCAAAAGTAACACAAAGCAAGGTCACCGAAGGAAAATTATTCTTTGACGGATCTGCTTTGAGAGGTTACGGATTTGAAGAAGGTCAGAAAGTACAGGAGACATTCAACGATCTTACTCTTAAATCGAATCTGTATCCTTATATAATAAAAAGCGCCAAGCTCAATGTAGGACTTGAGAATTTTACATCATCGGATTACTCCGTTAAATCTCTGGGTACTCAGACAATATCACCTTCTACCGTCAGTAATGTTTCACCTGAAGGAGAAGTTACGGGCTTTTCGGTGATATTCAATCTGCCTGAGATCACTCCGAAGTTTTCTTTTAATACCATATTCAAAGAAGATTTTTCCATTGGAGGGGATCTTGTACTTGATGTTTCGCAGGTAGATATTCTTCTCGATCAGAATTATGTCAATACTTTTCAGGAGCTCTTTGCATTAAAATCAGTCCCGGAAATTTTTCAGCCGGTTTTAAAAGATAAAAAGATCGTAACAAAGATACCTCTTGAGATCAGAATGAAATACGGTCCGTGGAGATTGTTCGTACTGATAGGACTGATTGCATTGCTTATCGGAATAATACTTTTCTTCATCTATCTGCTGTTCAGGAAAAAATGTTTTGAGCTGTATTTAAATAATGAACCTCAGAGTGAGATCTGTCTTGGCGGATTGTCTACTTATTCCGTAAGTCATAATTATTCATCAGAGCTTGGAAAGATCAAAAAATCATTAACCGGAGATCTTAGTTTTATTTTTTCAAAAAATACTACTACTCCCGGTAAGTCCGTAAAACTTATTGATGACATTCCTCTTGAAATAACAAGTAATGATGACGGATTTGAATCAAATATTGTGATACTGATGATCAAAAAAACTGATAAGAGTCAGCAGTCCAATCTTGCAGAGACAGATGAATCGGGAATCTATTAAATTTGGGATTTGGGATTTGGGATTTAATAATTAAAAATTAGAAATTACAATAAAGAATTTAAAAATTATATTTTGATAACATAGTAAGCGAAACTTCTAATTATCAATTATCAATTAACAATTATTTTTTGATTATACATATACGTCTTTTTATTAAATAAAACTTTATATAAAATAACCGAAACGTTCTGTTATTATTTTCAATTTCAGTATATAGTTTTCAGTAAGGTTATTAAAGTAATGTTGATCAGAAAATTTATATTCCTCATTCCGGTTTTTCTCATAACTTCTGTGTTGTATTCACAGCAGCAGAATCCTAATTTCAAAACCTATATTGCGAAGATAAGTTATCACGATACTCTCATTAATATTAATGACAGGAACGTGATGCAATTCTCTGACATACTTACGCTTCAGGACAAAGTTCTTACGCCAAATTCTGATTACATATTCGATTATAAGGAAGGATTGATAACTCTGAGCAAAGAGCTTTATCAGAAATATGAACTCGATACTTTTCAGATATATAATCTTACCATCGACTATGATGTCTTTCCATATAATTTTAAAGATGAATATTCAAGCTTTGAGATATTATCGGAGGTAGATACACTGACTGGTGATACTATTCAGATAGCGACTCAGAAAAAAGATTTTATAGGCAGCATATTTGAAGGAACTGAACTTCAGAAATCGGGAAGTCTTTTCAGGGGAGTTAATATTGGTTCAAACAGGGATCTCTCAATCAACTCCGGTTTCAGACTCCAGTTAAACGGAAAATTAACCGACGATATTGAGATCAATGCAGCGCTGACTGATGAGAGCAGTCCCATTCAGCCTGAAGGGAATACGGAAAAACTGCAGGAACTTGACAAGGTCTTCATTGAAATTAAAAGCAATAACATCGTCGGTACGATCGGTGACATAAATGTTGATTTCACAGATCTCGAATTTCTATCATTCAAAAGAAAAATACAGGGAGCAAAGGGATTCGCTGATTACGGTTCGGGCAATGTCTTTCTCAGCGGTGCTGTGCAGAGAGGTTTGTTCACTGTGAATCAGTTCAACGGGCAGGATGAGATTCAGGGTCCATACTATCTTGTCGGAGGAAACAATGAGCTTAACATACTTGTACTGTCAGGTACTGAAAAAGTCTATCTCGACGGTAATCTGATGATCAGAGGCGAACAGGCAGACTATGTAATAGATTACGGCATTGGAACCATCACATTCAACAACAACAGACTTATCACAAGTGATTCGAGGATCATTGTAGATTTTGAATATACTGACAAAAGATATAACAGAGCAATTATCACCGGAGCCAATACATTAAATCTCTTCAGAAATAAATTAAAGTTTACAGCTTCTTATGTGAATCAGGATGATAATCAGGATAAGCCGATTGATTTTACTCTGACCGAACAGGATAAACAGATACTCGCAAACGCGGGCGATGACAGACGAAAAGCCGTGAAATCCGGAGTAGTGTTTGTGGGTGCTGACACATCAGGTATCGGATTCGGATTATATGCGAAAGCTGATACGGTCATAAACAAAGTGAATTATACTTTTTATAAATATCTTCCGAATGATTCTCTGTCGCTTTATCAGGTTGCATTTTCTTTTGTCGGTCAGGGATTCGGAAGTTATATTCAGCAGAGTCAGCTTCAGTATAATTTTGTCGGACCGAATCAGGGAAGTTTTGATACTGTAGTTTTCATTCCCGTACCGAATGCACATCAGATAGCTGATCTTAAGCTTACTTATGAATCCTCTCCTAAAAGAGAATTCACATTTAATCTTGAATCGGCTCTTTCAATTTTTGATGCAAATAAATTTTCCGATCTCGGGGATAACAACAATGAAGGAGTTGCATTATTCGGAACATTAGGTCTGAATAAATATAATTTTAATTTGTTCGGGATGAGGATCAATACACTCGAGCTAACTTTAAAAGAAAAACTGGTTAACAGAGTATTCCTTCCTCTTGACAGATACAATCCGGTCGAGTTTTACAGAGAGTATGATATTCAGGATACGAATAAGCTGACTGAAGATCTTCACGAAGCCACACTCAGGATTCTGCCGGTTGAAAATCTTGATATAAGAGCAACGTTCGGACAGCTTCTCAGAGGAGATGTTTTCAATTCATTAAGGACAGTAGGTGAAATAATTCTGACAAATTCCGCAAAGACAAAATATCCTGACGTAGGTTACAAATTCGAACTCACAAACAGCGAATATTCCGTTACCAATACTGCAAGCACCTGGATAAAGCAATATGCAAGAATCGGTTTTAAAAAATTCCTTTCAGGCAGTTCTTATGATGATCCTAATTTTGAAGTAAGTCTTGATTATAAAATGGAAAACAGAAAAAATATTTTACAGGGTTCTTCGGGTGACAGTCTGGAAGCAAACAGTTTTTCGTTCAATGAGATCAAGCCGAGATTAACGATGAATAATATTTTCAATATGAATATCTATACTGAATTCGGATTAAGGGAAGATAACTTTCCGATTAACGGAGTTATGCTTGATCAGTCGAATTCTTTCCTGCAGACTTACGGACTGAGATATGCGGGAGTTAACTGGCTTTCAACACTTTTCGAACTTACATTCAGAAAGAAAATTTATACCGAAGCTTTTATAACTGAATCCAATGCTAACAACAATACAATACTCGTTAACTGGCAGACTCGTATCGATCCCTTAAATAACGGGTTCCTTACTGACCTGTATTATAATGTTACAAGCGAGCGGCAGGCAAAGATCGAGAAGGTTTTTCAGCAGGTAAGGGTCGGCGAGGGAAATTATATTTATCTCGGTGATCTTTACGGAGGCGGTACAACCAACGAGAATAATTTTCAGCTCGCACTTTTTAATGACGGAGATTACATCCGGCTGAATATTCCGACAAGCCAGTTGTTTCCGGTCAATACATTAAATGCTTCTGCTAGGTTCAATTTAAAATTCGGAAGAATTTTGAAAATCACAGGTAATGATTTTTTATCGGATCTTGTGAGAAACACTACAGCAGAAACATTTCTCAGGACAGAAGAAAAAACAACCGATCAGAATTCCAATAACATTTATTTTCTTAACTTCTCTTCTTTTCAGAATGATTCGAATACACTTGTAGGGATTCAGGTCTTTCAGCAGGATCTGAATTTTTTTGAATTCAATCCGTCTTATTCTCTTAAGCTGAGATATCTTCAGCAGAATGCATTTAATCAGTTTGTCAGCGGTAACGAAAGACTTTATCTGATTCAAAAAACAGTCAAACTGAAAATAGGATTAACCAAAGACGTTACAACCTTATTTGAATATCAGAATAATATTGACCGCAATACTGCAGCAGACAACTCCATCAGAAACAGGGATATAAGCTCAGAAGGTTTACTAAATGATCTATCTTACAGGCCTGTTCCGCAGATCGAAAGCAGCTTTCAGGTAAACTTTTTCCGGGCTACGGATAATTTCCCTCAGTTACCTGTTCAGGCGGATATCAATCAACAGGTGCTTAGTTTCATATATTCATTCACATTCACGGGAAGAATAAGGGCTGAGTTTGAAAGAAACGAAGTTAAACTAAGTAATTCGAATACATCATTTCCATTCGAACTCACAAACGGAAAGACCGAAGGTTTGAATTTTTTGTGGAGACTTTTCTTTGACTACAGCATCAGTAAGAATCTGCAGGCGACGCTGAACTATGACGGAAGAAATGAAGGCGGCAGAGGAGTTATACATTCGGGACGGGGAGAGATTAAAGCGTTCTTCTAATTTGGGATTTGGAATTGCGGATTTGGGATTTTTTTGATATTTGATTTTCGATTTTTGATTTTTGATTTCGTAATCACGTAAGCCGGAATACACAATACTCAATACACAATACTCAATACACAATACTCAATACACAATACTCAATACTCAAAACTCATTACCCAATACACAATACTCAATACCAGTTCTTCAGATCCTCTTCCGTATCAATGTCAGCTAATTCTTCAAGCAGGTAATAACTCTTATTCAAATTACCTATTCTTTCCAGAGTATTCTATACTCGTTCCCAAACTCCAGTTTGGGAACGCACTTGCTTTAGAAGCTCCGCTTCTATTTCTACAAGCAATAGTATGGAAATCTAAACATAAAGAAAAACTTACAACTCATTATCCATATTTTCAAGATCTTCTTCCATATCAACATCAGCTAATTCTTCAAGCAGGTAATAACTCTTGTTCAGAAGCCCAATCCTTTCTATAGTATTACTCAAAACCTGTTCATTGCTCCATTTCATATTTTCAAATATCTGACTCAGACTTTCTTTCATGCCAATCAGATAATATCCCCCGTCCCTTGCAGGTCCGATCACAATATCAAACTCTAAAAGTTTTTTGAAAGCTTCATTTATAATCTCTGAGGAAAGTCCGGGTACGTCTGTACCAATTAATAAAATGTTTTCATTACCTTCTTTCAAAACTGATTTAATTGCATTATTCATTTTTGAACCCAGATCTGAACCGCTTTGAATTTTTTGGATGTAAGTATCATCAAACAATCCATTATCAGTTCGTTCAGTAAGAAATAAATATTTATTACACTTCAGATCTTTTGTTTCTGCATAAACATTTGAAAGAAGCTTATTATAAATTTCCAAAGCCTTCTCTTTTCCGATAGTCTTTGCCAGTCGGTTCTTCACTTTCCCCAATTCAGGATTCCTTGCAAAAATTATGAGTGCATTTTTATTCATAAATATTTTAAATTTTTAAAAAATACGGACTAATCATAAATCAAATATTCTTTCTATATATGCTTTGAGTCTTGGAGCCTTAGAGGCAAAAAAAACCGGCGGATATCGAATACGATCAACACAGCAAGCACCATATACTCCGCTATCAGCACTGGCATAAAATCCTCCCACACATTATCCCTGAGAAAATAGAATACAGTAATATTAGTTAACCCGATGATCCCGCTCCAGTATAGAGCTGAATAACTAAAGCATACAGGAAGAAATAAAACTATTAATGTCACATACCACTGATGAACAGTATGCGCAAAGAATAAATAAAAGAATGATACTAAATATAATTTCTGAATGATCGATAGCTTGGATCTGAGAATAAATACATAAGCTGTTAAAAAGAAAATAATCATTATCACTCTTGCAATCTGATGATCATAAATATTCAATACATTCAGCAATGAATTCAGAGATACAAAAATAAGATTGTTTGAATACCAGTGTTGCATATAATTCTGCATTGTTATATATATATTCCCGATGCTGCTTCCGTAGAAAGTCAGGAAGAGCATTGGCAGGAAAAAATAAAATGACTGCAGGAAAATATTTTTAACAGACATTCCCGATCTGTAAAGATGAAATACATACACCGGCAGAAAGATCAGGGAATAAGTTTTGCTCAATATTGAAAGCGATAGAAATAAAAACGCCGGTCCGGTATTACCTGACAATGTAAAATATATAAATGCAGATATAAAGAACAGAATAAGTATATCAATATGAGCATTTATGAAAAATTCAAAGATCACCAGCGGAGAGAGAACATACAGAAAAATATAATTTGTATTTACTTTCAGCAGTTTCAGTGAATTAAAAAGAAAATACAATATCCCTCCTGAAAAAAAGAGATAAAGTATTTTCAACCCAATTGTATTAACTCCGGAGATAATATACCCCAGATAAAAAACTACCTGTGAAAGCGGCGGATAGATGGTTTTGATGTCAGGGTATGTTACTTTCGGATAAATGACGTCATCTTGAAGCTTCGTAAGTTCCTCCGGAGAATACTGAAACGGGTTCAGCCCTTCCGCCTGAACTCTCCCGTCCCAGAGATACCTGTAATAATCATCACTTGTGACGGGGTTTACAAAAAGCAGAATGATACGCAGTGTTATTGCAATGAATAAGATCTCTTTAAATGTAAATTCATTTTTGTCTTTGTTCCGGATAAAGAACAGAAATCCTAAGATAAAGCATAAAATGAAATCAGTAATATAAAAAATTACTTTCGAATACTTACTCAGGTCCATGAAATAGAATGACATGAGTGCAAGCACATAAAAAACTATAATCAGCAGATTGTATCTATCTTTGAACAAGTTAAAATATATTAAATCACGATTGTTGTAGTTGTAGCGGACGCATATATGCGTCCGCTACTGTGAAAAAAGTTTGTCATAATAATCTTTATCATCAATTTCACACTCTTCATTTTCAATATCTGTGTTCCAGTTCTTTGGATTATTTCTGATGTAACTTCTTATGTTATTTAATTCTCTTTCATTCCTGATAATATGGTCATGAAATGATCGCAGCCATTTAAGAGTATTTGGTGATATTTTTTTGAACTCACGAGTTACAGCACCTTTATATTGTTGAATTACTTTTGATAAAAGCATTTTTGTCCGATCTGTACTTATTGGAATTAGATTATCATTCCTTTTATCTATCCCAACAATTCCATGAAGATGATTTGGCATTACAGTATATTCATCCAAAAATATATCCGGAAAATGATCCGGAATTTCCAGCCAGTTATTTTTAGCTATTTTTCCCAATTCATTTAAAATCATATTATCATTTTCAATTTTCCCGAACAAATTCTTTCTATCTTTAATGCAAATTGTAACAAAATACATACCGCTTAGTGAATAATCATAATTTTCAAGTCTAAGCCTTTTTCTTCTGTTCATAATCTAATCTCCTCCATTTAATGTTTATAACAATTCGTAGGGGGCGCATACATGCGTCCCAAAATAATGCTCACAATTTCCATATCGTAGGGGACGCATATATGCGTCCAAAACATTGTTCATAATTTGAAAATCGTAGGGGATGCATACATGCGTCCCAAAACATTGTTCATAATTTGCAAATCGTAGGGGATGCATAC
>JAGQWH010000103.1 GCA_020437545.1 Ignavibacteriota bacterium
AAAAAATCGATGAAGCAGTACTAGCGCTTCTATACTTGACCACATTCAGTGAAAAAATAGGTCATCGCGCCTGGAAAGGACATGACTGGGATGTATTGAACAGACTTTATGAAAAGGGATTCATTGGTAATCCGAAAAGTAAGGCAAAGTCTGTTGAAGTAACAGAAGAAGGTGTTGCTGAATCAGAAAAGTTATTTAATAAGCTTTTTGGAAAATCGGAATAAAGTTGTTTAGTAAGAAATTAAGACCGGATATGGAATTGTAGATTCAGTAATGTTTATTTCTGAAAATGTTGCAAAAGGAATAGAAAAAACCAATCAGGATTTATCTTAAAAGTAAAGTAGGCTCAACTTAAAAATCTTAGAGTCATCGATCCGCCGCGGCGGATTTGAGGCAATGGGAGCTTGCAACGAAAAAGCCGGAGATATTTAGTTATCTCCGGCTTTAAATTAATTAGGAAGTTTTAAAACTTTAGTGCGACTTATGTTTATGTGTTTCTTTATTAACTTTTTCATGACCATTATTGTGACCATTCTTATGGCCGTTTTTGTGACCGTTGGCTGAGCCGTTTTGAGTAAGTTCTTTTGTACCTGAAACTGTTGGCTGACCTTGTCTGAATCTCTTGACTCTTCCAAACAGTGAAGCGAAGAATCCGAGAGCCATTATGATCGTTCCACCCCAAACAAGGTTTATGAATGGTTTTATACTCGCTGTAAGAACAAGTGTCTCAGGAGCAGTTACAGATGGAGCAGTTTCATCAACTACAATAAGTTCGGCTGTCAAATCTGAAGCTACACTTATCTTTGAAAGCATAAAAGTAAAATGATCCGAATCTTTCAGGCGAACAGGAATGTTGTTTGTCTGTCCTTCATGCATATGCTGTTCGGCTATGACAGTTTCTGTTTTACCGTCATGTGTTACTTCAAATTGAGCACCAATAGTATTTTCGGCTCCGGTTTTCATGGCTTCCTGACTGAACTTTGATCTGTCAAAATCTATGAATTTTATTGTCAGACCTTTGACTTCTTTTTCTTCTCCTTTTTTGAAAAGATAAACATCGTCATCATTAAACGGTTTTGGTGATTCAAGAGACATTGGTGAAAGATATACATCCTTTATACCAAGATTGGCAATGTCAGGATTTTTCATTATTCCATCCGAATATTCACTGTAAAACATAACAGGCTGTAAAAGAAAACCTTTGCCGTCTTTTTCCACTACTACATTGAAGTGATATTTCTCATCCTTATCACCCGGATTCCCGAAAGGAGTGGCTCCCTTGTAGGTCATGTCATAGCCGAGAGCAGATTTTGTCTCATTAAGCGGCAGTGACAGATTAACCTCTTCGGAATATTGTGATGAGCCTACAATTCCAAGGAAAAGTATCATTATTCCCAGATGCGCTATATATGGTCCGGCTTTCAGATTATTTTTTAAGAATATTTTAGTGGCAATGTTTGCATTTATGATTAAAGCAAAAACAGATGCAGCTACGAATATTGCAATAAGAACATCTCTTACCGCGAATATGACTAAAATTGCTGTTACAATTCCCGTTATTATTAACGGAAGATACAAACTTTTAAAGAATCTCTTTTCATCTGTATGTTTCCATGCAAGTAAAATGCTGATGCCGTTAATGGCAGCTATCATAATTGCCAGAGGAAGATTCATTTTATTATAGAATGCAGGATCAATTGTTCCTTTAGCAAGTATAGGCCAGCTTGTTCCGACTGCAATAACAAGAGCAGTTGCACAAAGTGTGATGGCTCCGATAAATACAGCGGATTCACGTGAAAGCATATTTGCCGTCTGACTGCTGTCAGATCTGAGACTTTTCAATCTGAATAATATAAGTGCAATTCCGCCTCCTCCGAATAGTGAAAGAAACACTACTAAGAACAGATATACTTCCTGTCCGGGATCGACAAATGAGTGAACTGATGCATCGCCAAGAATTCCGCTTCTTGTAAGGAATGTAGAATATAAAACCAGTACAAAAGCAATTACACAAAGTAACAAACTTGTCTTCTTGAATTTTCCTGTTTTCTCTTCAGCTATCATTGAGTGAATAGCTGCGACTATTACGATCCATGGAACAAATGATGAATTCTCTACAGGATCCCAGCCCCAGTATCCGCCCCATCCAAGTACGCCGTATGCCCAGAAACCGCCGAGCATTATACCGACACCTAAGACCATTCCTGAGAACAACGTCCATGGTAAAGCAAGTTTAAGCCATCTGTTATATTGATTCTTTACCAATGCTGCTATCGCAAAACAGAAAGGAATTGCAAGCGATGAAAATCCTGCAAACAGAATAGGAGGATGAATTGTCATCCAGAAATTCTGAAGTAACGGATTAAGTCCTCTTCCGTCTTCGGGAACAAATCCTATCGCTACATCTTTTGGAAAGGATTCCCAAACGTAAAGATATGGAGATTTAATAATTAGTATGAATAAAAGGAAAGTCTGAATAAAAGCAAACGTAAACATTACAAGCGGTTCAAATCTGTCATCTTTTATGATATGACCTTTATTATGTTCATTCTTTATATCATCCTGATCACGGCTTTTCAGATATGACATTAAAAATACTCCGAGGACAGCCATCATAAATGCCCAAAGGTGAAAACTACCTTCCTGTCCTGCATAGAACGTTGAAGCCAGCAGGTTTATCGGGAGATCCTTTGAACTGTAATTCCATACGTATGTGAACTGAAACTGGTGTGTAATGATAAGATACAGCAGATAAGCTGCTGAGGAGATCGTCATTACTACAGAAGCATGAAACATAAATCTCGCTGCTCCGATGATCTTTGTATTTCCTCTGCTCACAAGCAAATAAAGGATCGCAGAGAGAAGACACGAGAAAAATGCTATGTATACTATAAATGTACCCATAGGGCTTTTTTAAATTATGTTATTTTAAAATTATATTCCTGATTTCTTTACATCTTCGCCTTTACCTTCGTATTTCGACGGGCATTTGGTCAGAACTTCTTTTGCATGAAAATTACCATCTTTCATTTTGCCTTTTGCTACAACTGATTCAGCCATTTCAAAATTATTTGGTCTGGCACCGGCAAGAATGACTTTAACTTCAGAGTTGTTCTCGTCTTTCATATAAAATATGAATTCATTTGTGTTTGCATCAAATTTCGCATCTTTATCCTTTACCCATGTACCTTTTACCTGGCAGGTTCTGTGATTTTCTGATGCTTTCTCGAAATTACTGTATTCAATTTTACTTTCGGAAAATGAAAAGAAACCGACAACTAAGAAAATAACTATAATTGAAATTCCGGTTATTGTTTTGATATTCATGATGCTTGTTTAGTTAGAATTTTTAAATATTGTTATAAATATACCGATTTTAAATCTGAAAAAGAAAATTCAAATTAATTTGGGATCGGCTTACCCATAGATTTATAAATATCTTCTATTTCTGTTTTGTTTGCCATTGCTTCCTGATTCTTCGGATCAAGCTCGAGTACTCTTCTGTATCTCTGTAAAGCAGGCTTGTATTTCTCTCTTGGCGGAAGATCAGCTTCAAACATAAGGAAATTAGCAGCCTTTAACTGTGCATATATGCATGCTTGTTTATCTTCTTCAGATTTAGTCTTCTGATATTTTGAATCAGCTTCATCTGCTTCTTTTGTATATTTTAAAGCATCTTCATCCACTGCTTCTTCTTTATCATCACCTGTGGTACTGCCGCCATGAAAAGAATCTTTTGGTTTGAGATTTCTGTGAATAGAATCATCCGGCATTTCAGGCTTCTCATTGTTTGTTTGATCTTTCTGCTTATTACTTAAAAGCTCCGGTGGAACTTCCTTTGTACAGGAAACAAGTCCAACAGCAAAAAAGAAAACTATAAGTACTTTTAGAATATTTTGTGTCATTTTTATGTTTATTTAATTTATTAATCTACAATTATCATACCAAAGAATTTCATAAATCAGTTAAATCTTTATGCCAATTCCTGATATGTCCAATATCTCCACACTTTGAACAAAGAAAGTATCTACAAAGATAAATATTATTAAGTATTTGTAATTTAGAATACTTAAGCTCTAAATTCTTCTGATTTCCTGAAAATATTTATACTTTTTTTTATTTTCAATCAAATAATTTAAATATTCAGAAAAGAATTTAAACTCAACTTTACTATTGACCGAAAATAAAACTCCGGCATCGGAATAATGTGAACTATGGAACACTGGTTATCAGTTCCGGTCTGAATTCAAAGTGCATGGTATCATAATGATACCATTTTCCGCCCCAGATAAACCCGTATTTTTCAAAAATCTCAACTATCTCAATCGGGATCCGGTTTACATATTTCAGATTCTTATTCCATTTCCAGTAGTCAGAGTATTTTGTATTAATATCCAGTGCAGTTCCGAATGAATGATTGCTCAAACGGTCTGTTCCTGCAATATTCCTCCAGACGAATGTACCTCCGGGGTTCTTTAAATACTTCTGGTATTCTGAAGGAAGTTCATTCAGCTCTTTAATTACAAGTCTTAATTTATCCGCTGCACCATTGACATTGCTGAAAGCTAATTCAGAACCGTCAACCCATGTAATGCTTTCCAGATGCTGACTTACTTCACCGGAACTGTTTCCGTACATTTTCAAAAAAAACGGCTCATATCTGATCCTTCCCGGTTCGAAATTTTCTGCAGGAGGTTCAGACCAGTCTGGTCCGGCAGTATATTCCTGTGAAAGCATATCTTCCAGATCCGGATCCTCAAGCTTTTCATCGTGAGTCTTATCAGTGATCCCGTCATCATATACCATCACTGTCCCGTCTTTCCAGTAGAGATTATTCCGGTCCGCAGAATCAAGAAAGTCAGGATATGCTTTTAATAATCTTTGCAATCCTTCGGGAACAGCGGTTTGTGATCTTATCTGAGTACTGAAAAAGGATATTAGTATTCCGCTGATTAATATTGAAAGAATAACTTTCCCTGTCAGAAATTTTATTTTTGTACTATTAAATGATCTGATGATTTTTTCTGATTTTAATTTAAATTATTTCTTCATTACAGCTTCGAGATTAAGCTTGCTGTCCATAAAAATATCCTTCATCGGATAATCCCATTTTAGAATATTGCCGTTTGCAGAAGTAGAGTTTGATGATATTACTTCATAAGGAAATTCTATTTCAAAGTTTATATAACCATTCTCAAATATTTTCATCATTGAATTTTTCATCGCTATTTCAGTAGAATCAATTTCTCCTTCTTCTTCAGGTTTCTCATAATCATAATGAAAAACAATATTATCTCCCTCAGGCATCATAGTCACAACGGTAGGAATTTTATCCTGATTATCGTTCTCGTCTTCCAGTGTCTTCTGTAATGAAGAGCCCAGAACGTCAAGATTGTCAAAACTGTATTTTATTGTAAAAGTACTGGAGGAATCAGCATTTCTTTGAGATGAGATATCAATAATTTTTACTCCCGGAATTGAATCATATCCGTTTTTAGTCTTATCTATAAATATCTGATCATTGTACAGGGAATCAAGAAACGATTCCTGTCTTGCAGAATCCATCATTGCGGACATGGAGCTCATGAGTCCGTAAAACTCTTTCATGAATGTAATTTTCATTGTCTCTTCACCCGAACCGTCTTTATTGAGTTTGATCTGACGGTCTACACCGATACAGGAGCTCAGGGAAAAACATATTGCAATAATTATTAAGAACGAAAAAGCTTTGTTTTTTACAGACATATAAAAGTGGGTTTAATTTAAAAGTTGTATAAAAATAATTAATTTGGATTCTAATATCAGTATATTTTACTAAACTTTTATCACGTATATTTGTTCTATTCACTGTGCAAAATCCCAACTCAAATTCATTGATGAAAAAAAGCTACTTCGAACTGTTAATAACTTTCGTTGTCCTTATGTCATTGTCTTTCTGGACGCTTATCGGATTCAAGTTCTATGAAATAATCTCAGAGGGAAATGTTTTAATGAGATTTGCACAATTCTTTTCGAATAAATATCAGACCGTTCAATACACCAAAAGCAGTGATAAAAGAGAATCATCCGTAATTGCCAGTCAGGATCTTTATGACGTTCAGCATTGTAAACTGGATCTTTCCTTTGACATTCCCAGGAAATACATCTACGGAAAAATGAACATGAAAGGATTGATCCTTTCGGATACTCTCAGCAGACTGTATATTAATCTCTTTGATAACATGAAAGTGAACAGCGTTAAATTCAATAATGAAAATATCGATTTTAAAAGAAATGATAATTATATAATTGTAAACCTTAAAAGATCCGGACAAAAAACAACTGAATTTTCCGCAGAGATAAATTATGAAGGAGCTCCGGTCAGTAAGGGATTTGAGACATTTGAATTTAAAAGCTTTGATAACGAGCCGGCAATCTATACTCTCAGCGAACCCGAAAACGCTCCCGCATGGTGGCCGTGTAAGGATATTATTAATGATAAATTCACCAGTGAAGTTACGCTTACGGTTCCTGAACAGCTGACAGCAGTATCAAACGGACTTCTTAAAGAAGTTAAAACCGGATCTGACAATACTAAAACGTTCTATTTCAGATCTGATTATCCGATCGCTACTTATCTTGTCTCAATAGCTATAGCTAAGTATGACACATGGTCAGATAAATATTACACCGGTGACAGTTTAAAAGAAATGAATGTAGATTATTTTGTTTATCCTTCATATCTGGCAAATGCAAAAAATGACTGGGACAGTACCGTAAGCATGATAGAGTTTTTCTCTGAAAAGGTTGGCGAATATCCTTTCATAAACGAGAGATACGGAATGGCAATGGTAGGCTGGGCAGGCGGCGCAATGGAAAATCAGACAGTCTCGAGTATGGGACATACAACTGTAACAGGTGATAAGAGATATGAATCTATAGTCGCTCATGAACTTTTTCATCAGTGGTTTGGCGATGCAGTCACGCCAATGACATGGAAAGATATATGGCTCAACGAAGGTTTTGCATCATACGGAGAAGCTATGTGGGCTGAGCACAGGGATGGAATTAAAGGTTATAAGAAAACAATGAAGAGCATGGATTACGGTTATTTTCAGGGAAGGGTATATGATCCGGAAGGATTTATTCTGAATTCAACTGTATATAAAAAAGGCGCATGGTGTCTTCACATGCTGAGAGGCGTTACGGGTGATTCTGTTTTTTATAAGATCCTTAGGACATATTATGAGAAATATAAATATAAGAATGCTTCGACACTGGATTTTCAGAATGTCTGCGAACAAATTTCGGGAACTGACTTGAAATATTTTTTTGATCAATGGATATTTACCGGCACCGGAAGACCTGATTACATCTATTCATGGAAATATGACGACTTTAACGGAGAGAAAAACTCGGGAGTCTATATGGTGAGATTAAATCTCAGACAGACTCAGAAAGACAGGGATGTATATAAAATGCCGGTTCAGATCATTGTGAAAACAGAATCCGGCGAAGAGGAGTTTACGATTTTCAATGAATCAAGAGAACAGCTATTCGAGCAGCCTGTCAAAGGCAAACCTACTGAAGTATTGATCGATAATGATAACTGGATATTGAAAGAGATCAGGATGGAGGAATATAAGAACTAGTTATATTAATTGTATAAATTCAGCTGTAAATTTTCAGTTATTGTTTGCAGGTTATCTTAAAAGTTTATTAGTAAATTAAAATCAAAAATGAAGTTTTCCATTATCCCCATATTCATATTACTGTTTTCATTTTGTGGAACAGCATTTTCACAAAACGGGAATATCATAATAAAATTAAAAAGTTCGGCACCGTCCGATGTTGTAAATAATTTTAAGAATAACAGTGTCAAATCGGGAAACAGTTCGATATCGGCATTGAGCAGAGACGCAGATGTAAAGAGTTCGGCTGAGGTTTTTAAAAAATCCAATGCTAAATATGCCGGTAATGAAAGTTATAAAAAAGCAGGACTCGACAGAATTTTTATTATTGAAGTAAATGAAAATAATCTGGCAAAGTTTTTAAGCTCTGCATCGAAAAATGAATATGTTGAATACATTCAGCCTGTAGGAATTTTAAGAGTTGATAACATATCTGAAAATGCCGTAACTCCGAATGATACTTATTTCAGCACACAGGCTTATCTTGATCAGATAGGAATGCGAAGCGCCTGGGATATTACTCAGGGTGATTCAAATATCGTAATAGGTGTCATTGATACGGGACTCGATTTTCTTCATCCCGATCTTCAGACAAGTTATAAAATTAATTACGGTGAATACGGAGAAGGCAAACAGGACAACGGTATAGATGATGACAACAACGGTTTCATTGATGACTGGAGAGGCTGGGATTTTACTGACGAACCTTTTACCGGTGATCCGAGAAGAGGTGATTATCTCGAGCCTGATAATGATCCGACCGATGACAATAAAAATTCACACGGTACAGCCGTAACGGGAATCATTAATGCCACTTTTAATAATAATCTTGGAATTTCTTCTGTCGCGCCAAACAGTAAAGTAATGGTACTCAGAGCTTTTGATGCCGAAGGTTACGGTGAAGAAGATGATGTGGCCAATGCAATTTTATATGGTATCTCAAATGGCGTTAAAATTTTTAATTTCAGTTTTGGTGATTATATCTTCAGTAATCTTTTAAGAGATGTGATCAGGTTTGCCTATACACAGGATGTGTTCATTGTCTGCTCAGCAGGAAACGACGGCAGTGACAGACTGCATTATCCTTCTTCCTATGATGAAGTTATATCTGTTGGTGCTTCAGATCTTACTGATAACAAAGCCGGATTTTCTTCCTATGGCGAAACAGTTGATATCTTCGCACCCGGTCTTCAGAATCTTACTACAGTAAGGGTCGGAAAAGGAAGTTCGACTTTCGGCGGGGATTATGACAAACTAAACGGTACGTCTTTTGCCGCTCCGATAGTTGCAGGTGTTGCAGCACTTCTAAGATCGGAAAATCCCGGTCTTTCCAATGAGGAGTTAAGAGGAATTTTAGTTTCTACTACTACTCTCATGGCAGGACAGAACAACTGGGATCATTTGCGTTCCTCGGGAAGAGTGAATGCATTATCTGCTGTTCAGAATTTTAATAATCCTTCCATTGCAAGAATAAATTATCCTTTTCAGGATTTTACATTTGATACGGATGTAGTTCCAATCAGCGTTTCCGCAGCATCACCGCTGTTTGTTTCTTACTCGCTTTATTACGGAGTGGGACAGAGACCTTCAGCATGGATACCTTTACTTGAAAATCAGAGTTCGCAGGTTTTGAATGACACAGTGATGAACTGGAATACATCTTCGTTAGCAGATACTTCTTACACACTGAGACTTGCTATCAACAGTAATTCCGGCAGAACGATCGAGCACCGGATGATAATTTTTAAAGACAGAAATCCGCCGATTATTACAGACGTTGGCTTTGGAAATGTCATAGATAAAAACAATTATTCTGAACTGATCTTATTTGCTACTAATAAAAGGACTCTGGGAAAAATTTTTTACAGAAGAAAAGGATCGAATGATCCGTTTAGTTTTGTTCTGGCTGACGTCGGTACGCCTAACATTGGATTTGTATCCGAAGCGCATTTTGGTTTACTGAGCGGAAATTCGCTTGCAGGAAATACGGAATATGAATTCTATCTCGAAGCCGAATCATTGAACGGTAAGAAAGCAACTTTAACCGATACTGCATTTTATTTTTATACTCAGCCGGAGATCAACACTTACGGTTATATTAAAAAAGATTATTCACTTACTTATTCGCAGTCATCTCCTACTATATATGATTATAATAATGATGGGAAGAATGATGTAATGCTTAATGACATTAAGAAAAATCTGAAACTCAATTTTTTTGAATACAACAACGGAAGTTTTAATCAGATATCTAACAATAACTGGAGTGATTTCAAGGTAGGAAGGGACATCAGTGATATAGATGGTGACGGAAAAAATGAAATGCTGTTATCCAAAGGACGTAACGGCTTTTTGTACGAAGCTCCGGGAGTTAATCAGCTACCGACAGATCTGATATGGAGTGATTCATCTAACGGTAACTTCTGGTCTGCCCGAATTGCCGATACTGACGGCGACGGCAAAAAGGAAATACTCGGATTCGGAACCGGTG
The DNA here is from genome assembly GCA_020437545.1 of Ignavibacteriota bacterium. Taxonomy (GTDB): domain Bacteria; phylum Bacteroidota; class Ignavibacteria; order Tepidaquicellales; family Tepidaquicellaceae; genus JAGPCH01. The sequence goes on from JAGQWH010000103.1 coordinate 10,162, forward strand.
GTCTGAGGATACTTGAGTCGAACGGAAATAATACATATACACAGACTGCCGTACTTCCTTACTTCGGATTTGATTCTACTCCGAATTCACAAAATGCATTGGTTGAAGATTTTGACGGTGACGGAAAAACTGACATCGCTTTTATAAATCTATATTATCAGACTCCCGGATCTGCATTACCTAAAGTCGGGATAATGGTTTATGAAAATGTATCGGATAACAATTATGCTTTGGTCTATAAAGACTCGATAGATATGATACTGAGAGGTGATAATGTGACTGCCGGAGATTTCAACGGCGATGGTAAGATGGACTTTGCAGTCGGTGTCGTAAGTAAAGACGGCGAACTGATACAATTCTACAGCCTGTATGCATTCACATCAACTGCCGACAATACTTATTCAATATTGGACAGATCTGATATATATAATTATAAATCATATACCGAGACATGTACAAGAGCCGCAAATGTTGATAATGAAAATGGTGACGAGGTTCTGATAAACACAGGCACGCTGTTTTATATAATGAAATTCAATAATTCTCAATCAAGATTTCTGCCCGCATATTATAAGGAAGGCATCAATACTTTCAATCAGATCATTTATGATTTTGACGGAAACGGTGTAAAGGAGTTCGGACTGAATACGGTCAATGACACGCTTCTTTTCTTTGAAAAGGATATAGCCTTTACCGGTCCTGCAACCCCGCTCGGATTGAAAGGTAACAGCATTGATTCAAATCTGATCAGACTTACATTTGAAAACACGGCAGGAGCGGATTATTATAAAATATACAGAAGCGATACGACAGTGAATTTTGTTTTGTATGATTCTGTGAATGTGAATGTGTATCAGGATATGAATGTAACAAACAGGAAAGATTATTATTATAAAGTATCAGCGGTCGATCTTCAGAATTCCGTTAATGAAAGTATTCTGTCAGATGCGGTAAAGATCTTTTGTCATAATAAGACCAGACTTGTTGCGGCGCAGTCTGAGAATAACGGATTCCTGACGGTTACATTATCAGAAAAGATCTCATCTACTATTCCTGCGCTGCATTCATTTATTGTAAGCAACGGAATTGGATTTCCAAAGAACATAGCGGTGAAAGACAATTACAATTATTTCCTGTCATTTGAAGAGCAGCTTCCAAACGGTAATTATACTGTCAGGGCGGATGGGTTGAGAGATGTATATGACTCGCCTGTAGATACTAATTCTGTCAGCTTTGCAGCCAGTCAGACCGACTCAGGTAAGTTTTATATATCAAAACTTGAGATGACCGGCAGCAGAAGACTTAAGGTTGAGTTCAATACTGAAACTGATGAATCCACTATTCTGAATCCTGCTAATTATTCTTTTGAACCGTTTGATATAAAAGTTCTGTCAGTTGAAAAAGACAATGCAAACGGAAGAATTATATATCTGAATCTTCAGAATAACGGAGCAATTGGTGCTACCGGGAAAAATTATTTATTAAAGGCATTCAATGTTTATTCGGCTGATGGAATAAAGATAGTTGAAGGTGCCGGAAGCAGTTTCGGTCTGATATTCAATAAAGAGAATCTCGATGAAATGTATGTCTATCCGAATCCGTTCAGTTTTAATTCAAGTGTGAATTACATTACATTTGCCAACATAACACAGAATGCATCTATAGATATCTTCGATCTGACCGGAAAATTTCTGATCAACATTAAGGAAACAAACGGAAACGGCGGAGTGGAATGGGATATGAAAGATCAGAACGGCAACAGCATCAATACCGGAATTTATATTTACAGAGCCACGGGTACGAATTCATCCGGACAGGAAGTAGATGAATTTACAGGAAAGTTTGCGGTAGTGAAATAAAAAAAAGCGCCATTAAGGCGCTTTCTATAACTTAGTAAATCCAGCGTTGTACTTTTATTAAAAAAGTGCAGCGCTTATTTTTTATTACTTGTTTACGAATTCAGAAAGTTGTTTTCCGGCTTTGAATTTCGCAACCTTTTTAGCTTTGATCTGAATAGGTTTTCCGGTTTGTGGATTTCTTCCTGTTCTTGCTTTTCTCTTGGAGATTGAAAATGTACCGAATCCTACTAATGATAATTTTCCGCCTTTTTTCAAGGTCTTCATTACTGATTCAACAACTGCACCTAATGCTGCTTTTGCCTGAACTTTAGTTATCTTAGCGTCTCCGGCAATCTTGGTAATTAGTTCTTCTTTTGTCATTTTATTTTTTATTTGATTTATGGAAAAATTCTTATCACAAAAATAACATTGTATTTCTTAAAAAGCAACTTGTATTTAATACTATATTCATTGAGCAAAACCTGCATCACCCTTCTTCTATATAGATAAACATTGAGTCAGATGAATTCCGGTTTTTCATTTCACCTGAAATCAAATTTCTTTCATTACATCTTCAACTGTAATACCACCCTCAAACATGCATGTTTCCTTGTCCGGGCTGCAATTATTGTCACAGAACTCTTTGCTGATCTCAAGATTTACTGCTTTGCTTCCGAGAGCTCCCCAGTGCTTTGCGCAGTTCATTCTTCGGTGACAGTAGAGTCCGATGGTTTTTATTTTTAATGCGGAAGCTATGTGAAGCGGACCGGTTGAAGGTGCGATCAGAAGATCAGTATTGGCAATTATACAGATCAGATCTCTGAGTCTCTTTACGCATTGATCTGCAAATACAATATTATTGTTGTTTAATGAACTAATATTTTTCTTGAATTCATCACTCATCTCTTTTGCCGTAAGAATTATTTTGGCGGAGCTGTGTTTTTCCGTAATTCTTTTTATCAGTTCAAGATATTTATCTTCGCTCCAGTTTGATGAAGACTTTCCGGAGCCTGTGTGAACTATGATCCTGAAATCACTCTCGGAAATATCAAGACTTCTCAGAATATCCATACCCGCTTTCTTTTCTTCCGTAGTGATAAAAATTTCCGGAGTCAGATCATCCGATACGACTCCTATCTTTCTTGCAAGATCCATGCAGTAATCAGCTTCATGTCTGAGAGGAATGTATTTGTTCCGTGAAACACTTTTCATCAATGTGATCACTTCATAAAATTTCCTGCCGACTCCGATGCGGTTCTTGACTCCGCCGAGAAACATCTGATAAGCCGCCCTTTCGGTCGGCATTACAAGAAGACCGTCTGTAAAATCATACTCTCTGAGTTTAGCTGTCACCGAATAAAAACTGTCCTTGCTGAGATCATCAGCTATGATCTGATCTAAATGTGGATTGTTTATGAGAATGTCCTGTGTGTTGGTGTTTGTGAGAGTCGCAATGAAAGCGTCCGGAAAGGTTTTCCGCAATTCTCGTATCATCGGAGTGATCATTACTACATCACCGACGCGGTCGGTCCTTACAATGAGAATTCGTTTCATTCGTAGAAAAAGTATTGGGTATTGAGTATTGCGTATTGAGTAATATGCTTATAATTACAAATTACAAATTACAAATTACAAATTATAAATTACAAATTATAAATATAGATGACTAGAATATATTAATTTTCTAACTACTAACTACTAACTACTAACTACTAACTACTAACTACTAACTACTAACTACTAACTACTAACTACTAACTA
>JAGQWH010000104.1 GCA_020437545.1 Ignavibacteriota bacterium
TCATATTTATAATCTGTGATCAGCGATGTAGAAGGAAAGTCTTCTTCCGGAGCAGGAATACTGACAAATTTAACCTCGCGTAAAAGATTTCCGACAGCATCGAAATATTTGTCAAAAGGATTTCCTTCTTCATCTTTGAAACGCTGCTTTTCTATAAGATTTTTCACCGTACCAAAGGTATAAACTAAAGAATCATAATATGAATATGAATTCAGAGTTGAGCTTGTATCGGCATTTCTTGTCTTAATTAGTCTCTCAAGCCCGTCATAAGAGAAATTTGTAGAATCTGAAAGTGCGTCAATATTCACTGACGGTTTGTTCATATAGTTGAATTTATATCTGTAGGTATTCGAATTTGATTCATCAGTATAAATATCTTTCTGTTTAATATTCCCAAACCCGTCTATGGAATATTTAACTTTGCTTCGTTCATTATAAAAAGTATTTCTGACTGAGTAAACATTTATTGTATGGTCAGTGTCATTGTAAGTATATTTAATTGAACCTCCTTTGATGACTGGGATTTTTAGTGTATCAGAAATATCCAGCTTGCCGCGAATGATTACCTTAGGTCTATAATTGTAAAACCAGGAGTTATCAGGAAAACTACCACAGTACGCCATCTCTAAATCAAAATGAGGAAGAAACAATAAATCTAATTCAGGATCGATTATACCTGTGTAAGCAGAACTAATGGTTAATCCTTTAACAACCTTTTGTTGGTTTCCTAAATTTAAAAAAAGACTTTTAACATTTGCTTTTCTAATTTCATAAGCGCAATCTGTTTTATACGGTAAATTTACAGTGTCTGAAAAGCTACTTAAAACGGCAGGTCTATTGTGCCAATAAGTACAACCATCATCCAACTCCGGGTTGTTCAAATCAGTAATCCCTTTAATATATGATTTGTACTCATTTTGGTTAAGGGCAGAACCATTGTAACGAGCAGTAAATGTTCTGACATAAAAACTAAATACTGCAGAATCAATTGAAAGATATTTCCTTGGAATATTATTAGCTAATTTTATGTAAACATACTGATTTACATTCTCTGACGGACTGATGATCATATTCAGGTTATTTGGTGAACAGCTCAGATATTGTGTTTGAGAGCTATTTAAATAATGGGTTTTTGAGTTATTAACAGTATAATTTCCCCATGAATCACTTTGAATTTCGTTTACAACATCGGAAGAATCCTTTCGGACAATATAAATAGTACTATCCTTTGAAGTAGAAAAGTCGCCAGGAAGTGTAATCGAATTTATTCTATGCATAGGTTCATATTTAAATTCTGTCAGATATCGGTTCTGATCTATCAGTTTTGAAGGACTACCATCTGCTGTATATGTCTTATAAACTTTTGAAAGTGTATCTGTACTGCCGCCTAAAACTTTGTAATTATCTATTCTTATTGGTAATCTTCTGTCATAGATCATTTCAGATGAATCAGTGACTGCTCCGGTATTGTATTTTATTTTATAATAAAAAAAAGGGTAATCCGGAAAATCAGAATTTGGATCCGGTGGAGCTGCCTCAGATGTATCAGTCAAATGATAAAAAAACTTTTGAACTTGACCGTTCGGATTTGAAATCAATTTAAGATTTCCTTCTTTTTTGGGGAAGTCATCCAAACCTCCATACAAGTAAAGACCTACGGTGTCTCTTTTATAATATTCATATTTAGTTTCAATAAAATCCGAGAAATTATTTGAGTTGTATATTTTATCGCTGATTAATTGTCCTTCGTAGCCTTCAGAACTTGAAGTATCATTTATATAGCTTAATACTTTTTGATAAGCTAATACGTTAGAGGCTTTGTATTTTTTAAGGGAATCCGGAAGCTGGATTTTATAATAGATACCGCTGTCAGGTTCTGTGCTAAAAGGAAAATTAAACTTATATAGAAAATATTTAGAAGTTGTACTCGTCGAATTATTGAAAGGATCGGTTTCAACTGTTTTTCTGACCAGATCTTTTGATACATAGTAAAACTCATCATGAAATTGCGGGGAATATTCGTATTGAAAAGTATTTGTTTTGGTTTTACCGTAACTATCGGTTTTTCTTTCTGTGATCAGAAATGAACCATTGAAACCTACATTACTTTGGAGAATTCCGTGCTCATAATTGTAAGTAATTATTATTGAATCTCCACTAGAGTTAATTTTTGTATTTTCTCTGACTAGTTTTGTAATTCCGCTGACATCTTTTAAATCGGGCACTTGCAACTGAGCTGGATCGTATAATGGGTATACTTTATAATAATTGATTTTAGATTGATTCATTAAAGAAACATCCCATGATATTCCCGGAATTAAGTTACTTTTAATTCTGGTTGTTGTATAAATATCTAAACTATCAACAGGTTTATTGTTATAATCATTGTTAATATCATGATAATAATAAAGTATTGTATCTTTACACAAAGGAAGTCCGGTTTCGTTTGTATCCCTTTTGGATGAAAGCATGTTAACATAAAATGGATCTCTTCCATAACCTTGATAATACGCGCTTCGAATTAATGAATTATTAGAGTTGTATTGAACTAAACTCACCTCTATGTTGTCATTTTGAAAATACGAATATCCTCTTCTTCCCCCCAATCCATTTTTAAAATTGGTCATTCGTTTTAAATTATTCAATGAAACAGTCATGGTACTTGGATTAAAAAATGGGTTGATGACATCAGAAAATGTTCGCACATAATTTTTATATTTTATGGTATTTGTTTGCCCAAGAATGTTTTTAGTCTCTGAAATAGTTGCTCTATGATTAGTAATCTCTTGCTCAACAGGAGTAAAGGAAACTGGGGTTTCAAATTTAAATGTATAACTTCCATTAATTTCAGAAGTGTGGATGATTTTAATTATTTGCAGTCCATAAATAAAATATAGATTTTGAAGTGGACTTGTTGAAAATCCGGTGTTAAATCCTATTGATGTTAGAAGTGGTCTTCCATAAATACTTCCAATTTGGTAAGGATGTTCAACACTATATGATAAACTTATTATGTTATTGAATCTATCCTTTATACTTTTTAAAAGTAATACTTTTGGTCTCAATGCAGGTGAAATTGTGTTTGAAGTATCAAAATCTGAGAACTGAATTTTACTTTCCTCAAAAATGAAGATTAATCCGTCTCCTTTCATAAGTTCAACTTTCCTGTTTCGTGATTTCCAGAATCCGGATTCTTCAATCATTGTTACTCTTGCTTTGTAGTATAATTCCTTTCCTTCATAAGAATAATAGCCGGTAATACTGGTGTCTCTTGCATCATTTATTAGCGAGATAACTGAACCGTCACCTGCAAGAATATTTATATGATCAGGATTTGGCATAAATGCATCAATCAACTGGTTTCCGTAATGATAACCTGTAATCAAAGCATGCACATTATTTTCTTGAATTACTCCTGTCTGAACTACATTAGAAAAGAAATTGGTTTCAAAATTTAATGTCTGTACTGCAATGCCGTTTATATTCACTATCCATTCGGGAAAATTCATGTTATATTTTCCTGCAGTTTGATTATTTAAATGGCTGGTATCTCCGGTATTAAAGATATGTCCAACAGATCCGTTATAAGTTAAACCTACATCAAAAACCAAATCACCCGGTAATTTATAGTTATATAGCGGTATATTATACATTAGATTGCCATTAAAATCATTTATGATTTCCTGCTCATCAAAACTAAAACCATTTGATTTATAGTATCCTCTTTCATTAAACATATTACTAACATCGTATAACGGACCAGCAGGAGGTGAAATACCAGAATCTGTAGAGTCTGAAGGATCTACTGTACCCGGATCGATAGAGTCTATAAGATTAGAAAAAAGAATTTGTTGTTCTTCAGAAGAAAATATTCTTTCAGGGAATACATTGTTAATTGCACTTACTTTTTTTAAGAAGTTAAAACTTAACGAGAATAAAACGCAAATTGAAATAACAAAAATAAATTTTTTCATGTAACAATTTTGAGAGATATGTTTAAAAAAAGTGTTTTAATAATTAAAGTAATCAAATACAAAAAGTTTATTTATCAAATTATATCAAAAAAATTCTCGTCGTTTAGACAACTATTTATTTATTTCAAAATATTTTATTCTATGTATCTTAAAACAAGAAAAAAAGGGTTTGGAATCATCCAAACCCTTTTATCCGGCCTCCCAAAATTATTTTATTAGCAACATTTTTTTCGAATCTTTAAATTCTCCTGCATCAATTCTGTAATAATAAATTCCACTTGCTAAATTATTTCCGTCAAATCTTGTTGAGTAATTTCCAGATGTTTTATATTCATTGACTAAAGTTGTAACTTCTCTTCCGCTAATATCATACACTCTAATATTTACCCAAACATCCTTTGGAATACTATATTGTATTGTTGTAGAAGGATTAAAAGGATTTGGATAATTTTGTATCAGGGAATATTCAATTGGTTTTAAGGAATTAATATTTATATTATTTTTGTCTTCAAAAATAATTGCTAACGGTCTATTTGAGGGGTTGTCACCTTCGGTATCATATTCATCATCATAAATTGGGTTAATGTAATAGGCAGCATCATCGAAATTCTCATCAACATCCAATTTAACATAAAAGCTATCTTCACCATTTGGGATATCACTAATATAAAATCCTCTCAAATATTCTGTTTCTATTGAATCCCCTGCATGTATTGTGTCCTGATACAATACTCTATGCAAAGTATCGGTTCTTTTGTTGATTAATTTTACTGTGTATGGTATTTCTGTAATAGAATAATATGAATTATCCTTTAAATAAACAGCGTTACTACTTACTAATAATGGATTGGTTTCATTTAACAAGAAAGGCTGAGATCTCAAATTTTCATTAAACTCTATACTGTTTAGAATGGGATCTTGTTCCGGAGGAGCTGTAGGACCTACAGGAACTTCCTCATTGCTGCCATTATCTTGCACAAATATTGGACCGAGTTTAAATGAATATCTGATAGAATCTGAACTAACAACTCCTTGGACATTATCAACATCAAACGTTTCAATAGGATTATGATTTGTTATTACAAAATTCTGTTTGTCAATTTTATATAGACTGCTTTGAGGAGATAATGTAAGAAGTGACAAGTTACTCCCAAAACTTCCATTATATGAATTAGCCACAAGTCTTGAATCTGTTCCGGTGTACGTATTTGGACTGCAGAAGTAACCCGGATAGTTTTCTACATTTGCTACTTTCTTGAATTGAGTATTATTAATATTGTAATTAATAATATACGACCTTGTATTTTTGCTACCTTCAATATCTGGATTTGACTGTGTATAATTTGAACTGTATATTACATAATTGCCCCAAGTATTGGCATTAATTCTGTGTACTTTAACAATCGGATATCGATCAACTGTAAAAGATGAAGTTGAATTATCTTCAAATTCAACGATTCTGTATGCATTGTAATTCGCTGCATAGGTTATAACTGGTATACCATTCATAATAGAAATATCAGGAGTAAGTCTTGCAGGATATCCGCCATCTCCAGTGGTTACATCTTTAGGTCCTTCATAGTGATAAGTTCCTATTGGCAATCCGCTTTGATACATAAATAATTCTTTTCTATAAATTATTTGATTCACTTTTCGATATGCAAAATGAATTAAAATATTTCCTGGGGCAGGATTCTTAATTGAGTCTATAACAGCTAAGTCTGAAATATCTCCCGAATCTAAAACAAAGTCTGCAGCCAGAGAAGGTCCCTTCCTGCATGAGACTACTAACTTATTTCCTCCTTGATATGGTCTTAAGTGGGGAATCGCAAAAAAATATGTGGAAGGTTCACCAAGATAGTTATTCGGATCTAACGCAGAAGCAAAAATCTTAGGAAAGGAATTATAACTGGCACTGGAACTAAATGAAGCAAAAACATCTGAATTGTTTCCGTCTTCCCAACTATTCCATTTAAAAGAAGTATCTGAATAAATATCATAGCTTCTCACTGCTACTTTAATTTCTGTTGTTCCATTAGATGAGTTGTATCTTTCCCAACAAGCTGAAACATTTTTATTTACAGGATAACCCCCTCCTAAAGCACCATACCATTTAGTTTCAGATAATGAAGGGTTTTTGTTTCCATCTGCAACTGAATGTGTAGTAGTAGCATTTACAATTTCCTCTCTCTTAAAATTTCCACCATTGTCATAGGATTTTGTATAAAAAATTCCTCCATCTATACTTTGGTGTATTTGATTGATAGCTCCCCATTCATCTTTCAGTACCTTTGTCTGGCTTACACTTGAGATAGCACTGGAAGTCGATGATAATTGTTTTGTTTTATAATAATTTTCAAATGAATTACCCGGATTTTCTAAATTAATTTCATAGGGATTTGCCATACTGTTGTTCTGCCATTTATAAAACAATCTTTCATTGCTTTGACCAGAATTTAAAATGCTTGATGAAAGAATACTATTTCCTCCTCGAAGGTATGTAGTTATAGGAGTATTATAAGAAATATTATCGAATACAAGATTCCCTGATGATGATTGGTTATCAAATTTAGAGTATAGATATGATAATAATTTGTGAGTTACAAAATTTCCTTCTTGACCAACTGTATATACTATGTCGGAATTAAAAGTTACTAATGCACTTTTGTTAGAGTTTGATGCAGAATTAAATGCATACGCATAAATCCAATTTGTTCCGGAATTTGTTGTTTTGTACAAAGTATCGCCGACATATGCATAACCTACATTTTCGTTAATAAAAGATATGCCAGGTGAAATTTCAGGAATATTTGTGACTTTAGATTGTACGCCGGCATCTGTGCTATTAAAGCAATAAGTGCCACTTACAGGGTCAGATAAACCTCCTACATAATACCCTCCAATTATTCTATAATCCGTCGAACTACCTGGTAGGAATGCAATGGAAGAATAATCAGTATTATAATAAGTTGTGTAAGTAGGATTAAAACTTGATCCACCATCAGATGAGACTAAGCTGAACCTTTTAGTTAACCCCTGATTTAAGTGATCGATGTAAAAACCGACCATGATAATTTTACTAGGATCAGCTGAGGAAATAGCAATATCTTTTATTACCGGAACCCGATGTGCTTCTCCTGTAAAAACACTTGAATAATTGTTTCCTCCATTTGTAAATCTGTAAACAAAAAACTCTGAATTATCAGCAAGTGAGGGTGCTGTATATGTAACAAAGCCTAAATTTTCATTATAAAACTTTATTGTTGGTTCATAAGACTCATTATACCTTATTTGATGTAGTTCCGTCCAATTAGTCCCCCCGTTGGTTGTCTTAAGAAGCTTGCTTTCTATAAACATAAATCCTACATTATCGTTAATCATATCAATTCCAAAACCTTTTGAATTATCGGTTGTTACAGGGTTAGTCCAAACTAGACTAAAATTTAATCCTTTATTCACTGTTTTGTATATAGCATAATCATAACCTCCATTAATTCTTAAACCGACAAAACCTGTATTTGCATTTATAAAATCCATCGTAACACCACTACTTCCTAAACTTTGTGATTCCCATTCTTGGCAATATAAATAGCTGTTGAAGTTTACAAATGTAAAAAGAAACAAAACTAAAAAAATTTTTTTTGAAGTTTTCATAATTATTTTTTGTTAAAAGTTTTTAATATGTTTTTTTAGTTCCTCGCATCAGATAAGTTAAATTCCAAGTGTGATCATAAGTTACAATATAAACCACATTTTCATTAAGAAAATGTACTCTAGACTCTACCATGGGAAAATTATTAGGTCCCTCTCTGCTCCATTTTTTTCCATTCCAATGAAAGAAAGGAGAAATATAATTTTCTATTCTATGATATCCGGTTATAAGTATATTACTATTGGAAGTAGCATCAAATGTGAGATAATAGATATTTGGAACAGTTAACGTCGGTACCAGTGTACTATCGACTAATTTGTAAAATCCATTACTACTGGAGGCAATAATTGAATTTTCAATTGTATTATATCTAATGGGTCTCAGCATGTCATAGTCAGCAAATACTTTAACCCAAGTATCATTGATTAACTGAAAAACGAAGAATTCAGTATGGTCAATTTTATGATGCGGATCCCATGCAAGAATTGTTAACTGATTGAGATTGTCATAAAATATTTTTGTAAATACAATATCAGGACCTAATGATGGATAGGATGTGAAGTTTTTTCCGTCATATTTTACCACTGTCCCATCAGTAAGCCCAAACCACATTTCATTATCATTCTTTATCATCGCTGTCCAAATAAAGAAGTTTCTATCAAAATTTTGTGGATTTGAGATATCTACGAAAGCACTACCATCCCATTTCTGGATAATTGGCTGATAAAAATTGCCAATCAAGACATCACCTATTCTATAACCATTATTCTGATCATCATCAAGAATAAGTCCAACTCTATTTTCAGCCGGATAATAAGTAATTGTCTTTACTCCATCTTTTAGATGTAGCAAAGAATTTTCAAAAATATTTGGAATAAGAATTTCATTTGTATCCACCGCCCAAAGACTTCCTAAAAAACCATACAAAAAACCGGATCCTCCTAGTGTATCAACTGTCCAGTCAAACCTCGCCGAATCATAATCGTATGGCTGATCCGGCGGTGGAGAGTTTACTGGATTATCGTTACTGCAGGAGTTAAGGAACAATGATAAATTAATAATCATTAAAAAATATACCGGAATGGATTTTAGCTTTTTCATTTAAAGCGACTTTTTAATTAAATTTATATATTAAAATTTTTTCGGATTAAAAGATATAATCGTCTTTGAATTTAAAATTCGGTTAACCTGTTGTCTAGGGAATCAAATTTAATTAAAAGAAAATTATTTTCTAATCCCTTTATTTGTTGGTGCTCGAATCATAAAGTTACCTCCTTCCTTTTTTCAATTAATGAAATTTTTAAAAAACGGCGTCTAAACTTGATTTAGTTGAGATACTAATTAAACTATGCTTTCATATCATCAAACATTTTCTTTCGTTTATACTTCAAACCATTAGGGTTAAAGAATGATGTTACCCATTTTGTATAATCGGTTTTAAGAAGTAAAGGGTTTTCTTGATTGGGAAATTCCAAAGACATTTTTATTGCTATGTATCTAGAATAATAGTGATTAAATATCCTGACAAATTCAGTGAAATATAGGTCAGCAACATCCTTATCCCCTCGAATAACTATGGTGTTTTCATCATTCCCGGATATTGAGTTATCACTAAAATTTGCTGACCCGGTAATGACAATCGGATCCTCGCTTAAGGGGTCAATTAATATGACTTTATTGTGAATGAAGTTTGTTCCAGCTCCCGGTCTATTTGGATTAAATAAATTCCCGGAATGTATTTCCGATAGCCAGTCGTAAAGACCATCTTTCAAATTTGTTCCGTATACAATAACATTATCTATATCATTCGAAGTTAAAGTTGTGTATACCGTTTTCTTATCAATGATCACATACTTTAAGAAGTTAGTATCCTGTTTAATTATTTCTTTCATTTTTTTACTGAAAGAAAATGGAAACATTCCGCAAATGAGCTGTTTGGAATTTGCCAGACAATCTGCATATGTCTTTAAAATTTTCTTTGTTTTTCTAGGACTGAAAAACACTGTAGTTCCCGTCTTAAGCTCCTCATAGTCTATATCAGGTTCAATTTCTAATGTCTGTGTATCAAAAGTGGCGTTTTGCGGATCTTCTTTTAGAAAATTCCAATATTGAAAATACTTGTAGGCAATCTCTTTGTTACGAACGACATGACCAACATTGCACTGACCAAAAATACCTTTTTCAGTTAAGTTTGTTGATCCTGTCCAAACTTCAACAGGTTCATCATCTTTTAACAAAACTATAAATTTATTATGAGATATATAGCTTTTTTCAGCTTCATTTTTTCTTGCCTTTAAAATATCCCATGGAATTCCGGACTCTGTTATAGCTTCTGAATTCTCACTTAGCTCTCCTCTTCCATCAAAAATTATTTGAACATCAACACCTCTTTCCTCATAGGCATCTTTAAATTCATCAAGTACAGGCAAATATCTAAATTCATATACTGCTGCACGTAAAGCATAGGAATCATTTTTAGCTTTTTTAATAAAATCGATCATAGCTTCTTCCAGTCCTCTTGATAACCACTTCAAAGCTTCCTGCGTTTCTTTTTCTGTCATTTCGATTGATCCCGGTATTCTATTCTTAAATTTTCGCGCATAAGCAAGGCTTCCAGCAACTCCGCGATTGAAATAGACAGAGTGTTCACCAGTATTTTCATCTGGGATTTTTAGGTTTATTTTCGAGCCGCTGTTGGTGTTCCAAAAAATTTGCATGATAAATTTTATAATTAAGTAAACAAGTCAGGCAAATTTTTTGGTCACCAACAGCAAACCTCTTGCCGGACGAAGCGCTCTTTTTCTTTGAATATTATTTTTCCATTTAATGCTCTAAAGCCTAAATTAATCTATTCCATTTTAAAAATGTGCTTCCAGTTCAGGACAGTTGCTGTGAAGTAAAAAAAATTTTTTATCATCGTAGTCATATTTGTTTTTCAAAAATCTTCCTAATTTAATTTGATTCATATTATTAGTCAAGTTTATTTATGAACCGGGTTCGGTTCAAGTCAAAGGCTTTGTTGTTGGTGACCAAAAAAGTTTGGTGAAAAAGTTCTCTTTATTTGAAGAAGTAGTCATCAAACTTTTTTGGAACACCTACTACGGCTCGAACCTTTCGATAAGAATATTCCTGAATATTACTTTATCCTATTCACTGTTGCAGATTAATAAGAACAGTGAATGCCCTCCCCTTCCAATCCGCCGCGGAGGAATAGTTCAAAAAATTCCCGGTGCCGTCAACTACAATTCAAACCTCCGCATAAACCACTCCCTGAAATAAACAGAGACAGTTTCATTATTCATTCTGATTTTGAGTGATTCATACTCCTTTTTTTTCCTGATATTTTCGGATAAATATATCTTCATAAAGCCGTTAAAATATTTTAAAAAATCCTGATTTACTTTTCTCCTGAGATTTGAAAGATTCCTGTTTTCTTTTGTGTACTTGCGGAAATTCCTCAGCGCAATCTTCAGGTATTCAAAGTCTTTCATTTCAAACAGGATCAGGCAGGTCAGCATTGTGGAATCTGAAAATATGTTTATATTTCTGTGAGAAATAGCTGAAACTGATTTCAGCGCGTTTTCAAGATCTCCGTTAATAAAATGATTGCCTGCCATAATATAATTTATGCCGTCCTTTTTCCAGCCGGCTTTAAAATTTGCTCCGTGCTTTTCCGGAAATTTCAGAAGCCAGTTTTTTTTATTCAGTTCTATGGTAGTTTGTACTACATCGAGCATCTGCACATCTTCCATTTCCCTGCCTTTGCTGAAGTAATCCGAATAAATATCAGTTCTGATGTATATCATGTCATAAAGTCCGAATAATTTCCTGTTGTTGATACCGTATTCACCCGCATTCTCAAATTTTTTCATTCTTCTGAATATGCTCAGGATCACAAAAAGATTCCTTGTCGTCTCAAAAGTAAATTCCTTTTTCTTTGCCTTATAGAATTTCATCAGTTCATCATAATAATTATCGTCAAGCGTCGAATACATTTTAACAGCAAAATATGCTATTACAATATCATGATGCCCGGAACGGAATTCGTTCAGATTTTTATCCGTATACGAGATTACCTCTTTATACATACTGCCCGGAAATTTCAGTGAGTCTGCGCTTTTACCGCCCTTCTGAAGGATAAGCTGTGAATAGCTTATAAGATTCTGAAGTATGGAATAATAATTAATGTTAAGTGATTTCCTGATAAGAATATTGTTTCTGTCTTTAATATTCAGAAATTCGGCATTTAACAATTCATCTTCGAGATGGATTTGCATAAGATAAAATTTATCATTTTTATGTTGATCCTCTTCCTGCTTTTGCTTCATGGCATTGAATATCTTTTTATATCTTTTATGCATCTTCCTTTTTCTCAGAGCATTCAAAAGCAGGAGGTTATCCCTTGCCTCATCATTTCCTGATTCCATAAATATTAAAAACCTGTCAAACAGCAGGACGAAACCGGATTCCACTTTATCTATCAAAGCCTGATTGAATTTTTTCCTGCCATATATAAATTTATGCGCATCCTTTTTTGTTTTACTGTTATTTCGTATTTCAGGATATATTGATTTCATAAAATCGAAATATTTTATGAATGTTCTGTGTGTGTTATACAAAGGGGAGCTTACAAATTTGCCAAGGGTTCTCATTTCGGTTTTTGAAAGCAGATTTAAATATTCAGACATGGATATTCAATTTTAAATTATTAAAAAGTAATTTAAAAATAATAGATTTAAAAAGAAGTTATCTTAAAACTTCAAGATTTATTTAAACGCAGAGCCACAGAGGAGCAGAGTTTTTTATTTTTAACTTTTTTCTGCTTCTCTGCGTTTCCGTCCCCGCTGAGGTACTGTGTTAAGAATCAAGCCACAAACA
This sequence comes from Ignavibacteriota bacterium, assembly GCA_020437545.1. Classification (GTDB taxonomy): domain Bacteria; phylum Bacteroidota; class Ignavibacteria; order Tepidaquicellales; family Tepidaquicellaceae; genus JAGPCH01. Next base: position 12,505 of record JAGQWH010000104.1, read on the forward strand.
AACCGTATGTTTGTTTAAACTCTTTAATTTTGAAGACCAATTCTTTCGTTCTTATAATATTCCGGATCATAGGGTTTATCATTTTTCCATAGAGTATATATTAATATTAATATTTTTCTCATGATTGCCATTACTGCTCTTTTTTTATTTTTATAGTTATATCTTTTTATTAATCTTTGATAGTGCAGTTTACAGTTTTTGTCATGTTTAAGTGCACTTAATGCAGCCATGTAAAGCGCTTTTCTTATATCTGAATTACCCTGTTTGGAAATTTTAGTTTTCTTTTCTGTCTTACCGGATTGATCCTGGATTATATCAAGACCTGAATAACTTACCAACTGACGTTTATTATTCACAAGTTTAAATTCATCTTTCAACCCCCGTCAGAGTCTCCGCAGCTTTATCGCGGGACTCTGACGCACCCTTTAATAAGTTAGTTCCACATCATAAATTCCATACCCGCTAATATAGTTTGAAGCGCTTGAATGCAAATAATCTTCAGATCTTTCAGCTAACTGCCATTTAACTGTACAAGGATTATTATGAATATAATTCAATTTTTCCCTGTACATTTCTGCATTTACCATTTCTTTTGAATCAAATCTTCCTTTAAATACTTTATGCTTTGATTCCTACTTTAAATCAGCTGACTCAGAAAAAAACCTTAAAAGATCAGTTTTGTTATCTGAAGTTAAAAAATTTATGATATCTAAGGTCTGAAATCTTTTGGCATTCTGAACAAGTTTTGAAACATCAGGTGATTGCTCAGAAATATAAAGAAGCAGATGAACATGGTTTTGGCATAATTACATAACCATGAATTTTATTATTGTAATGTTTTTTCATATAATCAAACCACTTATAAACCGTATTAAAATATTTATCTTCTGTAAATAAATGAATCCATTTATATATAGTATAAGTAATAAAATAAATACTATCCGGTATAAATTCTCTTTCTCTGACTGACATAAGTTCCTCCTTTTCATGTTAAACAAAAATATCAGATGTGTTCTTTAATTACAAGACGATCGTCAGAGTCCCGCGATAAAGCTGCGGAGACTCTGACGGGGGTAAAAATTAGTCAAGTTTATTTATGAACCGGGTTCGGTTCAAGTCAAGGGCTTTGTTGTTGGTGTTCCAAAAAATTTGCATGATAAATTTTATAATTAAGTAAACAAGTCAGGCAAATTTTTTGGTCACCAACAGCAAACCTCTTGCCGGACGAAGCGCTCTTTTTCTTTGAAT
>JAGQWH010000105.1 GCA_020437545.1 Ignavibacteriota bacterium
TAAGTATTAAGTATTAAGTATTAAGTATTAAGTATTGAGTATTGAGTATTGAGTATTGAGTATTGAGTATAATTAAATTATAAAATTAACTATTTACTATTAACTATTAACTATTAACTATTAACTATTAACTACTAACTACTAACTACTAACTATTAACTTCACCCACAAGCTCCATCACATTTTCAAAATTGATCTTCTCACCTTTCTTCCATTCAGTATCAAATTCCTCATCAGTTAATTCGGATCTCAGTTTTTCAAATTCCGTTTCATATTTCTCTTTATCATTTCTGTTCATAGGAATGCCGATAATATCATATAAAGATTTTGATGCTGAAAGGACTTTGCATGCAAGACTATATTCAGTCATATTACTTAAAAGATTTGATATATTGATCAGATTTTCCGTTATACGATATCTGTCACCAAGTTCATTTAATAAAATCATACTTTTTATAAATATTTTTTTTGATTGAGAGAAATTTTTCAATCTTAATTCTGCAATAGCAAGATTGTATGAAGATTCTGCAATGATCAGTTTAATTCCGGATTCCTCACCGATCCTGAGACTTCTTTCATAATATTCCTTTGCTTTTAAATAATTTTTCTGATTGTTATAAACCATTCCTATATTGATAAGTGATCTTGATGTATTTGTAATACTCATACTTCCAAGTTTATTATCAGAAGAAAGACTTTTTTCATAATATTCAAGTGCTTTGTCAAGATTATTATTCTGATGCTCAACTATCCCGAGATTATTATATGATCTCGAATAATATCTTAAAAATTTTAATTCAAGAACCAAATTAAGTGATTCTGTAAATTTATTTTTTGCAGTCAAATAATCTGATTTCATATAAGCAATTCCTCCCATCTGGGAAAGCGCAATTGCCATAGAGTGTTTATCACCGATCTGCTTGTAAATTTCAAAACATTCATCAATCAGTAATTGCGATCTTTCAAAATCGCCTTTTAAAAAAGTTAAATTATACATAAGTAATAAAGAATCTGCAATTCCTTTTTTGTAATTTACTTCCCTGAAAAGTTCATGACTTCTGCTTATAATATCATCTAATTCATTCCGGATTGACAATTGATTCATAAATTTAGCTTTGCAATATAATCCTTTTGCTTCATCTATCTTCCTAAATGATCTTCCTGATTCGAAAATAAGTCTGAGATATTCCAAACCTTCGGAACAATAGTTTCTAATCTCAAAAAACATTCCCAACGATACTACTAAAATCAATGCTGATTCCGGATCATTTATCACTGCCCATCTTATACTTTCTCTGAAATTATCTATTTCATTTTCCAGTTTATAAGACCATTCCTTTACTTCACCACCATTCATCTTTGGTACATTCTCTTCTGCAAAATGCATGAAATATTCCAAATGCTTTTTTGAAATTATAAATTTATCTTCTGCTTTCTCCGAAAATTTATGCTGACCGTAATGTCTTATACTTTCTAGTATTTTAAATTTTTTATCATTATCAGAAGGCACTTCTGAAATTAAGGATTTATCCGCAAGATTTGAAAGAAGGTCCAGTATTTCAAATTCATCAAGATCTTCCAGATGACAGATCTCTGAAGCGGATTCAATTGTAAATCCGCCTGCAAAAACAGATAGTCTCTCAAATAATAGTTTCTCCTTTTCATTTAACAATTCATAGCTCCAGTCTATAAGAGCTCTTAATGTCTGCTGTCTGGGCAGCGCAGTCCTGTTACCTCCCGTCAAAAGAGTCAAACGGCTTTTCAGTCTCTTGGAGATCTCATCAACAGACAGAATCTTTACACGTGCAGCTGCAAGTTCGATTGCCAGAGGAATCCCGTCAAGTTGATAACAGATATTAGCAAGTGCAGGAGTATTTTGAATTGTAACAGAGAATTTAGGATCTACAGACAAGGCTCTTTCTACAAATAATCTTACAGCTTCATATTGAGATAATTTTTCCGGAGAATATTCTTTATTTGGATCGGGAACTTTCAGTGGTATTACACGATGTCTTTGCTCACCCGGAATTTTAAGAATCTCCCTGCTTGTTGCAATGATCTTCAGTTTCGGACAGCATAACAGCACTCTTTCTGCAATCTTTGCGCTTGCCTCAATCAGATGTTCACAATTATCAAGTATTATCAGAATTTCTTTTTCACACAGATAATCACACAAAATTTCCTCGGGACTTTTATTCGGTTCTTCCTTCAATCCGAAGATCTTCATTAATGCCTGAGGCAGAAATGACGGTTCGGACAGCGAAGCAAGCTCCGTAATCCAGACCCCGTTTGCAAAATCATCTATCACTTCAGCTCCCGCCTGTAAAGCAAGACGTGTCTTTCCTGACCCTCCCGAACCTGTCAATGTTAAAAGCCGTGTTTGCTTTAAAAGTTCTTTTACTTTTCTGATCTCTACTTCTCTACCTATAAAGCTTGAAAGCTGGACAGGTATATTATTAGGTCGCGCATCAAGTGTCTTTAACGGAGGAAAATCTTCACGGAGTCCTTCGGATAAAACCTGAAATAATCTTATTGGCTGAATGACATCTTTAAGTCTTCGTTCTCCCAGATCTCTGAATGAAATATCCTTTGACTCAAATCCTCCACTGGCAGATCTAAGGCTCAAAGATTCCGGATCATTCTTATTTCTTCTTAGAGTCTTAGAGCCTTCGAGGCAATGCAAATGTGCATTATCTGAAATTAGTATCTGCTCGCCATAAGCAGCCGACATCACTCTTGCAACTCTGGCAAGAGTAATATATCCCATATAGTCATTACCATTCCACTCAGCATTTCCGGAATGAATGCCAATCCTGATTTTGATCACAGCATCTTCCCATTCTTCATTAGCAAGAGCTGTCTGAATTTCTATTGCAGCATTTACTGCATCAGCGGCATTATGAAATGCACAGAAATAAGCATCACCAACGATCTTAAACACAAAACCGTTGTTGGTCTCAACAGCATTTCTTAAAATTGAATTGTGCTTTTCCAGAGCGACGTGAAGCGAATCAGGAAACTCCTGTGAGAGCTTTGTACTGCCCTCAATATCTGTAAAAAGAAAGGTTACATTTCCGGACGGTATTTTAGTTTCATTTTCACTCATATATCATTTAGAAAAATTGAACTTTGAAAATTGAACATTGAACTTTGAAAATTGAAAATTGAACATTAACATGTACTGCCTTCTATGTCGGTGAAAAGAAATGTTACTAATCCTGTTGGGTTCATATAATTATATATAACTATCTGCCGCTGCGGAACGGGAAAGATGTATATTTTACTTCATGTTACCCAAATTTAAAATATAATTTAGTAAATAAATATTGAACATTGAACATTGAAAATTTTAACGGAAAACTGGTTTTGAAGCAGGTATCAGGTATCAGGTATCAGGTATTAGGTATGAGGTATTAGGTATTGATGTGCCGTAAATTGAGGATTGAGTGTGTATATAAAACTATCAACTATCAATTGTCAATTATCAATTATCATTTTGCTTGCTTCCTCAAGCGACATATTCATTCCTTCTTTAAGATATTTTTCATAATTATCTTCAGAGAATTCTTTCTTAAGTTTAATATTGATTTGACTTAATAGTTCTTGTTCTATTTTTCCAAGTACTCTTCCTGAGGAATCTAAAGATTGCATAACTGATCCTGATAGTTTAGTTGCAAGAACAAATTCGTTTTTTTCCAATAGGACTTTTATTATACCAACTAATGATTCAGTCATACCTATAGTATTACCTGTTTCTCTGTTCATTATCATGCTTTCTTCAAAGTATCCATAAGCTTTATCAAAATTTCTTTGCTTAAGTTCAATATTGGCAAGTTGTTGTAAAGAATAAGCATTACCGATCTTATCTCCCATTTCTTCTGACAATTTCAAACCTTCTTTATAATATCTCCGTGCCTGTATAAATTTATCCTGAGCAAAAGAAACATCTCCAAGACCGAAATGTGATCTTGCTACATGCATCCTCACTCCTGTTTCATAAGAAAGCGCTAAACATCTTTCAAAAAATCTCTGTGCCTTCTTGAAATTTTTCAGACTCAGAGAAACTATTCCCATTCCGTAAAGGGATAAGGCGATTCCGCGTTTATCTCCCGTCCCGGTGAATAATTCATGACTTTCCTCATAATAATTCATAGCTTCATTTTTTTTATCTATATATAAGAAAAGCTGTCCCAATCCGTACAATGAAAAAGCTATGCCCCGTTTATCTTCTTCCTTTCTGTTTAATTCAAGAGCTTCTTCATAAAATTTTCGTGATTCTTCAAAATTACCTTTATAAAATTCTACTGTTCCTAAACCAATCAGAGAATGAGCCGCTAAGATATTCAATTCATTATCATTGCCTGATTCAAGACTCTTTTTAAAATATTTATTCGCATTTTCATAATCTCCGGTCTCCAAAGCTACCTGACCTGATCTGTATAAAGATTGAGCAATTCCGGTTTTATCCTTTATATCATGAAACAAATTTAAACTTTTTTTAAAAAACCGGGAAGCTTCTTTAAACTGTCCTGTTTTCATAGTAAGTAATCCTTTGCTGAATATTACTTTCCCCAGTGAGAGTTTACTTATTTCATTTTCCGGTAATAGATTGAGAAGCTCTCTTCCAGCAGAATAATGTCCGCGGATGTCCCAGAATTTACTCAAAGCTCCTCCAAGCTCCGCTCCTTTCTCATACATTTTGTAGGTTACGGAACGATGTATGGCAGACTCAAGATTGCAATGATCTGCATCTAATTTTTCAAGCCAGAGATTTGTTTCCTTTCCTTCAATTTTAGGTTCGGCAGATACTGCAAGAGTTTTAAAATATTCAATATGTTTTATGTATAATCTGTCTTTTTCATTTGAAAGGCTGAGTTTTTCCTCACCATACTGTTTTATAGATTCAAGTACCGTATATCTTTCATTTTCCTTATTGAAAATAATTATAGATTTTTCAGCAAGCTGTTCCAGTAATTCCAGTATTTTATCTTTATGCAGATTTTCATCACTGCAGATTTTCTCAGCAGCATCAAGAGTCCAGCCGCCTGTAAATACTGACAATCTCATCCATAAAAATTTTTCTTCCTCAGACAGCAGATCATAACTCCAATCAATCAAAGCTCTCAGAGTTTTTTGTCTCGGCAAAGCAGTTCGTTTACCGCTTGTAAGAAGATTGAATCTGTCATTTAATCTTTCCTGTATCTTCTCAACAGTCAGTACTTTAACTCTTGCAGCAGCAAGTTCTATTGCGAGCGGGATTCCATCCAGCCTATAGCATATCTTTGCAATGGCAAATGCATTTGCATGTGTAACTCTGAATATGGGATCTACTGACAATGCTCTTTCAATAAATAGTCTGGCGGATTCAAACTGAATAAGTTCCTGAGGAGTTATATCTTCTTCAGGAAAAGGCACATCCATTGATCTGACCCTGTGAGTGTGCTCACCATGACATCTCAGTGCTTCACGACTTGTAGCTATTATCTTAAGCTTATGATTATCAATAAGTAAATTCTCCGCAAGTATAGCACATTCTTCAACAAGATGTTCACAGTTATCAAGTATTATAAGAATTTCCTTATCTCTGAGAAAATCCTTTAAAATTTTTTCAGGAATATTTACTGACTCTTCTTTAAGATCAAATACATTAAGAATTTCCTGTATCAAAAATTCAGGCTTAGATACAGCAGCAAGCTCGACAAACCAGACCCCGTTAACAAAGTCATCTATTACATCCGCAGCTATCTGCAAAGCAAGTCTTGATTTTCCTGCTCCTCCGGAACCTGTCAGTGTTAGTAAATGTGTATTATTAAGCAAATCCTTAATTGCTTTCATTTCATTTTCTCTTCCGATAAAACTTGTAAGCTGTACAGGGAGATTATTCGGACGTGCATCCAGTGTTTTTAAAGGTGGGAATTCCTCTCGTAATCCGTCTGAGATGACCTGATATAATCTGACCGGCTGATTGACATCCTTTAATCTTCTTTCACCAAGATCACGGAAAGAGATTTTTCTTTGATTTAAAGATTCGAATTTATCAGAAACCAGATTATAAGTATACTTTGAAATGATGATCTGATCTCCGTATGCAGAAGACATTACTCTTGCAGTTCTGGCAAGCGTTATATATCCCATATATTTGTTTATACCCCATTCAGCTTCGCCTGAATGTATTCCAATCCTGACACTGATCCGGGCTTCTTCCCATTTCACTTTTGAAAGTCTGATCTGTATCTCTACTGCAGCTTTTACTGCATCCTCGGCATTTTCAAATGCGCAGCAAAATGCATCACCTGTAATCTCAAATATAAATCCCTTATATGATTCCAGAGCTTCTTTCAGAATTTGATTATGTATTTCCAATGCGGCATGAAGCTTCTCCGGAAACTCCTGTGAGAGCCTCGTGCTGCCTTCAATGTCAGTGAAAAGGAATGTTACGTTGCCGGTTGGTTTCATATAGTATTAGGTATTAGATATTAGGTATTAAGTATTAAGTATTAAGTATTAAGTATTAAGTATTAAGTATTAAGTATTAAGTATTAAGTATTAAGTATTAAGTATTGAGTATTGAGTATTGAGTATTGAGTATTGAGTATTCCGCCACGTCGGACAAACATCAGAAATCTAAAATCTAAAATCAAAAATCCCAAATCAAAAATCCCAAATCAAAAGATTTTCATATCTCTGATTCTCAGCTTAGTATATTCCTGCCCGTTCCAGAAGCTTCTGTCAACCGAGTAGCAGATATCACAGAAATTTCCCGGTTTGATCTTACCTGTTCCTTCGGGATCCTTTTTTTCGTCATATTTGAATTTTGGTGAATTAAAAAATATTGCTTCGAATACTTTCTTTGATTCATTTTCCCTTAGTTTAAAAATATGAGTATCTGCTTTTGCAAATCTGACATTTCCGACAATCTGAAGATCTCTTGTAATAAATACCGGAGCCATATTCTCAGGACCAAACGGTTCGAAGAATGTAAGGATCTTTATTACTTTTTCACTAAGCTCTTCCAGAGTCACTTCCGCATCAACTTCGATCTCCGGAATTAATTCTTCATCCGTAATATTTTCAGCTATTTTATTAAATGCAGTTTTAAACTCTTCTATTTTATCCAGCTCTATTTCGAGTCCGGCTGCATGAAAATGTCCTCCGAATTGTATAAGCTGATCCGAACATTTCTTTAAAGCTTCATAAATATTAAATGTGTTTATACTTCTTGCACTGCCTTTTCCTACACCGTTGACAGTTGTAAGTACTATTGATGGTACATTATATTTCTCAACGAGTCTTGCTGCGACTATCCCGACAACACCCGGATGCCAGCTCTTGTTGTGTATTATAATTGAACGTTGCTTCTCTTTTTTAATGACTTCATCAAACAATTCATAAACATCATCTGTAATCGATTTATCTATTTCGCGTCTGTTCTGATTTTCGTCATTAAGTATAAAAGCAAATTCCTTAATTTTTTCATTGTCATTGCAAATCAGCAACTCAACCGCGCGTTTTGCATCACCAAGTCTTCCGACAGCATTTATTCTTGGCGCAAGTGTAAAGACCATATTGCTGGTTGTGAGATTTCCTACTTTTAATCCGCTTGATTCTATTAGCACTCTTAAAGCAAGTCTTGGTTTATTATTTTTGGGATCATTTTTATTGATAAGCTCAAATCCTTCTTTCACAAGTATCCTGTTTTCATCAGCTAAAGGGACAATGTCAGAAGCTGTCGCTATAGCAACAAGATCAAGAAGTGAGTTAGGCATTTCCGGATCACCTTTTAAAACTGCAACCTGCTGTGCCAGCTTGAATGCAACACCGGTACCGCAAAGGTATTTAAAAGGATAGTCATCATCTGTTCGAAGAGGATCCATGACAGCATATGCGTCAGGAATATCTTCCGGCGGCTGGTGATGATCGCAGATTATAAAATCTATACCGACTGATTTTGCATATTCGACTTTATCTGAAGCCGTAATTCCGCAATCGATAGCAACTATTAATTTGATCTTTTTTTCGTGAGCATAATTTACGGACTTAATGGAAATTCCGTAACCTTCTTCAATCCTGTCCGGAATGTAGAATTCGGGTTCAAGTCCGAAATTGTCTTTAAGGAACAAGTAAAACATCGAAACGCCGCAGGTGCCGTCCACATCATAATCACCGAGGATCATGATCTGTTCTTTATTATCGATAGCTTCTACTATTCGTTCTGCCGCTTTTCCGCAATCTTTCATCAGAAGCGGATCATAAAGCTTCTCTTTAGAAGGCCGGAAAAATTTTAATACTTTCTGATAATCTCTGATTCCTCTGAAATACAGAAGTTTCAATATTAAATCAGGAAGCTGCACATTCGTCTTAAGACTGCGCATTTGCTTTGTGAAGGTTTTTATGTCAATGTCATCAGAACTTTCCTGCGATCGTAATTCCTTTAATTTCCAAATTTTTTTCACTTTTCATATTTTTATTTTTTTTGTGCTCACGGGGAGACTCGAACTCCCACCTAAATTCTTAGACTGCACCCTGAATGCAGCGCGTCTACCAATTCCGCCACATGAGCATTTTTGTACAACACATGGAAAATAATTATACATGCAAGCAAAAACAATTTGAAAAATCATACACTTTAAAGAAAATTTTAAAATAGTGCGATTAAAAGACAGATTTAAACGATTGACTTTACATGTTTAAAGATATTAATTAGCTTACATCCAAAATAATCAGTTAAATTCCTTGAAAAAGGTAAGGATCTACATAATTACTATTCTTTTATTTATTGTTTCTTTGACTTCCAAGGCTCAAAATTACAATAATGAATTTTATCTCGGAATGGGTACCGGCCTGTCCAGCTATCTTGGAGGGTATTTTGGAAATGCTTATGCGATGAAAGTTCTCTCGGATTATTCTGATTATTATTACTATAATAGTTACAATTATTCATATGACAACAATACTGTCTGGTCGCCTATTCAGTTTGATATTACTGGCGGAGTAAATGTCAGCGAAAACTTCTCGATAGAATTGGCTTCAACTTTTATTTTTGCAATTGATGGAAATATTGATCCTGAATTTGTTACAGGTAATAACGGAAGGTATGACTATCTTGATCGGAACAGCAGATCCCAGCTCTACGCAGTTCCGGTTTCAGCTGCATTGAAATTTCATTCATCTGATGAATATGGTTCGGGTTTCTTTTTAAAAGCAGGTCCGGCTTTTCAGTATACTTCGGAAGAATATGACAGAGTCAGAGAATATTACAGTTATGAATATTACTATCCTACATCATACTTTACTTATCTTTATACAGTCTCAAAATCAGAATGGCTTCCCGGCTTCACGACCAGTATGGGTCTGCAGTTTCAGCTTTCTGAGAATACAATGTCATACACAGAACTCGCATACAGTTACTTCAACATTAATCCAAACAACCAAACCGCATTAGCACTCGACCGCGCTCCCGAAGCCCAGCTCTTTGCATTTAATGCTAAGGTCTTTTTCAGTTTTTAAATTTTACCAAAAACTCTATACGCAACACACAATACTCACTACTTTAGTAACATCATCCTTTTCACCTCAGAAAAATTCCCGCTCGTCAGTTTATAAAAATAAATCCCACTCGGAAAGTTTGTTGCATTCCATTCCAAAGAATAACTTCCCGCCTGTTTAGTTTCATTAACTAAAGCCGCGACTTCATTTCCAAGCACATCATAAATTTTCAAACTAACAAATCCCAATTCCGGAATTCCAAATTCCAAATGTGTTTCCGGATTGAATGGGTTTGGATAGTTTTGAGTTAAGAAAAAATTCTCAGTAAGCGATAAATTATTCTGATGAATTTCCGTTAAACAATTTGTATATGAGATCCCATAAATTGTTGATGGATACCCGGAATCTGCTGAATCTTTATTATATACAAACCAGAACTTCTGACATGGCTCATCAGGGATCCTTACCCCATTACTTATACCTAATGTAGATTTGAAAAACGGGTCGTCACTGATTTTTAAATTCAAAACTTCCGGATTGAAAAATTCACCGTAAAGTATTCTTAGATCAGCATCTGACCTTCTTAAATATGAATAAATAAGGTTAGTTACATTATCAGTTATCACAATATCGGTTCCTTTGTAATTTAAATTATCAAATGAACTGTCAACAACTACCGGGTTAATAAAATATAATGGAAATAATTGTACTGTAAATATATCCGTATTTCCATTTCTGTTAGTCTCAATTATTGGATTAAGCAGTAAGCTTTGTCTTCCGAATCCCAGGCAATGATTTATTCCACTGTAAACAATTGTATCACCCGGATTTTCATTTAATGGAATTAAATCAGGAGGACCTGTTCTGTAAAAAACCGCTTTATGTACAGGAGAAATTTCTTTATCATATGAAATGAGAACAGATTCAGAAGAACCATAAACCCTGGGATTACTGCAGACTTCAGGAACAAGCATCGTCAGATTACCTTCAGCAATAGTTTCATGTGTAAAGAAATTAAATTTTTTAAATTTAATATCATTATCACTCTCATAGACTATCATATAGTTTCCTGAATCAATTCCTGTAAGCACAGGATTTCTGTTATTTGAATTTGAAGAATCAATTATGAATGGTTCTGTCCAGCCTGATGAAATTCTGAAAGTTGAACCGAAAATACTCTCCCTTCCAAACTTATTTGATTGCCATACTGCAAATGCAGTATGAATGATACCGTTGTTAGGATAGCCGGGTTTGTTATACTCAATTACCGGATTAGTATTCAGAAACATATCATTAGTAAGATATGTAACGCTGTCAATTGCTCCCTGATGTCCTATTTTTGAAATACAAATCTGAGATGCACCTTCCGAATGTCTTTCGAAGATCATAAATTCAAAATCCTGAAAACCAAAATCTATCCAGCTGTAAATTATCCCGAACGATGCATTCCTGTCATCATTTCCATTGGTTAATCTTACCGGCGGTGAAACTTGAGAAATAGCATTCCCTAATAATAACGGGAATACTAATATTAATAATATATTCTTCATTTCATTTTCCTTCAAACAAAATTTTTTAAATCAAACTTAAACTAAAATATTAAAAGCACTGATACCTAATACCTAATACCTAATACCTAATACCTAATACTTTATACCTAATACTTAAGTATTATATTTAATCACATCCCTCAAAAACTCAAGCATATAATTATAAATTTTCTCTTCTGCAAATTCATCTATTTCAAGTTCATCAACTTTAAATCTCGCTTCGTCTGATTTAATTGAAAGCTTTCTTGTGATCTTAATATTTTCTTTGACAGGACTGTAAGCAAACTGAAGAAAGGGAGCATTTACGCCGAGGGTTACTTTACTGTGACCGTAAGGATAGAACAGTATCTGAATGAAAATTCTTTTCTTAGGATCACGGATCATTGCAAGTTCATTTGAATAATAATTTAACGAACACCCCGCTCTCCCAATGATATTGGATGTTTCCTTGACAAGTGGAATGATGTGATCTGTAATTATGGTTTTGAATTTCAGTGCGCTTTCCGTATCAAACATTTCCATGTAAAGATCCTTATTGGCATCTTTATGCTGAATTAACATATCTGTTAATTTTTCAACTTCCGATCTCAATTTGTTTTTCATAGGTAATTTTAATTTTTATTTGAAAAAAATAACGAAGTAATTTGAGCAAGTATCTTCACTTTTACTGTTAATCTGAAATTCATTTACTCTTATATATTCAAATAGCTTATTTTAGATTTAACTTTCAAGCTAAATTTATTTTCTGATTTATTACAGGTTTCTTTAAAAATTCAATTTACATTTTTCGCAGGATATTTAAAACAATAAAGACATTATTCCACAGGGAGTCCTGAAAGTTTCATAATTTTCAATGCATTGGTTGTCGGACACGGTCCCTTGTGTATCTTATAATCAAATTCCATTTTTTCATTCACGATCTCTTCCCGGAAATGATAATTTTCTATTACCGGAATTTCCTTTTCGAGATTTATTAATTCCAGGTCATGAGTCGTCACGAATCCCGTTGCAGACTTATGCGCCAGCTCCTTTATGTAAGCTCTGCTGCCTGTTAATCTTTCCTTGTTGTTTGTCCCTTTGAATATTTCATCTATCAGAAAGAATTTTTTAAGTTCATTATTCTTTCCATTTGAATTTTCAAATTTATCAAGGAGAGTTCTCAATTTTTTTACTTCAGCATAAAAATAGGAAATACCATCAACTACCGAATCATTTACTTTTATACATGTAAAAATATCGAATAACGAAACTTTGAATTTTTCAGCATTTACCGGAGCGCCTGCGTAAGCCAGACATAAATTAATTCCCGCTGATCTCAGAAATGTACTTTTACCCGACATATTCGAACCAGTGATAATTACAATTTCATTTTGTCTGTCAAAACTGAAATCATTACAAACTTTTTTATCCGGACTGATAAGCGGATGACCAAGTTGAATCACATCAAATGTGTTTTCACTTTCTTCTGATATTTCCGGAAAAGTATAATCAGGATTGAGCTGTGAAAAATTTGCAAGCGATATATAACATTCAAGCTCATTTAATTTTTCAGACCAGGGAATTATGTTTTCCTTTATATTATTTTTTATCTTAATAAGTTTAAGACAGAAATAAATATCATAGGGAAAAAGAATGTTCAGGACTATTCCGATAAAAGGATTACTTCTGACAAGCAGAGCTGAAATCACTTTTTGAAGTTCCTTAAGTTCTTTTGCAGCGCTTTGATCTCCTTTACGGAATACATTCATAAATTCATTCAGATGCGGTTGTTTATTGAATGAAAATTTCTCTGACATTAATATGAGAGCAGAAAATTTTTTCAACTGAGTTTCAAGTTCTGAGGAATCCTCTACTATCTTACTGATTTTTTTCTGATTCGATATATAAACAAAAAAATAGATCACAAAAACCGGTAACCAGATCTGCGGCATGATATCTAACCTGTTAAGTATAAATAAAACCAAATAGGAAAATATCAAAACAGATGATATAATCAAGAGTCTTCCCGGAAGAATGACTTTTTCAGAATCCTGAAGCCAGTATACTATTTTCGTACAATTGAGTATTTTCCGGGAAACAAGTCTTGCCTTTAATAGAAATTTGTCCCTGAATAAATCAAGTTGCGAAAGTTCTTTCACTATTTCCTGTCTTCTGTAGATTAAGTTTTTATCCGGGTTATCTCCCATTAACCATTTTCTCAACAAACTGCTTCCTTCAAATGATACTGCAACGTCGAGTAAATTATGCAGAGAATATTTCCCTGTGAGATCGAGATCCCTTTCGGAGGACATTTCAGAAGGGGGTTCGTTGATTATGGGATCGGGGGTATTTTTCCAGTTAACAAGCATCCGGGCTAAATTCTCTTCTTTGATCAACTTATAAGTAAAACATTTTCTAATTCCCTGAAGGAGTTTATTATGCATATGAACAGTAAATCCAAAACCTGTAAGTGACAATATAGTCATGATCCAGCCGATCTCTTTTGAAATAAAATATCCTGCAATGCTTAAAACCAAACCCGTTGAAAAGACAATTAAACGTATGCCTGAGAAACGTTCACTTTTTGTTGACAGAAATTTAATTCTGTCATTTAATTTCGATATGATTTTCTGCTGATCAGTATAAACCGTATTTTTTAAATCCATATATGCAATATAAT
>JAGQWH010000106.1 GCA_020437545.1 Ignavibacteriota bacterium
CTGGATCAGGCGAATAAATTGTTCGAAGAGATAGGCGGGATAAGAATCATCGGAACGGCTAAAAATAAGACAAGTGTTATTTCATTTATTATAGACGGAGTTCATCCGTATGATACCGGATCAATACTCGACAATCTAGGGATAGCAGTAAGGACTGGCTTTCACTGTACTCAGCCGCTTTTAGAACAGAGATATAAACTGCCGGGAACTGTCAGAGCTTCGTTTGCTGTATATAATACTGCTGAAGAAATAGAAAAATTAGCCGAAGGTATAAAAAAAATCAAAACAATGTTTTTATAATGAATACCAAAACAATTCAGGAAAGAGAAGATCAGGTAGTTGAGGATTTCAGTCTCTTTGATGACTGGATGATGAAGTATGAGCACATTATCGAGCTCGGAAAAAAGCTTCCTGTCATTGATGAAAAATACAAGAATGAATCATACGAAGTAAAAGGATGTCAGTCCAGGGTATGGCTGAATGCCGAGCTGAAAGATGGCCTTATCTATTATAAAGCTGACAGTGACGCAATTATAACTAAGGGCATTATTTCACTTCTGATAAATGTGCTGTCCGGAAATAAGCCTGAAGATATTGTAAACGCTGATATGAATTTTATAAATGCTATTGGACTCAAGGAACATTTGTCACCCAACAGGGCAAATGGTTTAACAGCCATGATAAATTATATGAAAAATTTTGCATTAACCTACTCAAAAGAAAATGTTAACAAAAATTAAAGATCTTTTTAAGAAAGAAGATAAACCGGAAGAGTCCGTATCAACTAATGGACAAGTTCCGGATGAAATAAAGACACACGAAAATTCAAATAAAGAAGTTGATAAGATAAAATCTGAAGAAACTAATTCCGGATTGGAAAAGCCTGATGAAATAAAATCCGAAGCAGCAAAACCTGAAGATACAAAAACAGAAGAAACTAAGTCAGAAGAAACTGATATTGAAAAAGCCGTACAGCCGGCTGATGGAGAACCAAAGCATTCTCTTGAAGAAATTAAAGACGAAGTCATAAAAGTGCTTAAGACATGCTATGATCCTGAGATACCTGTTGATGTATGGGAACTTGGGCTTATCTATGAGATCAATGCAGCTACAAACGGAGACGTGCTGATCGTGATGACACTGACTTCTCCTTCATGTCCTGTCGCAGAGATACTTCCCGTTGAAATCGAGAAAAAAGTTAAAGAGCATCCGATGATAAATGACTGTAAAGTACAGCTAACTTTCGATCCTCCATGGAGTCAGAGGAATATGTCGGAAGTTGCGAAGCTCGAACTTGGCTTCCTTTGACTATTACGTTGCGGCGGATTGGAATGAATTGAATGATGACTATGATTACATTTATTGCAAAGTGAGCAATTATGGTTTTGATTAAATTATAATTTTGAAAACTGAATTGTATTTTCTCTTCTCTTATTAACCTTAGAAAAACTAACCGATGTCCTTTAGACTATATCCACTTAAAGTAAAGAAAACCGATAAACTCACTAAAGATGCTGTTGCAGTCTATTTTGAGATCCCTGAAGATCTGAAAAGAACATTCCGGTATAAGCAGGGACAGTTCCTTTCGTTACAGATCGAGATCAACGGAGAGAAGTACAGAAGGGAATATTCTCTCTGCAGCAGTCCTTATTCAGATGAAGATCATGTGATTGCATCCAAAGTTATAGGAAACGGAGTTGTCTCAAGTTATCTTTATAACGTTCTGAAGGAAGGTGACATACTTCAGGTCTATCCTCCGCAGGGGAAATTTTTTACAGAACTGCATGATACAAATGAAAAAACCTATTTCCTCATTGGAGGCGGAAGTGGTATCACGCCTTTGTTCTCAATCCTGAAATCTGTGCTTCATGCTGAACCAAAAAGTAAAATCATATTATATTATGGTAACCTGAATGAGGAATGTATAATGTTTAAAAATGAATTAAATGAACTTTCAGAAAAATATGCTGACAGATTTAAATTGTATAATACATTGTCTGAAACTGATTCCGGCTGGACAGATCTGAAAGGGATTATAAATAAAGAAGATCTGATCAGGATAATAAATGATAATTCTGTAAATAAAACCACCTCTGAATTCTTTATCTGCGGTCCCGGAGAAATGATGGATATTGTAAAAGAGACTTTGCTGAATGATAAAATTCCATCAGATAAAATTCATATAGAATATTTCACCGCACCTGTTCATCATGAAGAATACGTCCCGGAAGGAGAAGAAAATGATGTAGTAGTGGAAAGGGAAGTCCGGATAATACTGGATGGAAGCGAGTATTCTGTGACTGTTCCGCCGGATACTGTAATACTTGATGCCGCAATCAAAGCAGATTTAGATCCTCCATTTTCATGCAAGAGCGGGATCTGCACTACATGCCGCGCAAAACTGTATTCCGGGAAAGTAAAAATGGATGAACGCGAAGGTTTGTCTGATTCTGAGATAGACGAGGGTTACATTCTTACCTGTCAGTCACATCCGCTTACAGATGATGTGAAGCTTGAGTATATGTGAAGAATTATAGTTATATATTTAATCAAATCATTGTAACCATTTACCAAGGAAGTTTTGTACTCCAATTTTCTAAAGGTTCATTTTTTGCCTCAAGTATTGATTCTTTCATTCCAGGTATAGATAATAAATACATGGTTTCCTGAAGAGAATTCCAGTGATCTTCAGAAATTAAAATTGCGTTATTCTTCTTGCCAATTATCTTAACAGGTTTATCATGTAATGAGAGATCATCCAAAATATCATAAAAATTATTTTTTAGCTTAGCTACTGAAATTGATTTCATATAATAAATTCCTAAAAGTTTAAACAATTATTCAACAAGTTACAAATAATACATCAGATTGATTGAATATGATTTTAATCTACTCCCGTCTCCCGGATAGTTCTCAAACATATCCAGATAGTTTAATATAAAAGACCATTTAAGTTCTAAACCTAACAACGGCTGAAAACTATTATTATGCTTTTCCCTGTTGATAAGATCCACACCCGTAGATATAAGAACCCCATACAACAACTGGTTTGGAAAATTAAAATCTTTAACTCTTACAACCTCATTACCCTGACCATTCCTTACTATCATTCCTTTTTGATCCGAGTTAAAACTAAAAGGCATAGATATGGAAAGACCGGTTTTTAAAAACGGCAGGAGTGCAGTTTCATTTACAAGATGATATTTCAGATTCACGCCAACTCCGATTTTTTCCATATCAAAATTACCAAGTAAAATCCTCTCCTGAGTCTCCGGATCTGTATAAGTATTGCTTTCAGTGTTTACATAGGGCGAAGGTAATAGCGATGTGAGATCCTGATCGATAGATGAATGATCGTAAGTAAATTCTGCTTCCAGTCCAAGTTCATTTGTTAATCCTTTATTCAAGGAAAAACTGATATCAAACCCTTTAGATTCTTTCATTTCCGGAATATATAAATTATACATTCTTGAAAAATTAATTCCGCCTTTAAGAGTGTATTTATTCAGTGAGAGTTTTTTAACGGGATCAACAAATGTGAGAGTTCTGAATTCAGACCATGTTACGGGCTTTTCCAGTAACTGCCATTTTTCGTTTTCGGGATAATGATTCTTTATGAAGTCTTGAGGATCAGTGAATAAATATGTAGTGGAATATCTGAAGGTAAATGATTTTTTATAATAATATCCGGCATTCCATGTTATATCAACAAGATACCATTTTCCATAGATCTTTGCAGCGCTCCACTGGTGATTTGAACCCGGAAATTTTTCGGGCATATTATCCTCATTCATAAATACATTCTTTGCTACTCCCGAAATTGAAACAGCTTCGATGTTTGCATAACCGCACATTTCATTGAAAAGATTGCAGTAGCCGACACAAATTGCTCTCTTTGTTTTGAGTACATCATAGGTATCACGGATCAATTCAGATCGTCTTAACTGTATCTCATTGTCATACTCTATCTCGGTAGTGATCCAGTCATGTATTATCTTTACTTTCTGAAAATCATCTTGCGCATCAGAGGTCAATTCTTTTGTAAGTATGGGTAAATATTTTTCCGGATTACTGCGGGTGCTGTCTCTTAAACTTTTGGATATTTTTGACAACCTTTCATCAGGCTTCTTATCGATTACCTGTCCGGAAGCGAAATTTCCGGATAGGAAAAAAGCGGTTATGAATATGATCGTCAGGAATTTAATTGGTCTCAAGTATTAATGCCTTTCTGAAGGTTTCTTTTTTGAACAGAAGAGAGTCTTTTAGAATTTCACCGGTTTTGCTGAATTAAACATGTATTTACATACGCACTAAACTCAGATCTGTTTTTAAATATCATAAGATTGTCAGTATTGTAATTTGTTTCACTGAGAATATTATAAACCTTTGATGTTTTATAATTCCAGATAAATTTAAGGAATTCATAATCAGGAAATTTTTCTTTACAACCCGGAGCAAGATCCGTCCTTATCTCCATTCCGGTCTTTGATTTCAGACTTCTTTTTATAACTCTGTAAATACAGAAATATTTTGAATAGTCATAAAGAAAAACCGCATCTGCAAGTAAGAGTCTTTGCCTGAGCGTCCGGGAATAAGTTCCGTCAATGATCCATGACTTCCCGGAGATAATTTCTTCAATGCTTTTTACAAAATCAGAATGATCTTTTGGCTGCCAGCCAGGATCATGGAAATACTGATCAAGATGAAAAACTTTAATATTCAAATTCTTTCCGAGTAATTTAGCAAAAGTACTCTTACCTGATCCGCTGCATCCCAGTACAAGTATCCGTTTCTTATTTTGTAATTCCTCCCTGCTTATCATAATTCCTTAAGATCATCGCTGAATATTTTTTTAACCCAAATTTTTCATAAAACTTCTGAACTGATTCATCACAAACTATATCGATCATATAATGATCTTTTAATTTATGAAGCATCCTTTTTACTAATTCACTTCCAATTCCCCTGCCCTGAAATTCAGGAATCACTTCAAGCAAAGGGATATAAGCCGAAAGCACTCCGTCGCTGATGGCATTAATGAATCCTGTGACTCTGCCGGATTGATCATCTACCGCAAGAATCTTATACTCGCTGTTATTTAAAATGTATAATAATTTTTCCGGAGTCGGATGCTCTTTCCATCCAACGAAAAAGCCATTCAGCATTTCAGCGGAAATTTTATCACAGTTGTCCTTAAAAGTTATCATATAAAATTATAGTAAACAAATTATAATGTTGATCATTCTTTCTATACAAATATAAATTAAAAATAATTTGTTATTTCAAATTTCAATCTGTTAATATTTATTTTTTCTACCGGATGAGGAGTATCCGGTAATACCAGCAAACTGCCTTTCTTCAGCTTTTTATAAACATCAACTGTTTCGTCAATAGTAACCATACTATCTCTGTCACCTACGCTGACTAAAACTTCATTCTCAATTAATTCAAAATCTGATGATTTCAGTTCGGGTTCATTTCCAAGATCGATCATCATTTCAGAGGTTTTTTTTAAAACAGCTTTCCAGTCCTGTGGTGAATGACGTGCTTCCAGCTCTTTTGCAAATGCCGGAATTTTTTCCGAGATCTTTTCTGGATTAAGTAGTTTTGATTCTTTTAATGATGTTTCAGGATTCCAGTCAAATTTTGTTGCAGTTGTGAAAATTTTATTTATTTTTCCGGGATAATGCCTTGAAATATAAAGCGCAATATATCCGCCCATGCTGTAACCGTATACATCTGTGCCGGTAAGTTTATTCTTTTCAATAAAATACAAGACATCTTCAGCAAACATTTCAATGCTGAATGGCTCAGCCGGAATTTCTTTACCTCCGTGACCGGTGAAATTCCAGAGATAAACTTCAAATATATCTTTAAGCTTTTCAGCTAATGGTTCAAGTTGTGATGAAGAACCAATAGCCCCGTGCAGCATCAATAATTTACTCATTTTTTAAGCCTATCAGATTATTATTTCTCTTTCAAACTCTCCCTGCTTCTGTTCATACAATTCCCAGAAAGCTTCAGCTACTATATCAGGATCCCATTTTGTGCCGGGTTTAACAAAACCGTTTATTGTAACTGTTGCAGCGTGAATATTCCTGGATTTCAGATCTGCATACAGACTGAATGCAAGATTTCTGATACCGGCTTTTCCGATACTCAGAGAAGTAAATGCAGGCATAGGTTCCAAAGCAAATGCTCCGCCGGTAAAAAACAAACACCCTGATTTCTTTTCAAGCATGGAAGGAAGCACAAGCTGAGAAGACAGCAGAGCTCCGGCTACATTTACTTTAAAATCGTGGATGCAGTCTTCATACTTTAATTCAAGAGGTTTGGATTGTCGCATAGCGAAAGAATTATAATGAAGAACATCTGTCTCACCTGCATTTTTTCTTATTACATCAAATACTTTTATCAAAGAAGTCTCGTCCCCGGCATCAGCAGAATATCCGAAAGCTTCAGTTCCTTGAGATTCAAATTCTTTTTTGTAATCAAAAAGTTTTTGCTCGTTTCTTGCTATCATAGCAATTTTAAATCCTTTCTTTGCAAAATATTTTGCTGTGGAATAGCTCACGCCGGGTCCCATACCGACGACTGTAAATAATTTATCTTTCATTTTATTGGTTTATAGATTATAAAATTCTTTTTTGCGGTCAGTAAATATATTATTTCTGTCGTTAAGATTCTTATTCAATGCAATATCCGGATCTATCTCTGTTATGCAAATTTCCTCTTTGTCTTTGCTGCCTCTGCAGAGATATTCACCTTTAGGGGAAACGATCACACTTTCTCCCGTGAAAAATAATTCCTTATTCTCTCTCACATCATAACCAATCCTGTTTGCAGTAATTGTAAAAACCCTGTTCTCAAGTGCTCTTGTAAACATGGCTGTCTGGCAATATGCCATGACAAGATTAGACGGATGGCAGATTATCTGAGCACCTTTTAAAGCAAGTGTCCTGGCAGTTTCGGGAAAGAACCAGTCAAAACATATCATCATGCCGATCTTTACTTTTTGAAAATTCTCTCCGCTTATCTCATATACTTCCGGTGATGAATATCCGGGAGTGAACCAAAGTTTTTCTTCGTCGAATAAATGAATTTTTCTGTAAACTGAAATTTTTCCGTCCGGTCTTACCAGAATTGATGAATTATAAAATCGATCTCCTGATCTTTCGCAAAGTCCTGAAACAATGTGAGCATTCTTTGAACTGCATATCTCTTTCAGTGCCGAACAGAATTTACCTGTTTCAACATCTTCTGCAAGATCATTCAACTCACTTTTATCAATAAATAAATAGCCTGAGTTTGCAAGTTCGGGAAGTACAAGCAGATCAAATTCCTTATCCGAAAGCATTTCTTTGATTCTTGAAATATTCTTATCCGGATTTCCAAACTCGGGTTTAAACTGAAGATAACCTGTTTTCATAATTTCATAATTTTAATAAATTAATTTTCCTTTAAAGCCCGAAAGCAAATAAACCATGGTTTTGTAGAAAGTATCTTATAAGCATCGGGGAATTTTTCTTTACATTCTTCCAGAGGCAATGGTTCGAGTACTTCGTCAATTCTGAAATCACATTCTTTAAGTACTTTAAAAATGTCAGATAATGGTCTTCTGTAATAGCTCATTACGACATCATAAGACGGCCATTCATCACTGAGTAATTCTGTTTCAAAATAATTACCGTCACTTTCGTTATTGAAATCCGAAAATGGATGATGAGTGGAAAAAACAAGAATGCCGTTTTTTTTCAGAACCCTGTTGAATTCGCTGAAGAGTATCTGCCAGTCCTTAATGTAATGAATTACCATTGAGCTCAGAATGATGTCAAATTCTTCGTCTTCTAAAAAATCCAGATAAGAATTCAGATTTGCTTTTATGACCTTTCCTTTGCCGGAGAGTCTCTCTTTTGTCAGAGAGATCATTTCATCACTGTAATCTATAGCAGTGACCTTCGCGCCTTTATCAGCAAGCAATTCCGCATAATTTCCCGGACCGCATCCTGCGTCAAGAATTTTCGTATTCATCACCTCCGGAAGCAGTGAAAGAGTTGCAGGTCGTTCGTACAGAGCATTATGGGAATTATACTCGATCTTATTTGAATAACTTCTGGCAAATTCTTTGTCGTTGTAAATATCCAGTGACAAAGTATCAAGATTTGGAATTTTATTTTTAGTATTTTTAGTCAAAATTTGTATTGAGTAATGTGTATTGAGTATTGGGTATTGGGAATAATGAATTTAGAACTTGTAATAATAAATATTACAAAAATAAAATAAACTCCTTTTAAGTTAAGAATAAGTTTAAATTACTTTTTTATATTTCAATCAACAATTAAAAAATCATGTCAGAAAAAATAATTAAGACAGAAGAAGAGTGGAAAAAAACTCTCACGGAAGAGCAGTTCTACGTTACAAGAAAAAAAGGAACCGAAAGACCATTCACGGGTGAATATTACAAAATGGATGAAGATGGTATTTACAAATGTATCTGCTGCGGAAATCATCTTTTCAGGTCCGATTCAAAATTTGATTCCGGATGCGGCTGGCCTAGTTATACTGAACCGATCACCGAAGATGCAGTGATCTATGAAGAAGATACTTCTCACGGGATGATCCGCACGGAAGTAAAATGCGGCAAATGTGATTCACATCTCGGTCATGTGTTTGATGACGGTCCGGGACCAAATGGCGCAAGGTTTTGTATCAATTCGGTTTCACTGAACTTCGATAAAAAATAATTTTTTACAAAATGTCTCAGAAATTTAAGAATGATATTCGCATTTCTCTTAAAGTTGTATGGATATTATTATCTGTAGTTACGACAATAATTTTGTTAATGTCAGTTTATTATCCTGAAGCATTATTAAGCTCAGCGCCTGTATGTTTAAGTAAAACATATAATAACACTGAATGCTTTATGTGCGGAATGACGAGAGCTTTTAATTACATTTCCACGGGAAATTTATCGCATGCTATAAAATTAAATGAAATGAGTATAGCTTTGTATTTAATTTTCGCAGTAAATACGATTGCATTTTTTTATATCTTAGTTCTGAAAGCCGGAAGAATATTTATCAAATTTAAAAAACCATTAACTGCTTTATCAAATAAAAATTAAATAATCATGCAAATCATAAGTCTGATCTGGGGAATACTTGCAATAATTGGAATGCTGATAGGATTTATTCCCTGTCTGGGAGCATACAACTGGCTTAACATACCATTTGCCGCTATCGGGCTGATCATCAGTATTATATCAGTCGTTAATGAAAAGCCAAACGAGTCCAAAAGCTCGGGAACAGCGGGAATTATCATGTGCGCTTCAGCTATTATTTTCGGAGTTTTCAGATTAATGTTGGGCGGCGGGATACTTTAACAATGTACAATGTTCAATGTTTAATGTTCAATCTGCCTCGGCGGATCAATGTTTAATATTTAATATTTAATGTTCAATCTGCCTCGGCGGATCAATGTTTAATATTTAATGTTAAATCTGCAACTTCTGTGTAAATTATATTTAATCATATATAACTTTTCCTGACCGATTTTATTTTATTTGCTTATTTATGCATTTAAACTTTTTTTCTATTATAGATTTATTTAATTACTTAAAAATTACAATCCAAAGTATTAAAGGTTAAGAAAATAGATAATAATATAACCAGAAATAGCAAAGTAAAATATTATCCTTCCTAAAAAACATGAGGAATATCATTTAATCTTGTGACCTAAATCATAAAGTAAAAGCTAAGTATTTTAATAAATTAAACAGTTTAAGAATCAAATAATCAAAATTTATTTTGTATAAAGTTTTTTAAAAATAATTTAAAACAACAATGATTAAAAAATTATATGCAAAAGTTCAAAGGATATAAGGGAGTTACAGATAGATTTCCAAACTAATTTTAAAAATT
Source organism: Ignavibacteriota bacterium (assembly GCA_020437545.1). Taxonomy (GTDB): domain Bacteria; phylum Bacteroidota; class Ignavibacteria; order Tepidaquicellales; family Tepidaquicellaceae; genus JAGPCH01. The sequence continues at coordinate 9,921 of JAGQWH010000106.1, forward strand.
TTTATAAAAACAGAAGGAGCAAAAAAAATTATGAAAAAAAATGTTTTTCTGATTATAGCATTAAGTTTTTTATTTATACAATTACCTTTATCAGCACAGTACAAAATGACAACCGAAATTGCGCCTGGTGTTGAAGTTCCGGATAAGATTGAATCCTCTATTGGTTCATTAAATCTTAACTACGGTTTCCCTGAGGAAGAAACAGTAGAAAAAATTTATGACAACCTCGATCGTTCGCGTGCTTTACAAGCTTATCTGCTGGCTATTCCGATCGTCAACCAGGCTGGAATGAGGAAATCACTTCTTCAGTACGGACCTGCAAATTCAACTGATCTGATATGGGAGAATCTTGTTAATCCAAAGACAGTAGAGCTAACGGCAAATGATAATACCGTCTATAGTTTTGTATGGTTAGAGACAAAAAAAGGACCGCTGGTAATTGAAATTCCGCCAAAAGTTTTGGGGCTTATAGATAACTTTTGGTACAAATGGGTAGAAGATGTAGGAATCACAGGACCTGACAAGGGAGAAGGCGGCAAATACCTTTTGCTTCCTCCGGATTATGAAGGAGAAATTCCATCAGGTTATCACATTGTAAAGTCAAGTACATATGGTAATTGGCTTGCCTTCCGTTCTTTTTTAGTTGACGGATCACCCAAACCCGGAGTTGATTTGGTAAAAAAATATTTTAAAATGTATCAACTGGGGGAAGATGCAAGTTCGTCTGATGTAAAGTTTGTCAACATGTCTGACATTTCTTCAAATCTGATAGCGCCATGCGATTATTCATTCTGGGAACTTCTGAATGAAGTGATACAGGAAGAACCGGCTGAAGGTTCTGATCCAACTACAATGGGATTTTTCGCTTCCATTGGTATTGAAAAGGGCAAGCCGTTCAATCCTGATCCGCGCATGAAGAAAATTCTTGAAGATGCAGCTAACATTGGAGCAGTAACAGCGCGAAGCATTGCATTTAATATTCGCGATAAAGATGCTTATTATTATCCTGACAGTTATTGGCGGTTGCCTTTCTTTGGCGGCTACAAATTTGAATCTTCGCCCGGTGTTAGCAATTTTGATGGAGCTATCTTCTTTTATTACATTGCAACCGGTGTGACTCCTGCTATGGAAGAGAAAATGGTAGGTAAGGGATCTCAATATCCATGGGCATGTCTGGATGCAAACGGTAATCGACTGGAGGGTGGAAAAAATTACAAGTTGAATATACCGGCAAATGTTCCTGCCAAAGATTTCTGGTCAGTAATAGTTTATGATATCCAGACACGTTCGATGATACAGACTGATCAGACACAACCAAGTGTAAGTAGTCAGAACAAGGGTTTTAAAACTAATTCCGACGGTTCTGTTGATGTTTACTTTGGTCCAAAAGCACCGGCAGGTTTTGAGAACAACTGGATCCAGACAATTCCGGATAAAGGCTGGTTTATGATCTTGCGTTTATATGGTCCGCTTGAACCATGGTTTAATAAAACCTGGAGACCGGGTGAAATTGAACTGATACAATAAATTTTATAAAAAAGGGTTGGTTTAAAAGCCAACCCTTTTTGGTTTATTTTCTTTGCTTCACAAACTCCTGACTTTTAAATGCTATATATCATCCGGATCCGGAAGTTCCAGCATTTTAATATTACCGATCGCATTTCCGGCGATACCTTTTATTGAACCGTGCATTGCGCCTGTGCTGAGCAGAACTTTCCTGATCTGTTTCTCCCGTGAGCTCCAGATCTTTTCCATTGCGGTTTTTTCTTTGTTGAGATCATTGAGCATGCCGTGGAATCCTTCCACTATTGTTTCTACCTGCCTTGCAAATTCATTACTTGTAACATAGCTGTATAGCATTTCCATTTTATCACCCTTGTTTTCCTGAACGGATTTTACAGAGTGTGTCATAATAAGCATTTCTCTTAAAACAAGAGCAAGACTTTTTATCTCGTTGAAGTTGCAGATCCATACCCCCTGTTTCATTCCGAATTTATCCATATCGGGAGGCATGGTTTCGGTGACAATGACTGCAATTTCCGCCTGTTGATTTTTCTGATCTTCCTTTAATTTCTCTATCCATTTTTCACTGAAAGTCTGGGTTCTTTTTCTTTCATATATGATCTTACCGCATTCCTGCTGCAGATTATTTCTGACGATCTGGATCGCATCAGCACCGCGCTGTCCTTTTTTGATTTCGGATATATTGTCAAACGGAAAATTATTCCTCAGATATTCTTCCAAAGCCAGCTCCTGAACTTCTCCCTGAAGCTGCTGTGATCCCTGCTCAGCTTTCTTTTTTAATTCATCAATTAATCTTTTCTGATCCTCAAGCATTTTTTCATACTCCCGGTTTTTCATCTCATTTTTTTCCTGTTCCATTTTTACTGCTTTTTCACGGATCTCTCTTTCACGGTTAAGGAGTTGTTTCTCAAGATCCAGTTTCAGCTGCTCTTCTCTGTCATTTGCTTCTCTTTGCTGATTGAGCATTTCAATCTCTTTTCTTTTAAGCAGATCAATATTCTTCTTTTGTTCTTCAAGTTTCTTTTCATATTCTTCTTCTTTTAAACGGGATTCCTTTAAAGCTTCTTCTTCTATGAGTTTAGCTTTTTCACGCATCTGTTTTTCCATTTCTATCCTGAGCTGTCCTGTTTGTTCGACAAGTTCTTTTTCTTTCTGTAAAAATTCTTCTTCTCTTTTATTTTTTTCTTCAAGCAGTTTATTCTGCTCTGCAATTTTCTTTTCGTATTCAATACTTAGCAACTCATTTTTTTCTTTTTCCTGAATTTTTGTCTTTTCCTCAATTTCTTTGATCTTATCCGACATTTTCTTTTCCATATCAATCCTTACCTGTTCTGCTTTTTCTTTCAGCTCACGCTCCCGGCTCATCATCTCAAATTCCTTTTTATCAAATTCCGCAATGATCCTCGTCTGGTTTTCAAGCTGTTTCTGATATTCTTTTTGTTTAAGTTCGTTCTTTTCCTGTTCACGTCTGATCGCTCTTGCTTCGATTTCTCTGGATTTGTCAAGCATTTTTTTTTCCAGATCAATATTGAGCTGATCTTCTTTTTCCCGGAGCTCTCTTTCTTTATTTAATATTTCGACTTCCTTTTTCTTAAGCTGAAGATTCTCTTTGGTCTTTAATTCACTGTCCTGTTTAATTTTCAGTATTTCAAATTCGAGATCCTTTTTTGCTTTAAATTCAGATTCCTCAACTATTTTTTTTCTTTCCTGAATGAGTTTTGCCCTTATAATGTCATCCTGCTCTTCTTTTAGTTTTTTGATCTTCAGCAGTTCTTCATCTGCAGCTTCTTTTTTTAATTTTAAGGCAGACAGCTCTTTTGATAATTTTTCAGTGTATTCTTTTTTGAGACTTTCTTCGGCCTGATGTTTAAAAACCTCATCCACGTCGATCTGTTCACCGCAATTCGGACACTTTATTGTTGTTTGTGACATATGTATTATTAATTCAGAAATGTAAAAATAGATTTTAACTTAAGCACTCTCGGATAAAAATTAAATACAATAAAAATTAAAGTTTACTGAATATGAGCAACTCTGTTCAAAACGTTTTATAAAATTATAAAATAAATTTCAACTATACTCAGATTTACCTTCTTTCTTTT
>JAGQWH010000107.1 GCA_020437545.1 Ignavibacteriota bacterium
TAAAAGTTAAAAGTTAAAAGTTAAAAGTTGAAAGTTAAAAGTTGAAAGTTAAAAGTTAAAAGTTAAAAGTTAAAAGTTGAAAGTTAAAAGTTGAAAGTTAAAAGTTAAAAGTTGAAAGTTGAAAGTTGAAAGTTGAAAGTTGAACTAGATACTATTTCAAACTAAATGAATAAACTTAATAAGGTTTATTCTCAAAATTCGTAATTCGTAATTCTTAACTAAGCACAGCTTCCGCCTCTATCTCCACCATCATCTTCGGATCGACCAGAGCATTTATCTCAACAAGCGTCTGAGCCGGTCTGATCTCTCTGAATGATTCACCCAGCGCCTTTCCGACTTCTTCCCATTTTGAAATATCCGTAACAAAAGTTCTTAACCTCACGACATCATTTAAATCAGATCCGGCTTTTATCAATGCTTTTTCAATATTATCAATAATGGTTTTCGTCTGCATATACGGATCACCTTCTCCGATGATCTTGCCTTCTACAACCGCCGTGGTCCCTGATACAATAATTCTGTCACCGATCTTAATTGCACGGCTGTATCCGACGATATCTTCCCATTTTGTTCCTGATGAATATTTTATTCTGTCAGATGATTTATTTGATTCAGACATTTTCTTTTTTATAAAATTTATTGTGCAGCATTTTTATTATCTGATAAGATGTAAATGAATATACCAGTCCTGCATAGACATCAATAGTATAATGAGCTTTCTGAAGTATCACTGCAACACCTACTGTAATTGTAGCAAGTATAAAATATGTTTTCAGATATTTATTTTTTGCAACCTGAAAAAGCATGAAAGCCGTGGATGTATGCCCCGAAAAGAACAGATCCTTTACTATCTTTTTACCTGTTCCCATTATAAACACCACCGGATCCTGCAGATCGATGCAACCAACAGGCGGATCAAGCGGTATGAGCCACATTGCAAGCATTCTGAACAGAACAAGAAGAGTGTAAGTCTGAAATGCCGTTATGAGCTGCTGCGGATCAAAGCTGAATGCAACAAGTCCGAGAAGCAAAGATGAATATATAGTAATGAAAAGCAGTAGGTTCAGATCTATTGCATTGAAATGCTGAAGAACGGGATCGTCAATTATTGCTCCCGGTCTTGTCTCATTATACTTCAGATACTGACTGAAAGAAGAGACAACTATTACAAGCAAAACAACAGTTGCAAAAAATTCGATGGTCTTTGATCTGCTGCTGAAAAGCTTTTTCCAGTTTGAAACGAAATTTGATTTAGACAAAATATAGGCAGGATTAAATTATCGTTTATATATTAAATTCAATATTTACTCTTACCGGATCTTGCAACAAGTATTCCGATTTGTCCGGCATGATAAAGCTGATGAAGATGCCATGCCATTATAACCCGCTCTTTTGTCTTAAAATAATCTTTATCAAAGTCTTTAACTAAAGCGTGCTGTTGCTGAAGTTCATCATCCGTAAGTTCCGAATATATTTTCCGGTTCTTATCACATACTTTTTTCCAGGCTTCTTTTAGTTCGGAAACCGGAGGATAGCTTTCCGGAGGCAGCAGTTTACTGCCCTGTCCGAATACTTCATAATACTGAGGAAACATAACTTCGCCTTTCCCCATGAACACGGAAAAATCATCATCACTTGTCACCAGATGTCCGAGTAACCATACACCGTGATTCTTACCGGGCGAAAGTTCCATTTTGAATTCATCATCTGAAAGAGGATCGATCGTACCGTTTACCCATTCGATCATCATCTCATGCTGTTTCTGAAACTGTTTTGATAAAATATTTTCCAATTCTATTTTTTAATTCTTTCCGTAAAAATAAAACAGTCAGACTGCCCGCCCACGGCTAAAACGAAAGGATAATAGCTCGCGGACTACTTGGGGAACAGCAGTCTGACATATATTGATTTATGAGTTTACTGTAATATCTTCATTCGGCAGCAGATCAAGAAAATGCCATATGTTACAATAAAAATCTCCAGGACCGAAATAATCCTTTGCGACTCTTCTGATCTTACCATCATCATCTTTTTCAAATACCGAAACTCCGGGCCAGTAATTATGCTTTCCGTCTTTTATAAAATCATATCCCATGTCAAAAATAAAATCAGTTCCGGCTGCTGAATATGTAGGATAATCCCAGCCCCTTGAATCAGCAAACTCCTTATGAACTTCCGGTGTGTCCGGACATACTAACACAAACGGTGCTTTCTTTGCTATCTCTTTATATGTGTCTTTGAATCCGTCTGCCCACATAGTGCAGTAAGAACAGGCTTTTCCCATGTTATGAATGAGGATAAGATTCTTGTTGTCTCCAAACATTTCCGAAAGCTTAACCTCTTTCCCATTTCTGTCTTTCAAAGTATAATCCTTAACATTCATTTCTGCAAGCTTGGAATTAAGTTCTATACGTTTTTTTCTGATGCTTTCTATCTGCTTGTCAATTTCCTGAATCTCTTTCTCAATTTTTGCTTTTTCCTCGTTAGTTAAATTGTTCATAATTTGGTTTATGATTTTTTAAAACTATTTAAATTAATGCTGCTCCGGATTTACAAGCTGAAACCAGTTGCCGTCAGGATCTTTAAAAGTCGGGCATTTATCAGAACCGTCTGTACCTGAGAATTTAAGTCCTCTTGAAATTAATTCCTGTTTTGTCTTCTCCAGATCTCCGGTATATAAAACAAATCCGGTATTTGTATTTTTATATTCTTCGGCTATTAGCTTATTTTCACCGGGTCTTAAAAGAAATATATTCGTCCCGAGTTTAAGCCAGATGAATTTATCATTTTGTATCTCCACAAGTTCAAATCCAAGTATCTTTTCATAAAATTCTTTTGACTTTACCGGATCTCTGACAAATATCTCTGTATGTCCCCAGCTTATCATTTTCTGAAAATTATTTTCTGTTATTTCTTGCCGAGCTCTCTTATTCGGTCAAGTCTGTCTTTTTCATATTCGGCTAACCACTTATCTTTTGAAAGGAGATCATAAGCCAGACCAAAATATTTTTTTGATTCCTCGGTATTTTCTTTAATTAAATATAATTCTCCGAGTTCTTCATAAATATACCCATCCTGTTCAAGTCCTTTTTCCGTTATCTCATCCAGCAGATCAAGCTGCATTTTTATAGCTTTGTCTGTTTTATCGAGTGATCTCAGCGCTCTTGCAACCGACCATTTAGCAATTATCAGCTCCTGTTTTGAATTTCTTTCGGTATGCCATACTACATTCTTTTCAAAAAGTTTTAAAGCTTCATCGAAATCATTGTTATCATGATAATTCCATGCAGTATTGTTATAAAGAGGTCCGAGCCATTTTTTTGCTTTCTTATCATCTGATTTTTCGGCGATGTCCATTGCAAGTTCGTTCCACCTCTGAGCTTCTTCAAAGGGTTCGATTATACCCATCATATGCGCGGCGTCAACAGCAAGATTATCTTCGTTGTGTTTTACTGCAAGTTCGTATGCCTTTATAAATAAGTCTCTTGATCTTTCTACCTGCTTGGAAGAACGAAAGGTCCTTCCTCTTTCGAGAAGGTATCTGATCTTTGCCACATAAAATTCATCATCTATCAACGGATCAATTTCGTCAAGAAGTTTGTGAGCTTCATCAAATTTCATCTGAAGTCCGAGAGTTCGTGCGATCTGAGTCAGTAACTGAAGATAAGCTGATCGATATTCAAAATCTTTATGATCTTTTAAATCCGGAAGGATTTCTCTGAATTTTTTTTCGGTTTTTTCGGGATCGTTATAATCCCAGAGTTTATCAAAATCTAAAATAGTAATAATATTATCTGTGTTAGCAGATCCGTTTCCGCTCATTTTTATTTTGTTTTATAAATTTAGGTTGTTTTAACAAAAATAAACTAACTGATTTAAACATTCAATCAAAGAATTGTGAGGTGTGGATTTCTAAAACAGGTAATTATCGGTAAGACTTCGATGATCTAAGATCCTGAATCAAAAACGGTATATCTTATCTCTCTCGCCGTAAGTTCAAACTCACCTAATCTGAAATCACCGATTCTTGTTCTTCTCAGTTCTTTAAGATATCCGCCAACACCGAGCTTCTGTCCGAAGTCACTTGCTATGGTGCGTATGTATGTTCCCTTACTGCTTGAGATCCTGAAAGAAAGCTCTGTATCGCTGATCTTTTTTATATCAAACTCTGTAATGTTTATCTTTCTGGGCTGACGTTCTATCTCTTTACCTTTTCTTGCAAGTTTATAAAGCGGTTTGCCTTTATGCTTCAATGCTGAAAACATAGGCGGCATTTGTTCGGTCTCTCCCATAAAGCTCTCCCTTACTTTCTCTATCTCTTCATCACTTACATCAAACTTTTCAATTATATCCTCTTCTTCAGTCTCAGTATCAAAACTCTTTGTCTTTGCACCGATCCTTATAATACCTTCGTATTCTTTATCATAATCAATAAATTCATTGATCTTCTTGGTCATTTTATCTGAACATAAAATAAGCAAGCCCGTTGCTTTTGGATCAAGCGTTCCGGAATGTCCAACTTTTTTTAAATTAAGTTCGCGTTTGAATATTCTTACAATGTCAGCGCTTGTGAAATTAAGGGGTTTGTCTATGAGGAAGATTTTGCCGGGGTTGTTTTCTGATTTTTGGGTTATATCAGGCAAATGGTTTTTGGTATTAGGTATTAGGTATTAAGTAAAGGATGTTTCAGGTAGCTAATAATTGTTTTTTTACCTTATTCTTCTGATTCAGAAGCAGAAGGTTTTTCTTTATGAATCGATTCGTCCTGCTCCTTGACTTCATTTAATAATTTTGTCATCTTATCGGCGTATTCCAGTGTATCGTCATGATAAAAATTCAGATCAGGCATATACCTTAACACTATCTGTTTTGCCAAAAGATATCTGATATGCTTTTTTTTATTGTTGATCTTTTCTAGACAGGTGTCGATCGGTTCTTTATTTCCGAGAAAACTGAGGTAGATCCTGGCAATCTTAAGATCAGGCGTCATCAGAACTTTTGTAATCGTAACCAACCCAAGTCCGCCTATTTCTGAGAGATCCTTGGACATAGCTGTATTCAGCTTGTTCTTGATCTCTTCACCGACCTTTTCCATTCTTACAGACATTCTGACTTATCTTTTTTTAACTTTCAACTTTCTCCGCCGCCGCGGATTTTAACTTTCAACTTTTATCTTTCAACTTTCAACTTTTAACTTTCAACTTTTAACTTTCAACTACTTATTCAATTCCAGTTTTCTCTTTGTTTCAACGATCTTGTAACCTTCAATTATATCACCGACTTTTACATCATTAAAATTCTCAAGACTGATTCCACATTCGTATCCCGCTTCTACCTCTTTAACATCGTCTTTAATTCTCTTCAGGGAAGAAATTCCTCCGTCAAAAATTACAAATCCGTCTCTGAGTAATCTCACCTTGCTGTTTCTTGTAACCTTACCATCTAGTACATAACACCCCGCTATATTTCCGATCTTCGGAACTTTGAATACCTGTCTGACCTCGATAGTAGATGTTACCTCTTCAGAGATATCCGGTGCAAGCATTCCCTCAAGAGCATTCTTAACTTCATCTATCAGGTTATAAATAATATTATATAATCTTACATCAATTTTGTTTTTCTCTGCAAGTTTTCTTGCATTGAGATTCGGTCTTACATTAAATCCGATTACAATAGCACCTGATGCTTCGGCAAGCAGAATATCCGATTCACTGATCGAACCGACTGCTTTGTGAATAACAAGAACTTTTGTTTCGGAAGTTGTAAGTTTGTGTAAAGAATCTTTAAGTGCTTCAGCCGAACCGTCAGTATCTGCTTTCAATATTATCTTCAGCTCAACCTGTTTACCTTCCTGAATCTGTTTGGATATATCATCAAGAGTAACAAACTTAACCGATCTGTAATCCTGCTCTCTCTTAAGCTGCTGTCTCTTTAAAGAAATGGCTTTTGAGTCTCTCTCAGAGTCAAGTACAATGAATGTATCACCAGCCTGAGGCACACCGTCAAATCCGAGTACAACTGCCGGAGTAGATGGCTGCGATTCATCAAGTTTATGATCTCTTTCGTCAAACATTGCTTTGACCTTTCCGCTGTATATTCCGGATACAAAAGTATCTCCTATTTTAAGAGTACCTTTCTGAACAAGTACGGTTGCAATCGGACCTTTACCTTTATCAAGTTTTGCTTCCAGCACTACACCTCTTGCTTCTTTATTCGGATCAGCTTTAAGTTCAAGTAATTCGGATTCAATCAGGATCTTCTCAAGTAATGAATCAATATTTTTTCCGTGCTTTGCTGAAATTTCAACCGACTGATATTTACCGCCCCAGTCTTCAACTAGTATGTCTTTTTCCGAAAGCTGCTGTTTTATTCTTTCAGGATTTGCATCGGGTTTATCAACTTTATTTATTGCAATGATGATCGGCACATTTGCTGCTCTTGCGTGTGAAATAGCTTCAATGGTCTGAGGCATTACGCTGTCATCGGCTGCAACTACCAGCACAACAATATCCGCGGCCTGTCCGCCTCTTGCTCTCATAGCAGTAAAGGCTTCGTGTCCCGGAGTATCAAGGAAAGTAATTTCTTTTCCGTTGTCAAGCGTAACTTTATAAGCACCGATATGCTGTGTGATTCCGCCGGCTTCACCTGCTACTACATTGGCTTTTCTGAGGTAATCCAGAAGCGATGTCTTACCATGATCAACGTGTCCCATAACCGTAACAACCGGAGCTCTTTCTCTCAGATTCTCTTCTATATCTGGTAGCTCTTCGAGTATGTCCTCTTCGTATTCTTTCTGAAATTCAACTTCAAATCCAAAGTCTCCGCAGATAAGTTCAATTATATCTTTATCAAGTCTCTGATTAATAGAGACCATTATTCCAAGTTTAAAACAATTCTTTATGATCTCGTTGGCATCAACACCCATCAGACCTGCAAGCTCCGAAGTAGATAAAAACTCATTTACTTTAAGAATATGCTTGGAAGCTTCCTGTGCTTCCATGATCTTTTTCTCTTCTTCTATCCTTTCTTTTTTCTTTCTTTTTCTTGCAAGACTTCTGGCAGAAGAAGTATCAGTATCCATCTTTGCATATGTTTCACGAATTGCTTCATCAATCTCTTTTTGAGTAGCGCCTTTTGCCCTGTGAGTTTTCTCAAGTTTTACTCTGCGTCTTCTTTCCTGTTCGGTTTCCGGTTTCTTCTTTTCTTTATCCTTCCTGTCTCTGAATCTCTTATCTCCCGAGCTTCTGTCAGGAAGTTTTGCCCTTGTAAATGTTTTATTTCCATCTCCACTGCCTGCCGGTTTGGGTGCTTCTACCGGTGCCTTTGGTTTTCTTTTATCATCTTTCAGATCTTTGATAGATACCTTTTCATAATTTCCTTTTTTCTTATTCTTGTCAAACGGCTTCTGTCTAGACGGATCAAAAGGTTTTCTTTCACGGTGGTCAGTCTTTTTTTCAGGAGCTGATGTGCTTTTTACAGGTTCGTCTTTTACAACAGGCTTGGGTGGTGCTGAAGGCTTTTCCTTTTTGTCTGTGACCTTCTGAGAATCTTTCGGAGGCGTTTTGGTTTTGGATGATCTTAAAGCCGCCTTTTTTTCTTTCTCTTTTTCCTTTTCATCCTTGATGATCCTGGCTCTTTCTTTATAAGCTTTCTCTTCCTGAAGTCTCTTTTCCAGTTCCTTTTTCTGATTTTCCTCTTCGATGAGCTTCTTCATCCGTTTTTCTTCTTCAGCCTGCTTCAGCTTATCTTCTTCCTGCTGGATCTTTTCCTGTGCATCTGAGATTACTACATCATATTTTTTAATAAACTCAACGGACTTTGATAATCTTTTATCTTCTTTTTCAACATCTTTCTTAAAATGCCCGAAAACTTTTTCTACTATGTCTGATTCCAGAGTGGTATTAATAGTCGCTTCCACACCAATTGTTTTGAGATAATCCAACAGATCATCCTTTGAGATATTGATGTCTCTTACTATACCAATTACTTTTTGTTTCTTTGCTTTTACAGGGGTTTCAGACATTCTATAATTTAAATTACTAATATTTTAATTTTTAATATTTATTGTTTTTGTATATGATCACTATTTTACATTTCCATCCACCGCTTCTGCTTTTTCATCCGTATCATCTTTTATATTACCGGCTTCTGATTTTTCTTCAGTTTCAAGCTCTGCTTCCTCATCTTCTGTATCTTCTTCAGATTCTTCATTGCTGTCATCTGCGGCTTCGTCTTCAGATTTCTCTTCATATTCTACATCGGCATCACTTTCATCTGCTTCATCAGTATCTTCCATCTCTTCCATTTCCTCCATATCTTCTTCATCCTCATCATCGTCTTTATCTTCGTCGGTAGCCCTCACTACATCGATCTGATATCCTGTAAGTTTTGAAGCAAGCTTAATATTCTGTCCGCTTTTACCTATGATAAGACTGATCTGATCCTCATCCGCATATATTTTCGCAATTTTATTTTCACTGTCCAGATAAATGTCATTCAGTTTTGCGGGAGACAAAGCTCTGGAAATATACAGCGCCGGATCTTCGGTATAATTTATCACGTCAATATTTTCGTTACTTAGCTCTCTCACGATAGAATGTATCCTGATACCTTTCATCCCAACACATGCTCCGACTGCATCGATTCTGTCATCATTGGAAGTAACAGCTATCTTAGCTCTTTCGCCGGGCTCTCTTGCAATTCCTCTGATATCAATTATCCCGTCATATATCTCGGGGATCTCGAGTTCAAATAATTTATATAAAAACTGTTCATCTGCTCTCGATACAATAATAAGCGGCGGTCCTGACTGTCTCTTTTCAATACTCTTCACAATAGCCCTTGTAGTATCGCCTTTCTTATATCTTTCTTTAGGTATCTGTTCCCCTTTGGGAAAAATAACTTCGTTACCGTTATGAATGATAAGTATTGATGTAGGCTTTATCTGGTAGATCTCTCCGACCAGTATTTCCCCGACAAGATCCTTATAAGTATTATATGTTATCTCTTTCTCGATCTCTCTTATTTTCTGATTAAGATTCTGCTTAAGATTGATCACCATTCTTCTTCCAAACTCTTCAGTCGGGATCTCCTCTACAAATTCATCCCCGATCTCAAATTCTTCACCTGATTTTTCTTTAGCAAGCTCTATATCTATTTCAATATTGTCATCTACAACTTCATTAACTACAGTCTTGTACAGAAAAATTTCTATATCACCTTTTTCCATGTTCACTACGATCTCAAAGTTGGCTTCCAGTCCGTATTTCTTCTCCATCATTTTTTTAAAGGAATCCTTTATGACGCTCGAAAGAATATCCCTGTCGATATTCTTTTCCTTTGCCATCATCGAGAAAGCATCTACTATTTCTGATTTCATTTTATTTGTTGAATTTTATTTGTTTAATTATTTGGTAAATCTTAATTTTACCTTTACTTCTTTTATGTCTTTGAATTTTATCTCTCGCGGATAAACCGTATTCTTTTTACCTTTTTCTTTTACCGTTATCTCTACTGTTATCTTTTCTTCACCTTCTTTTACATCTGATGATTCAGGAAACTCTTCGAGTTTGCCTTCTATTTTCTCTCCGTCATTCATTTCAATCTCCAGAACCCTGCCTGCGTGCTTCTTAAGCTGCCAGTAAAATTTCAGAGGACGCTCAGCACCGGGTGAAGATACTACAAGGTTTGAAATATTAAACATATCGATCTTCTCATCTATAAGACTACTCAGATCTTTATTTATCTTCGTGATCTCATCAATGTTTATCCCTTTTTCGTTATCAATAAATATTTCAAGTACCCTTGTGCCCTTTTCACCTCTTATTACATTTTCAATTATTTTATAATCGGAGGAGGTGAAATATTCATTTATAAGATTCTGCAGCTCTATTTCTTTTTCCATAAAAAAAAAGTGGGTCTCACAACCCACCACTAATATCTTCATTAAAATCAGACCGTAAAATACTCTTTATGAATCAAAATTACAAGGTATTGTTTGATTTGGGAATTGAGATATTGGATTTTGGATTTGAGAAACAGATTCATAATAATCTGAATGAATTTGCTCAATCCCGAAGGGATTGTGTATTAGTAGCAATCCAATTAAATTTTTACTAACTTTACAGCATCAATTAAGCAAACAGATTTAATTTACAAAATGAAAAAATTAACATTAGCCGTATTACTTTTTTTAACATCAATCAGCATTCAGGCACAGGATATTACCGGTCAGTGGAACGGGGTACTGAATGTTCAGGGAACACAGCTCAGACTCATTATCAACATTAGTAAAACAGTTGACGGATACACATCCACTCTCGACAGCCCGGATCAGGGCGCCAAGGATATTCCTGCAACTTCTACTACCTTCGAAAACAATACACTGAAATTTACAGTTACTAAATTACAACTTGAATATACAGGCGTACTTGATGCCGATGGTAAAGAAATCACAGGAACTTTAACACAGGGCGGAGGCTCGCTTCCCCTTGACCTGAGCAGAGAAAGCGTTGAAAAGGAAACTGTCACAAAATCGCAGGATCCTGTAAAACCTTATCCTTATTATTCAGAAGATGTAAAATTCATGAACGACAAAGCCGGGATTGAATTAGCAGGTACGCTTACCATTCCAAATAAAAACGGTACTTTCCCTGTTGTAGTTCTGATCTCAGGAAGCGGACCTCAAAACAGAAATGAAGAAATAATGAATCACAGACCGTTTCTTGTTCTGTCTGATCACCTTACCCGAAACGGGATCGGGGTTTTCAGATATGATGACAGAGGGGTCGCTGATTCAAAAGGAGATTTTAAAAGCGCAACTTCGCTCGATTTCGCGCTGGATGCAGAAGCTGCTGTTGAATATTTAAAGTCACGGAAAGAAATTGATAAAAATAAGATCGGGCTGGCAGGTCACAGTGAAGGTGGTTACATTGCGCCGATGATAGCTGCGAGAAATGATGACATCAGTTTTATTGTAATGCTTGCCGGACCGGGAATTCCGGGCAAAGACATCGTCCTGCTTCAAACTGAATTAATAGAAAAAGCTTCCGGCGTGAGTAACGAAGAAGTAGCAATTACCATTAACATGTATAAAGGTGTTTTTGATATAATTAAAAAAAATGACAGTGACGATAAAATAAAATCAGAGGTAACAGCTTTTGTTGAGCAACAGTATGCCGAACATCCTGAAATTATGAATTCCACCGGTAAAGTTGATGATAAAATGATCGCTCAGATGATAAGCGTATATTCTTCACCATGGTTTAAATTCTTTCTTGAATATGATCCCGCAACTGATCTTGAAAAAGTAACTGTCCCGGTACTTGCTATCATTGGTGAAAAGGATCTGCAGGTTCCTCCGAAAGTAAACCTTGAAGCTATAAAAAAGGCACTCGACAAAGCCGGAAATAAAAATTTAACAGCAAAAGAACTTCCGGGACTCAATCATCTTTTTCAGAATTGTACAACTGGACTGCCGGAAGAATACGGAAAGATAGACGAGACATTTTCACCTCAGGCGATGGATATTATCACTGAGTGGATACTTGATCAGGTCAGGTAGGGGTTGGTAATTGGTTAATTGGTTAATTGGTTAATTGGTTAATTGGTTTTGAAAATGACGTAATTTTAAATTTTACAAAATGCAATAATAACATTCTTTTAATAGCAGACAAATAGAAAATATCAGAATTGATGCAGAAAGGATTGAAAGAGCAGACTTACAATGATGAAGTTGTAGTTGTTTGATTATGAATATAAAATCAGAAGTGTTAAAAGTCATTGATAATGGTATGATATGAAATAATTTTATTATTCATTTATATAACTCCGGTTATCAAAATCCATCTTGCTTTTGCTGAATTTGAAAATTAAGTTTCCCTAATTCATTGCTAATTTTTAAATTATAAATAAAAGCATTATATGAAAAAATTATTACTGCTCCTATTTCTATTAAACTCATCTTTTTCTTTTGGTCAATGGTCATATGTCAGCACTATTCCCGGTTCCGGAGAGATATATAATCTTTCTGTAATAAATCAAAATTTAATCTGGGTATGCAGTACAGGCGGCCGGGTGTTCAGAACAGTTAATGGCGGCGCAAACTGGGTCGCAAGAAATAGCGGACTTCCATCAGTTGACATTACAAGCATCTGCGCACTCGATACTTCACTTTGCTGGGTCGGAACGGAAACCGGAAGCATTTATAAAACTTCCGACGGCGGATCAAGCTGGACTTTACAGTTTTCCCTAACCGGTAGTTTTTTTGACGGCATCAAAATGTTCAATGAAAGTTATGGCATGTATTACGCGGATCCGACAGCTGCCGGACAACCTCATCAATGGAGATATACAACCAATGGCGGAACTGAATGGCTGCTATCACCTAATGCTCCGATTGCTAATACAAATGAAGCAGGATTGTTAAATGCATGGGACTGGACTGATACCGGTAAGGTATGGATATCGACGGGCAACTTTACTTCGGGTTCGACTTCCAACAGATCTTTCAAAACTACAAACGGTTATGCAGGCGGCGGATGGACAAACACTGTTTTGACCGGAACGGGTAACAGCTCAGGTCTGTATTTCTCAGCCATTGCTTTTACAGATGAAAATAACGGTATGACTGCATCCAATGGATCCGGCAACACTGTAAGGAAAACAACTGACGGCGGAAATACATGGGTAAACGTTCCTAATCCTCCGGGAGCATCTAATTTCATTCCGTTTAATATGTGCGGATTAAAAGACGGTTCTAATTTAATTTTCTTAATGCTTTATACAAACAGAAATTTATGTTTTAAGACTTCTGACTATGGGTCTACCTGGGTAGAGGAGATAGTTCCGTCACAGGCATCATCTTCGATCAGGCAAATTCAGTTCCTGACTCCGGCACTTGGATTTGCCGGCGGCGCGGGCGGAGTATTTCTGAGATACGGAAGTTCGATCGGAATAAATTTATCAAATACAGAAATTCCGGGCGAATTCAAACTCGGTCAAAATTATCCAAACCCATTTAACCCGGCTACTAAAATTGATTTTTCAATTCCTGTTCAATCAAAAGTTGTATTGAAAATTTATGACCCTACAGGAAAAGAAATTTCCACACTTGTAAATGATTTCAGGAATGCCGGAAATTATACAGTTGATTTTACGGCATCCTCAGGATTAACTTCGGGAATATATTTTTATACCATGACAGCCGGTGAATATACCGTCACAAAGAAATTTATTTTGCTGAAATAAATATATTTAATCTCACACAGCAAATTTTTTAGAAAAGTCTGGTTATTTCTTAATATGGTATTGTTTATTTTTTAAACCTTGCCATATTAAGATAATTGATTTTAAAAAATTCACAATATCGGACGTAAAATGATAATGCTCTATGAACAGATAAAAATACATTGGAGAAAGAAAAAGTAAAAA
>JAGQWH010000108.1 GCA_020437545.1 Ignavibacteriota bacterium
AGTTATGAGTTATGAGTTATGAGTTATGAATTTTGAGTTATGAGTTATGAGTTATGAATTATGAATTATGAGTTATGAACTATGAGTTATGAGCTATGAGTTATGAGAATAATTTCTCAATACTCAATACTCAATACTCAATACTCAATACTCAATACCCAATACCTAATACCAAATACCAAATACCAAATGTCAAACATCACCAAACTAATAATCAGCATCGTAATCTGCCAGCTTGCAGGAGTTATCGGTTCATTTTTCACTATGGAAGCGATACCAACCTGGTATCAAACATTAGCAAAGCCTTCTTTCAATCCGCCTTCATGGTTGTTTGGTCCTGTATGGATATTTCTATATTTGTTGATGGGTATAGCACTATTCCTGATATGGAAAGAAGACATTAAGAACAAAGAAGTTAAATCTGCGTTTACATTATTCATGATTCAGCTTGTCTTTAATGCATCCTGGTCTATAGTATTTTTCGGAATGAGATCCACAGCGGGAGGTTTGATAGTTATAATTATTTTATGGATACTGATACTGATCACAATGCTGAAATTTTTTAAGATCTCAAGGACAGCCGGAATGCTTATGGTTCCTTACTTGTTATGGGTAACGTTCGCATCAATTCTGAATTATTCAATTTTTTCATTAAATCAATAAAACTTTTTAATTTAATATATAAATGAATTTTTACAAACACCCGGCTTTCAGATTTATTTTCATTCTTTTACTTCAGTTTTTATTAATACAAAGTGTTTATTCAGGTCAGGAAAATGACAACCCTGCAATAGGATCTGAAAAATATTTTTTTGAAGTTACCGAGACAGAATCCAGTGATCAGATTATAGAAGAGCAGATAAGAGATATCTTCCCGATCATTTCAGATTCAGATCTGAACAGGATCATTTCAAGCAAAGTTATAACCGAGATCAAGCCGTTCTTTATAGATTCACTTTCAGAGGTAACAAATGAAGTAAAATATAAAGTGACATTTGATGTACCGAAAAATTTCACTGTCGATACAGCAAAGATCCTATGGTCATTGAACATTCCGAGTTTTGAATCAAAGATATATCAGTTGTACAATGGTCAGCAGATCTATATCGATACCTGGCCGAATGTTGTCGGAAAGATAAGTACAAAAACATATACGGGAAATTTCGAAGCTTACAAAGTCCGAAACTATCCGTTCTACAAAGATCCTGATCCGAAGAAAGCAAGTCTTCCCCCTACAAACCCGGGACCCGGAAATCCACTTGGATTATTTGTAGTTCATTATGATGAAAATTCGCTGCGGTATTTTCACGGAACAAATCAGAATAAGCTTCTGAGCAATAAAATGAGAAATCTTTCTCATGGATGTGTAAGAAACGACAATGATAATATTGCACACATGAAAGAGTTTTTGATAAAAAGAGTTATTAAATCAAAAGATCTGTCAGCCTGGCTTGGAAGTAAAAAGACACTTGTTTACAATCTTGAGGAAATTGATAAATTTCCCGTTAGGATAACTTACAATACTTTTGAAATGGGTAATGATGAAACGGGTGAGTATATTATTTTATACAAAGACATTTACAATTATTCCAATCCGAATAATATTCACGACGAACTTGATGATCCGGGTCTGATCATGCTAACAAACAGCGAGAATATGAAATCTGAATTTAAAAAGAATTTCGGGAATGCAATTCAGGGAGATGCACTGGATCTGGTTATAAATTATTTAATAGATAACGGAGAAGAGTATCAGAAATATTATCTCAGTGAACTGAAGACAAAATTTCTTTTGAATTAAAAGTTAAAAACTTTCATCACGCCAGCGCTGGATCTTCCAGACGTTTTCGGTGGAGCTTCTAATAATATTCATATCAACAAAGCCATTGATCCGGGTGATGTCACTCGGATTAAAAGTTATTGTAAGATTAAAACTTCTTTTGACATTCTGAATGAGCGAATCTCCACCCTGAAAAACAATATTATTCCATACTATTTCAAGCTTCTGGGCACTCTGAAATAATCCGTTTGTAGTTCTCATTTCAGTCGGTCTGTCCCATGACACATCAAATCCCGATTCATAATCACGATAAATAAATATAAAATCCTCATTCAGTAAGTTACCGTAAACGGCTGTATCTTTAAAAGTATAGGCATATTTGAAATTCTGAAAAAGTCCTTCAACGGTTTTCTGGTCGGTAAGAATTGAGGCTTCAGAACTGTTATCAACTCCGGGAGCAAATATATTATCACAGGATGAAAATAAAACAAGGAAAGTGAAAACACCATAAAGGATCATCACTGATTTACTCTTCAATATTTTACTTTCAACTTTCAACTTTCAACTTTCAACTTTTAACTTTTAACTTTCAACTTAATTTATAAAATTCGCTTTTACAACACTCCATGTAGTATCACTGTTTTTATCCGTAAAGTCATACCAGTCATAAATTGACCAGAGCCCTCTTGTATCAGTAGACATTACAAAACGAAGTTTACCTTTTGCTTCCACAGCTACATTTTGTCTGTTATGTCCGAAAACAAAAATATAATCCATATCCATTATAGCGGAGTCGATGGCAGTGTTTATAGTGTAATTATCAGCAAACAAATTAGACGCCGCATTTGGATCGGTAGCGGATATAAGATTACTGTAATAAACTCTTTCACTGCTGAGATTCCATGACTGAAAAACGGGGTAAGATGCCTGAGACACTGCATCAGGGAAATATCTGAATCTCTTATTTGAAAAATTTGAATCTACAAAACATCTCATGTAATTGTCAAGATTCTTTTCGGATATTGAGAATATAAGATTAGTTAATACAAGATCAGGGGAAGTAGGCTGTATGAATGTAGAACGTGACTCTGTAGGCGGCTCGACTTCACGGGAATCAAAAAGTCCGCAGCCATGTAAAAACAGAAGAATTACAAATAATGCCTGTTTAATGTTTTTGTGCAATTATAATTAAGCGTTGAGATTTATTTAAATTGAATTTATTACCTGAATAATCACCATAGAGATTTTGGATACGGAGTTTGTAACGCTCAAATACTTTTTTAAATTCATTAAGGGAATACAACCTTAATACTTCATTAAATTCGAGAAGTTCTTTTCCTTTTTTTATAGAGATCTCTTTGATGACAAAATCATTTTCAATTCTTCTTTTCTGCTTAATTGTGAATTTCCCTTTCCTGCTGACGGAATAAGGAACTATGTTTTTCTCCAGATAATTTTTGTTAATAAAATCAAAAACAAAATATCCGCCTCTTTTCAGCGAGTCCGATACATTTTTTATTACCCGGAAATTTTCTTCATCATTATCGAAATATCCGAAACTTGTAAATATGTTAACAGCTATATCAAATGAACCTTTAAAATTAAAATATCTCATGTCTTTAATAAGAAATTTTACTTTGAGATCCTTCTCGACTGATTCTTTCAAACCTTTCTTTGCTTCTTTTATCAGAAATTCGGATAAGTCAAATCCTGTAACATCAAATCCCCTTCTTGCCAGCTCGAGCGAGTGTCTTCCCGAACCGCAGGCAATATCAAGTACTTTCGATTTTGTATTGACCGAAATACTTCTTTGCAATAGATTTATCATCCATCTTGCATCTTCTTCATCCCTGTGCTGATATAGCTCAAGATAAAATTTATTTGAAAACCATTTTTTGTACCACATTTTGGCGATTTGGGATTTAGGATTTAGGATTTGGGATTTGGGATTTTTGATCTTTGATTTTTGATTTTTGATTTTTTTAAACATTTCATTTTACACAATACTCAATACACAATACTCAATACTCAATACTTTTCAAACTACAACTCTGCCTTCCAGCGCTTTTGCCAATGTAACTTCATCAGCAAATTCCAGATCCGAGCCAATCGGGATCCCTCTTGCAATTCTTGTAATTTTAATATCAAGTGGTTTGATAAGTCTGGAAAGATAAAGTATGGTAGTTTCACCCTCTACAGTCGGATTAAGTGCAAGGATCAGTTCTTCAACTTCACTTCCGCTTTCACCTCCGAGCCTCCGGAGGAGTTCGCTGATCTTAATGTCATTCGGACCAATACCATCAAGCGGAGAGATTATTCCGTGAAGAACATGATACTTACCTTTGAATTCATTTGTCTTTTCTATTGCAAGTACATCCTGAGGTTCTTCCACTATACAGATAACATTATTGCTTCTCTTCGGAGAATCACAGATCCTGCAAATTTCATACTCTGTAATATTACAGCATACATTGCAGAATCTGAGTTTATCCTTGATCTCAAGAAGCGCTCTGGAAAATTTTTCAACATCTTCTTTCGGTCTGCGCGTAATATGCATAGCAAGTCTCTGCGCAGTTTTTCTTCCGATCTGCGGCAATTTGGAAAATTCTTCAATTAAATTTTCCAGTACATCCGTATTATTATTCATTATTATTTAAATGATCCCACTTAAAAGTTAGGGAGTTTCAGACCGGGAATATTAGGCATCATACCGTCAGTAGCGCTTGCCATTTCGTCATTTGCCATTTTCTGTGAACTCTCCAGACCTTTGTTTATAGCTGCGAGTAAAAGATCTTCCAGCATCTGAGGATCTTCAGGATTAATTATCTCTTTCTCGATCTCGATCTTTGTTAGAACATTCTTTCCGTTAACTGTTACTTTTACCATTCCTCCGCCTGATTCTTCGGTTACGAATTTATTCTCAAGCTCTGCCTGTATCTTGTCCATCTTTTCCTGCATTTTCTTAACCTGCTTAAGCATTCCCTGCATTTGTCCCTGATTCATTTTCTTTACTCCTTAGTTGTTTGTTTTTAATTAATAGTTTGTTTGATTAAATGTAAAATTCTAATAAATAATTTTTAATTCAATGTTAAAAGTTGAAAGTTGAAAGTTAAAAGTTAAAAGTTAAAAGTTAAAAGTTAAAAGTTGATCCGTCGCGGCGGATTGAAAGTTAAAAGTTGAAAGTTAAATTATAAGGTAAACAAAGTATCGCTTTCAACTTTCAGATCACTATCACTGTAAAACGGTTCGCCGTATTCGACACCTATTTTAAAACCAAAATGTCTTGCTCTTGCCTCGACCTCCTGCTCGAATAATTTCGAGCTGATAAATGTCTGAGGTTCTTTACTTTCTGCATTATAAAACTGCGAATCATAACACTGCATTACTTCCAGTTTTTTCTTAAATGTTTTGCTTATATCAAATATAAAACTCACAGGCATATCAACTGCATTTCTGTAATAATAGATCTTTGAAGGTCTGTAAGGATCAAGATTCCCTGTTTTTATTTTCGCTAAACCCGCATAGAAAAAACTCTCTCTTATCAGATTTGATGCATTGATATGATCAGGATGTCTGTCAAGAGGATAAGGCGCAAAGACAATTTCAGGTCTGTATTTTCTGATAACGCTTATGATCTTTTTCTTATTGATAAGATTAATTTCAATATTACCATCAGCTATTTTCAGATTTTCCCTGAATTTAATTCCGAGCAAGGCAGTAGCCTTATCAGTTTCTTTTTTCCTTAATTTAAGATTTCCTCTTGTACTTAGTTCGCCGAGCGTAAGATCAACTATTCCGACAGATCTGCCTGAATTTACAAGACTGAGAATTGTCCCGCCGCAATTAAGTTCGGCATCATCAGGATGTGCAGCGAAGAACATTGCACCGGACTTTAAAGAATTGATATTTGATTTGTTATTTTTGATCTGTAAATATAATCATTTGGATCAATGTATTAAATGAATAATAATGTGGTATTATCATTTATCTCTGATTTCAAAGCAGTATGGATGTAGTGGTCGCATGTATGCGACTACTACTTAACGGAGAAGATGACTATGAATGAGGACGCATATATGCGTCCACTGCTTTCGGATAATTTTCACACTCGTTCCCAATCCGCCGCGGAGGACTGTCTGGGAACGAGTATAATTTGTAGTAGTGGCCGCATAAATGCGACCACTACTTAACGGAAAAGATGACTATGAATGAGGACGCATATACGCGTCCACTACTTTCGGATAATTTTCACACTCGTTCCCAATCCGCCGCAGCGGACTGTTTGGGAACGAGTATAATTTGTAGTAGTGGTCGCATATATGCGACCACTACTTAACGGAGAAGATGACTATGAATGAGGACGCATATATGCGTCCACTACTTATGATTTAATTCCTTTGTTTTTTCCTGAAGCCATTTCCTGTAAATGAAAAACTTTTCTTTTGAGAGTTCATCCAGTAAATTCTTAGAAAGATACTCTTTTCCATTTGCAGTGGTTTTCAGTTTCCGGAAAAAGAGAAAGAATTTCAGAAAGTTGTTCTTTAATTCATCTGAAATATCAATTCTTCTGTTAAGATATTTGGAAGTTGTTTCAAGTATCCTGTCAATGGATTCAAAGTCTTTTTTCTCATAATAATTCTGCAGCAAAAGAACTTTATGCGACAGATAAAAATAGTGATCAAGATTATCAACTCTGATCAGATGCATTAATGAAGAGTCAAAATCACCTAATTCAAAGAATACTCTCGCTTTAGCTAAATTCAGTCCGGATTCCCTGTAATCCTCATTA
Organism: Ignavibacteriota bacterium; assembly: GCA_020437545.1. GTDB lineage: Bacteria > Bacteroidota > Ignavibacteria > Tepidaquicellales > Tepidaquicellaceae > JAGPCH01. The sequence continues at coordinate 6,570 of JAGQWH010000108.1, forward strand.
AGATACTTTCCGTATTTTCCAATGAATTCTTCAGCCCACTCAAGTTCGCCAAGCAATGCTGAATGTTCGACCACCGAATAGAAATATCCGCCCTGAATGAATTCACCGAAAAGCGTAAGTGAGTTCTCATCCATGATCTTATTCATGAAATAGATCTCTTTTAGGAATTTTTCATTTCCGGAAATAAATTTTTTGACAGCGTAATCAAAAAGATTAATGAGAATATGTCTTAACAGATTTTTTGAGAATCTGTATTTGTCTGTTTGAAGTCTTTTTTTGATTTCAAAATAATATTTCTCTTTTGACGGATCGAGTTTTATCAGAATTATAAGAAAGAAAATATAAACAATATGGTTTTCTTTTTTAACCTTATTCTTATTTTTGTTCAGATATTCAAGAATCTGATCAAACATCCATATCTCTTTTTTTGCATCTTTTATAAAACCGTCTTTGAAATTAGAGATAATACTGACACTGGTAATGTTTGTCATAATAAAGAACATTCTAAGGTCTTCAAACATTTTTTTCAGATCAACTTCAAATTCGTCTATATTCTCATCACCCAGATAACTCAGTTTTTGAAAATAATAATGTGTCCTGTTAAAATAAAAGCTCAATCCTTTATTGAACTCATTATCAAAACTTCTTCTGATCTCTTTTGAAAGCGTTTCAAATAATTTCGGCACATTTCTTGTCCTGTAAATATCCAGTAAAAGATTCTTCTGATAATAGGAATCATTTTCATAGAACTGGTACATCAAATATTTATCAATAAGTTTTGATAGTCCGGATGTAAGCTTCCAGTATTTTGATTCATTGAATTCCTCAGGTCCGATGACTTTTTTATAGATTTCCTCTTTGGTTAATTTTCCACTGATGGCGGCATCATAGTTTTCTTTTATAAAATCATACAGGGCAATAACTGAAGCATCCTTATTCATTACAGGAGAGATAACAAAATCATAAAGATCATCAAATTCATCTTTTGATATGCTCTTCAGTAAAATATACAGTTTGATTTTTTTCATTTTAAAAGACATTTCAAAGCAGGTTTTTAATTTTTTTCCTCTTTGATTAGAGCAAATTACGCAAAATTAACCCAATTTTAAAGAAATTTCTTATTAATTAACAATTATTTTAATGTATTTATCATGCAGGTTACAGCAGGTTTTTCTTTTTGGAATTCAATTGATTTAACATACTTTTGTATTGAAATCAAAAATTAAATAACACGAAAGGAAAATCATGTCAGTAAAAAATTTAATAGCAATATTATTTCTACCGTTCATCTTCTTAACAGGCTGCAGCGAAGATGATACAACAATGAATTCAACTGCACCGCAAAACGGAACTTTGAATTTAAGTCTTACCGGACTTGAAGATCTCGGATCCGCAGCATTATATGAAGGCTGGATAATGGTGAATGGAAGTCCTGTCAGTACAGGAACATTCTCTATCAACTCAAGCGGACAATTATCAAAAAGTTCTTTTGATGTGAATTTAAATGATCTGAACAATTCACCTGCATTCATTTTATCTATTGAACCAAATCCGGATCCGTCAACAGATCCAAGCGATAACAAAATTCTCGCTGGAGACTTTTCCGGTAACACTGCTGCATTGAGTATAAACCATTCTGTTGCACTTGGAACTGATTTCTCATCGGCATCAGGAAAATATATAATAGCTACTCCGACAGATGGTGAAATGAATAATGAATTAAGCGGTGTGTGGTTCTTAACATTACCGGCTCCTCCGGGTGCAGGACTGAATCTTCCGGCATTACCTTCAGGATGGGAATATGAAGGATGGGTTGTAGTGCCGGGCGCAAGTGGTCCATTAAGCACAGGAAAATTTACAAGTGCAACAGGTTCAGATATGTCAGCTCCATACAGCGGTTCAATGCCCGGTCCTCCGTTTCCCGGTGAAGATCTTTTAACGAATGCACCGTCAGGGTTTACATTTCCGACAAACTTGCAGAACGGAACTGTCGTGATCTCAGTAGAGCCAAAGCCTGATAACAGTGCTGCTCCTTTTGTATTGAAACCTCTTGTAGGAGGAGTTCCTTCTGATGCAATGGATCATGTGAATTATGATCTGACGAATCAGTCTATTTCAAATAATCCGATGGGAACAGCGACTAGATAAAGTATTGGGTATTGAGTACTGGGTAGTGGGTAGTGGGTAATATTGTATAGCCGGGAGAAACTTTCTTCCGGCTTTTTTTGCCATATTTATAAATTTATTTTGATAGCACAAATAATATATTGATTGTTGAAATCTTTTTAAGTAAAATCAACAAATTTACATTCGGAGGTACAATAATGAAGACAAATATATTAAACACAATTTCTTTAATCATTCTGATTCTGTTAACTTTTTGTGCCGGAAACAGTTATTCTCAGTCAGGTACCGGAAATTTAGACACATCATATACTCTTCTGAGCTCATCTCAATATGATTACAAGAATCCACAGTTTGATAAAACCCATAATTCAATAAACTATTTCGTAAGAGACTGTATTTTTGCATATGAGAAATGGAGTGACTCAAACAATTCAAAAGTTGCGGTCAGATTCATGAATTATAATTCCCTAAGTCCCGAGATAGAACTTGGAGCCGGTAATGGTTTGAATATTAAACCTTCCGTTGCTTATGCTTACGGAAATTATTTACATCCTGTAAATAATAAAGGAGCAGTTGTATATGAATCAAATCAGAACGGAAACAGGGATATTTTTATTTCTTTTTATGATACAATAAGCTGGAGTACGCCTGTTGCAGTTGTATCAGGTCCTGAAGATGAGACAGATCCTGTAATTGTTTCTTATACACGAAATGATTTTTTTAATGTTGTGATCGCATATAAAAGAGGAAATGATATTTTTCTGAAGAGCTATCATAACGGTTTCTGGAAAGATGAAATTAATCTGACTTCAGATGACAGCCTGAACTGTTCATCTCCTTCCATAACATCAGTTGCTTTCGTATCCGATAATTTTTATGTCTCATATTTACAATCCTCCGGCAATAACAGTAAATCAATAATTTTCAAACAATTTCATATTAATACAGACGGAAGCTATAATATTGGCGACGCAGTTAATATATTTCAATCAGGCTCTCAGGAGAATATAAGATTTTCGAAAGGAGTTAATTACAGCACTCTGAATTATGATTATGACACATTGGGTGTTAAACGTTTTTATTCAGCATTAATTCAGGCAAATAATTTCAAGATCGTCGACCAAACAAAAGGCTATCCTGGAATTAATTTCGGCGGGACAGGTTCGTCTCACGGAGATATAACTTCAGATTATCCCACAGGATATTCTTTATTTACCTGGATAAGAAAAATAAATGATTCTACACAGATCATTATTACAAATGGCTATTTTGATTTTTACACAAGGTCATTTCATGCCGGAAATGCAGGAGCTGAGACATTTGTTAATTCAAGTTCGACTCTGGTTTTCGGACAGCAATATACTTACTTCAGAATCAGAGTTCTGTGGGAGAAACAGATTAACGGCAGGACTGCTCTTATAGAATCTTTCCGCGATGAAACTCTTTCTTCCGTCAGCGAAAACAATTCTGTACCGGGAGATTATTTTCTATCGCAAAACTATCCAAACCCTTTCAATCCGGAAACGAATTTGGAATTTGGGATTTCGGAATTGGGATTTGTTAGTTTGAAAGTTTATGATGGTATGGGTAGAGAAGTTCAGACATTGGTTAACGAAAAATTATCACCGGGAAGCTATACGGTTAAATTCAATGGTGATGGTCTTGCAAGCGGGATATATTTTTACAGTTTCAAAGTGAATGGATTTACAGAGACTAAACGAATGATTCTTATCAAGTAGAAGTAGTTTGCATTGTGTATTTCGTATTCTTTATAAAGCCGGTAGAGATTTTCTACCAGCTTTTTTTATCTCAATAGTAATGAACAATTTCACATAAAAAATTTATTTATCCATTTTTAAAATAAATGTTGCATTATAAAAAATTAAATCTTAATTTTGTATTAGTCACAGCCCTCAACAAATATGCAAACAATTCTTTATACGTTTTATCGTTATTTTTTTTAACATTGTTCTCAGGAAGACATAAGTATATATGAAGTACACATAGATTTACATCAGCCCTCAAAATAATTTATTTTATTCAGTACGTTCTTAAAAAAATTTAATCCCAAAATTTCAGATTATATACAGCCCTCTTTGTATTATTCAAAATAATACAATAGTTCTTTATTCCCTATTTCAAATTTTAAAATAGATTTATCAAATATATTTTTATCCACGGGAATCAAATAACTTAAACAAAAAGGAGCAAAAAATGAAACAGGGCAAATTACTTTTAATGTTACTCGTTATCAGTTTGACATTTATTTCTTTCAAACAAATGGGTGACAAACCCGGAAGAGTTTCCGATGGAAATAATTCCGGTCTGCAGATTCAGGAAGTAACATCTGCAAAATTAGATGTAAACAGAATTAGTACTTTTTACAGAACAAACGGCAGCTTTAACAGAAATCCGGTTAATGGAACTGCCGGATTTGAATGGCCAAAAGGAAGCGGTAAAACAGCCCGATTTGCATCAGGGATATGGATGGGATGTGAATCAAATGGTGATACTCTTACTGCAATTGCGGAGTATGTTTATGATTATAAACCCGGGTATGTAGATAATGCCGGTCTGCCTCAGGGGAATGATGATCCGCTTTACAGGGTATATTCAATTACACGCGGTGATACAACAAGTCCTGATTATCAAAACTGGCCGGTAAATCAGGGAGCGTATGTCACTCCGTCCGGAACCCCATTTTTTTTGGGTACTCAGACAATGTTTTATTCTTTCACAGATGCTTATCCGCATGAATCCGGACAAACCAGTGTTCAATCCATGAAGGCAGTTGTTTTACAGACAAACTGGGCTTATTCAAATATTGGACTTGAAGATATTCAGTTCATAGAATACAGAATTATTAACAGAAGCAATTCTCCCTGGGAAAATACTTACATTGGTATCTGGACAGATGATGATCTTGGAGGTGCAATAGATGATGCAATCGGATGTGATACGGCTCTCGGCCTTGGATATACTTATAATATCAATGATAATGATCCGGTTTATGGAGTTGCGCCTCCGGCTGTTGGTTTTAAACTTTTAAGAAATCCTATTACTCCTACGGGCAACAATAATGACACCGTAAAGTATTATGATCCTCCGGGTTCACAGAATCTGGTGATTAAAGTTGGTTATAAATACACAGGAATAAGTTCATTTAATACCTATAATAACGGATCACCTCCTCCTTCATATCCTGAAAATAATACACAAACATACAGAGTTCTGTCAGGATTATGGAATACAGGCGCATCATGGATAGATCCTATAACCAATCAACCTACAAAATTTCCATATTCCGGTGATCCTGTAACAGGTTCCGGATGGGTAATGACTACTGGCTCCGACAGAAGATCCATTCAAACTTACGGACCTTTCAATATGGCTCCAAATGATACACAATCTATTATTGTAGCTCAGGTAATTGCAAGAGGTTCGAGTAATCTTAACAGTATTACCCAGTTAAGGGATTTAAGCGTTCGTGCTCAGGAAATTTATGATCAGAACTTCCAGGCAGTGCTTGCTGTGAATAATGTCTCCACACAGGTTCCGGAAAAATTCACATTAAGTCAGAACTATCCTAATCCTTTCAACCCAACCACTAATTTGGAATTTGAGATTTCGGAATTGGGATTTGTTACTTTGAAAATATATGATGAAATAGGAAGAGAAGTTAAGACATTAGTAAATGAAAAATTAACCCCCGGAAGTTATGAAACTGTTTTCGATGGTGCAGGACTTTCTAGCGGGATATATTTCTACAGAATATCCGTCACGAGCGGAGTGAATAACTTTGTTGATACAAAGCGAATGATCTTACTTAAGTAGAAAGTAGTGTGTATTGAGTAGTGTGTGTTGAGTAATATTATTCATTTGATTCAAATAGAGTATAATTTTTTAAAGCCGGGAGAGATTTTCTTCCGGCTTTTTTATTTTCCGAATATAAAAATAGAATACGCAATCCCTAAGAGATTGTCATAAACTATACTCATTTTTCAAAGTTAAAAGTTGAAAGTTAAAGGTTAGATAATTTAAACGAAAATTCGGCTAATTCAACTATTAGATTTAATTTGTATTTTTAAGCTCTTTTACATTTAAATTGATATTAAAAATAATAACCTGTAAGTTTTGACACAATATTTTAAAGTTAAAATGAACTTCCTTAATACTATTATTCGTTACGAAATTACTTTAGACTCTGTCACAGCGGATTGTTTATGACCTGATACACAATACCCAATACTCAATACACAATACACAATACACAATACACAATACACAATACTTAATACTTAATACTTAATACCTGATACTTGTCAATCAAACGAAACCGAACACTATATCTCATTCTCATTATCACGACAATGCTTCTCGGACTGGCTTCAAGAAAGTTTTCTTATTTACTTCCCTCTTTTATTGCCGATTATTCCGGCGATACTTTATGGGCTTTGATGGTTTATTTCTTGATTCGTTTTATTTTTATTGAATACTCAGTCCTGCAGGTTGCGGTAATTTCCATATCTTTTGCTTTTCTTATTGAATTCAGTCAGTTGTATCAGGCAGGATGGATAAATGCTATCCGCGATACGAGAATTGGCGGGCTGGTGCTTGGATACGGATTTTTATGGAGTGATCTTATATGCTATACGGCAGGAATTCTGGCCGGAATAATCACAGATAAGCTTATACATAAATAGGATATATGAAAAATTA
>JAGQWH010000109.1 GCA_020437545.1 Ignavibacteriota bacterium
AATTGGTTAATTGGTTAATTGGTTAATTGGTTAATTGGTTAATTGGTTAATTGGTTAATTGGTTAATTGGTTAATTATCTTTATTGAAAAATATCTTGAGTGTTTTTAGAAAAATTTTAAAAAATTAAATAAAAAAACGAAAGGGAATAAATTGAAAAAAGTTTTATTGATTTTGATTACTCTGCTGGTAATAATTGAATATTCGGGTTGCAGCCGGGATGAAATCATAACACCTAATGTTGAAGTGATCTCTTCAAAAGGAGCGTATGTTTTGTGTGAAGGCGGATTCAGTGCAGGAACGAGTATGCTTTCGTTTTACAATAAGACCACTGACAGTCTGTATAATAATATATTTAATCCCGGATCTCTCGGTCTTTTGCCTGATGGGATGATATTTAATGACAACAATCTTTTTATAGTTGAGCAGGGAAATTTTGGTTCTTCGGGTAAATTATACAAGACCGACACCAACGGTACTCAGCTTGCATCTGTCAATGTAGGAACAAATCCTTATTCACTTACGGCAGCTTTCAGTAAGTTATTTATTACCAACGGACCTTCCAACAATGTTTCAATAGTTGATAAAAACTCTTTTGCTGTTATTGGAAATGTAGGAGTCGGTATTTATCCGCAGGAGATACTTGCTATCGGGAATAATGTGTTTGTTTGCAATACCAGTGAATTTGGCGGCGGAACAGATTCAACTGTTACCGTAATTGACGCACAATCAAATTCAGTAACTGCAACCATTCAGGTCAGAAAAACCCCATCGGCTTTAGCAATTTCAAGTGACGGAAAATTACTTGTTGGCTGTCCCGGTGATTCAAACACAGCTGCAATTTTTAAGATCGATCCACAGACTTTCAATAAAATAGATTCTTTCACAAATCTAAGATTCGGATTTTCAAAAGATATATCAGTTCTTTCCGGTCAGTTTATTCTTTACATTGGCGGAAATGTATATGCAGAAGCGGGAATAATCAAATATGATCTGACAAACAGAATATCCAGTGAGATCATCCCGCAACCAACAACAGGTCTGAATTACTGTCTCGCTGCGAACAATGAAGAGAATGTCATCTATGTAGGATATCTGCCGAATTTTTCTGCCAGCGGAAAATTGCAAATTTATAATCTCAGCGGAACATTGCAGAAAAATCTCACTATTTTTGGGGGAGTTGCCCCGAGAAGGATTGTAGTTAAGAGATAGTTTTTTGGTTAATTAGTTAATTATGTTAATTAGTTAATTATGTTAATTAGTTTTTAAAGTTTGTAATCCAAAACGACGGATAATAAAGATATTGCAGGTTATCACATTCAAATTTCGCTGCTGCAGATCTGATTGGAAATTACAGGAATTACTTTTTTATAAATTAATTTAATTATACTTCAACAATAGTTAAGATTTCCTTAACCCGGTAATTTAAAAAATCCATTATAATTAGAATTGTAATAGACAACAGTCATTTTTATATTTGCAGCTTAATATAATTATGAGACTATCACAATTTTTCCTGCCTACGCTAAAGGACGATCCTGTAGATGCAGTTGTAAATTCACACAAATTAATGTTACGCTCCGGCATGATAAAACAGCTTACATCCGGAGTTTATTCAACACTTCCGTTCGGACTCATCGTTTTTAAAAAATTCGAAAACATTATCCGGGAAGAAATGAATGCCATCGGCGGTAATGAATTTTATCTGCCTGCTATATCACCTAACGAGCTATGGGCTGAAACCGGAAGATTGGAAGATTACGGTGATCTGATGTTCAGAATAAAGAACCGTGATCTTGTACTTTGCCCTACGCACGAAGAAATTTTCACTTCTATAGCAAAATCAAATCTTATCTCCTATAAAGATTTCCCACAGGTATGGTATCAGATCCAGTCCAAATTCAGGAATGAAGAAAGACCTCGCGCCGGTGTGCTTAGAGGGCGACAGTTTACGATGAAAGATGCATACTCACTTGATGCAACCTGGGAAGGTCTTGACAAAGCATATGATAACATGGCTCAGGCTTACAGAAACATATTCACGAGATGCGGACTTGAGTTTGCAGTCGTATCAGCATTCAGCGGAGCAATGGGTGGAAGTGATTCGGAAGAGTTTATGGCAGTGTCTTCGATCGGTGAAGATGATATAGTAATAAGTGAAGACGGAAATTACTGTTCGAATCTTGAAGTAGCAGTTTCTTTTAAAGAAAAGACCATCAGGAAAGATTCTGATCTTCAACCGGAAGAATTTCACACACCGAATATAAAATCAATAGACGAACTCGCCGAATTCCTTAAAACAAAAGATAAATCACGGCTTGCAAAATCGCGTGTATTTGTAAATGTGAAAGAATCAGGAAATGAATATGTCATGGTGCTTGTCTGCGGAGATGATGAAGTAAATGAAAGCAAGCTGCAGGGATATTTCGGAATTAATATAAGACCTGCTCATAATGAAGAGCTGGCTGAAATTACAGGAGCGGATGCCGGCTCGATAGGACCTGTTGGTTTTAAAAATAAGAATATAAAGATAGTAGCAGACCTTTTACTGGAAGATGCAGATGAACTCATCAGCGGCGCAAATAAGAATGATTATCATTTGAAGAATATCGATCTGAAAAGAGATGTGAAAGGAATTGAATATAAAGATCTCAGAATTGTCAAAGAGGGAGAAGAGACAACTGACAGAAAGAGCAAGATAAAAATTACAAAAGCCATAGAAGTCGGACATATCTTTAAACTCGGAACAAAGTATTCCGAAGCGCTCGGTGCAAAGTTTCTGGACGCTGACGGAAAGGAAAATCCTATCATAATGGGAAGTTACGGTATAGGAGTAGAAAGAACAGCAGCTTCATTTATTGAACAAAACAATGACGATAAAGGAATTGTCTGGAAAGGGGAGGTCGCGCCATTTAAAGTAATACTTCTTTCTCTTAATAATAAGAATGAAGAGGTCAGGAAAGTTTCTGAAGAATTTTATAAACAAATGGATATTATTCGTCATAAAGAAGTTTTGTTTGATGACAGAGATGACGTAAGACCCGGGTTGAAATTCAATGATGCTGATCTTATAGGAATACCTTTGCAGGTGATCATTGGCGAAAAAAATCTGAAAGAAGGAAATGTAGAAATTAAGATCAGGAGATCCGGTGAAAGAATTATTTTAAAGAAAGAGGATGCTGTAAATAAAGTTATGGAGCTGATAAAAGAAAGCTAATGTGTATCTCATATTTAGTGATAATGATTATTAATTTTTATCGATGATTAAAAGGAATTTTGCTAAAGTATTAAGACAGGAATATATACTTGCTTCCAAGTCACCCCGAAGGGCAAATTTGCTAAAGCAGATCGGATTGAATTTCAAAGTCTATGATAGTAAATCAGAAGAGTTGGATCATTCTGATCTGGGTCCAATTGATTTGGTCAAACACAATTCTATGCTGAAATCACGTAAGGCTTCAACATTTGAAAAACGATTTAAAGATAAGATAATAATCGGAGCAGATACAGTGGTAGTGCTGCATGATAAAATCATTAACAAGCCTGCGGACAGTAAAGATGCCATCAGAATACTTAAGCTTCTCAGCGGTCAGACACATTACGTTTATACCGGAATAAACTTAATTAATATGAATACCTGTGAAGAAATATTTGATTATGAAAAGACTACTGTTTTCTTCAGGAATATTGAAGACGAAGAAATAAATTATTATGTAAAAACTCACAAACCGCTTGATAAAGCCGGTGCATACGGAATACAGGATGATTTCGGATGTTTGTTTATAGAGAAGATCACGGGAGATTATTATAACATTGTCGGGCTTCCTTTATTAAGGCTTTACAAAAACCTTAGAAAGATTGTTTAAAAAATACAAGAAGAAAATTTTAATGTCGGTCGCTTTGGGAGCGGCAGTATTCCTTGCTTTCAGTATCTATGCTGATTTTGATAATTTATTAAAAGCATTCAGAGAGTTTAACTGGCTGTATTTTCCACTCGTTATAGCGCTTACTTACGGAAATTTTATCATAAGATTTTTTAAATGGGAATATTACAGAAAGTTGCTTGGGATCAATCTGAAAACGAAAGCAAGTTTTCTTATTTTCATGTCAACATTTGTAATGTCAGTCACACCCGGTAAAATGGGAGAGCTCCTGAAATCATATTTAGTAAGGGAAGAAAACGGAACACCTGTGAGTAAGTCAGCGCCGATCATACTTGCAGAGAGATTAACAGATTTTATTTCTGTAGTAATGCTTTGTATAGCAGGTTCCTTTGTCTTTGATTACGGGCAGGGTCTGATCCTTGGAGTTGGTGTTTTTTTTCTTGGATGTGTTGCTCTGATAAGTTCAAGAAAAATTTCAATCGGTATTATATCCCAACTCGAAAAAATCAAAGCAATTCATAAGATCAGCGAAAAGATCAGAGAAGCATACGAGAGCATTTATACTTTAGTAAGGATAAAACCTTTGATTATTGCAGTTATAATGAGTCTATTTGCATGGTTTCTTGAGTGTCTCGGATTGTATGTCGTTTTAAGGGTTTATTCTTCATTTACTCATATTGATGTCAGCGTTTTAAGCGCTGTATTTATTTATGGGTTCTCTACAATTGTAGGTTCGATAGCAATGCTTCCCGGCGGACTTGGATTAACAGAGGCTTCATTAACAGGTTTAATGCAGTTTTTGAAAATTCCAAAGGATATTTCAGTTGCTTCAACATTTATAATAAGAATTGCCACTTTATGGTTTTCGGTGATAGTAGGGATAATTTCTGTCTATTTTTATCAGAGATATTCCCATAAAAATCTTGAGAATCTAGAAACAAATAGTTAAAAAATATTTCAATAATCTCACTTTTTTACCGAGAAATAATTAGGTTATAAACTTAAATTTCCCTTGAAGTAAATCAGTATTTGGGTTAAATTTATAAAATTATGTCAGAAAACAATACAAAAGAAAAAAAGATCAGGGTTCTTATCGGTAAAGTCGGTTTAGACGGACATGACAGAGGAGCCAAGGTCATAGCAGCAGCATTCAGAGATTCCGGAATTGAAGTAATTTATACAGGATTAAGACAGACTCCTGAAACCATAGTAGAAGCAGCTTTACAGGAAGATGTTGATGCTATAGGAATAAGCATATTAAGCGGTGCTCACATGACAGTTTTTCCGAAAGTCAGAAAACTCATGGAAGAAAAAGGTTTAAGTGATGTACTTTTGTTCGGCGGAGGTATCATTCCTGAACCGGACATAGAAGAACTTCGAAAAATGGGAGTAGGAGAATTATTCACTCCCGGTACGCCTACCTACGAAACAATCAATTATGTAAAAAACTGGGTTCAGAAAAATAAACCGGGGGATATTGCTTAGAAAAAGATTTTACAATATTTATTAATTTAAAATAATTTAATGAGCAATAAGACAGAACCCGTAAAATTCGGAACCGATGGCTGGAGAGGGATAATCGCTGATACATACACTTATGATAACGTAAGAAGAGTCGCATTAGCAACAGCAAAAGTTTTCAAAGATCACCCAAAAACCAAAACCGGATTTGTTATCGGTTATGATACACGATTCCAGTCGAAACAATTTGCCGAAGCAGTCGCTGAGGTTATTGCCAATCAAAACATAAAAGTATTTCTTACTGATTCTTTTGTTACTACTCCGACAGTATCATTACTTGCCCGTGACCTTAAATGTGCGCTTGGCGTAATGATAACTGCTTCACACAATCCTGCTATTTACAACGGATATAAACTCAAAGATGAATTCGGCGGATCCATGGATCCGGACGAAATTGCCAAAATTGAAAAAGAGCTTGAGAATATCAAGGAAGTAGATGTAGCTAAAAGATTGGATGAATTATTGAAAGAAGGAATGATCGAATATTACAAAGGTGAGGATTATTATCTGAATTATCTTAAAAGCAGGATAGACATTGAAAAAATCAAATCAGGTAATCTGAAAGTCATATACGATGCAATGTACGGTGCAGGGCAGAATCTTATTAACAGGTTTGTTGATATAAAACAGCTACACGGGGAAATAAATCCGTCATTCGGAAAAAGCGCTCCCGAGCCTGTTCAGAAAAATCTTTCTGAGATCTGCGGTGACATTAAAAACGGTAATTTTAATATAGGTATCGTTACAGATGGTGATGCAGACAGAATAGCTATTATTGATGAGAAAGGGGATTTTCTCGATGCGCAGAAAACTTTTGCAATACTGTTAAAATATTTGTTTGAAAAGAAAAAACTTACCGGGAAAGTGGTAAGAGGATTTTCTACAAGCGAACTCATAAAGAGATATTGCGAAAAAAATCAAATCGAATTAGTAACTGTTCCGATCGGATTCAAACACATTTCAAAAATAATGATCACGGATGATGTATTGATAGGCGCTGAAGAAAGCGGCGGTATAGGAATCAAAGGTCATCTCCCTGAAAGAGACGGAATATATAACGGAATGCTTTATATGGAACTGCTTGCAGAATACGGCAAAAGTATATCTGAACTTAAGAATGAACTTGATGAAGAATTCGGTAAATATTTTTATCAGAGAAATGATGTGCGTACAACTGAAGAGAAAAAACTCAAAGCACTTGATCGTTGTAAAGGCATGAAAGTTGGCGATGAATTCGGCGGTAAAAAAATTATCAGCATTGAAACTCTTGACGGATTTAAATTTTTCTTTGATAATGGATGGGTAATTGTAAGAGCATCCGGTACTGAACCTCTTCTCAGAATATACTGCGAGACAACCGGGACGGATAACACGTCTGAAACTTTAAAAAAATCAATAGAACAATTAGAATTATGACAAAAGTAAAATTTATTTTACTGATACTATTATTAGCAATTAATTCTGTTTCTTTTTCCCAGTTCAAAAGTAAGGAAAAAGACCAGGCAGATGATCCTATGGGTAAGATCTTCGGGAGGGGAGATGTATCCAAAGGCAATACTTCAATTAACGCTGATGCACCGGATATTTTCAATCAATTGGAATCTCAGAATACTTTCACATCAAAGTCCGTTCCTATCGAAGGAGCAATTGATGAGAATAAATATATAGTCGGACCAAATGATCTGTTTACATTAGGTTTGTACGGTTATATCAATCAGCAGATGCCGGTTGTAGTATCACCTGTCGGATCGATAATTATTCCGACTGTAGGTGAAGTGATGGTCTCAGGATTGTCACTGAATGAAGCAAAAGAAAAAGTTATAACTGCAGTCAAGAAAAGATATTACTCCAGTGATGTCAGTTTTACATTAAACACACCAAGAACATTTCTTGTAAAGGTAGCAGGACTTACTCAGGGTACTTTTGAAGTATCGCCTGTTACCAGAGTATCTGAGATCCTGAAACTTCTGATTTTTGATACATTAAATACTTCAAGAGTTTTCTATGAAAAAACAAACGAACGGGAGTTTTTCAATACACAGATCTCATTAAGGAACATAGAATTATCAAGAAAAGACGGAACTGTCAAGCATGTTGATATTTATAAATACTTTATTTCAAACAATGATGAACATAATCCTTTCTTTCTTGAAGGTGATCTTCTTAAAATTCCTTACATAAGACTCGATAATAATTTCATAACAATCAGCGGAGCGGTGCAGCTTGCAGGTTCATATGAGCACGTCGACGGAGATGATCTCGAAACAGTAATAGGAATAGCAAGGGGCTTTGATGTGGATGCAGAGCCTGACAGCATACAACTTTACCGTCCTTACGGTAACACAGACGGATATGACATTCAGAATCTTAAATACGAAAATAATAAAAATTTCAGAATAGAAAAATATGACAGATTATTTGTCAAATATAAGATAAATTATCAGAAAAATCTAACGGTACTGGTATTAGGGGAAGTTTTAAGACCGGGATATTATCCTATTTCATTCAAGAATACACGTCTTAAGGATGTTATAGAAATGGCAGGTGGATTCAGGGAAAAGGCATATTTACCTTTAAGCATTTTATTCAGGACATATGATGCTGAATATGCAGCCAAGGATACTGCAGAGATTCTGATAAATTCAAGAGCGAATGATCTTTTGCTCACGGAAAAAGACAGGATAAATTTTGAAACTGATATAAAATCCAAGAGAAACAGAGTTATTGTTGATTTTGACAGACTTTACAACAAGAATGATGAATCTCAGAATGTTCTGCTTGAAGGAAAGGATATTATATAT
Organism: Ignavibacteriota bacterium; assembly: GCA_020437545.1. GTDB lineage: Bacteria > Bacteroidota > Ignavibacteria > Tepidaquicellales > Tepidaquicellaceae > JAGPCH01. The sequence goes on from JAGQWH010000109.1 coordinate 8,205, forward strand.
ATAAATGACAATAAAAATGTAGTTTACGTATTCGGTCAGGTTGGACAGGAGGGGTATGTAACGTATTCGAAAGGAAAGGATGTTGATTACTATATAAATAAAGCGGGCGGATTCGGATTAGCAGCAGATGAAGGAGATACGAGGGTGATAAAATTCAATTCACGCGGCTGGTATGAGCCTGATGAAACAGAAATAGAATCAGGTGATTATGTATATGTACCAAAGGCTGTAGAGCCGACATTCGGCGAGACTATAACTGTTATTGCACAGATTGCAGGCATAATACTGGGAGTACTTACGACTTACATATTGATCAATCAGAATAAGTAGAATACAATTAAGTTAAACAAAATTAAATAAATTTCATTTGTCAGAATCAAAAGTTACAGGTAACAGCTTATTTGATTATATCAATATTTTTTTAAAAAATAAGAAACCGATATTAATAGTTTCTGTATCAGTATTGATTTTATCCACAATTGCCGCATTTTTTATAATTAAACCAGTTTTCCTGTCATCAGGTACTGTAAAAGCAGCCTCTACAAAATCTTCAATGCTGGGTGGATTATTAAGCTCCACCGGACTTTCAGATTTAGGCGATTTCGGAGATCTTGCTCCAGGAAGCGGATCTTCGGCCCAGGACCTTGCATTATATGAAAATATTGTAATGAGCAGAAAATGTCTTGAGGAAACCATTATCAAATTCGGCATAATGGAAGAAGAGAATTTCAAATATATGTATGATGCCCTTAAGTATTTCAGGGAAAACATCATTGTAATTAATAAGGATAAAATTGCCGGAACAATGAGCATAGGTATTTACGACACAGATCCCGTAAAAGCAAAAGACATGGCAGATTTCATAATTGACAAGTTAAATAAGATCAACATTGAATTGTCAGTGCAGAACGCCAGAAATAACAGGACATATATAGAGGAAAGATATAAATTAGTTCAGAGTGATCTGAAAAGTGCAGAAGACAGTCTGCAGAAATTTCAGGATGAATTCGGTATTGCTCCTGATATTCAGGCTCAGGTTGCGGCTAAAGGAAGTATAGAACTTGAAGCTGAGATAAAGTCTGAAGAGTTAAAACTGGATCTGTTAAAAAAGATCCTGAGTCCTGATCAGGCTGAAGTAAAAACTCAGGAGGAAAAGATCTCAGCTCTTAAAAAAGAGTTTTCTGAAATAATGAATAATGAATATGAAGAAAGCAGATTAAATCTGAAAGGTACTCCCGGAATAATTCTTAACTATTTCCGTTTAAGAAGAAATGTAGAGATACAGAATAAAATTCTTGTTACTTTGATACCCATGCTTGAGCAATCCAAAATAGAGGAAAACAGGGAAACTCCAACAGTCCTGATCCTTGATAATCCCAATGTGCCTGATAAAAAGTCAAAACCAAAAAGACTTTATATTATGATCTTCTCTACCGCAATAGCATTTTTAATCGTGTATATGTATTTTTATGTCAAAGATCTATACTCGAAAAAATTTTTGACAAATGACATTTCCTGAAATACTCCGGAAAGAATTTGATAAACCGCTGGAATTTAAATATTTTTTATATTTATTTTTCATAATATTCGTATTTGACCTGACCTATTTAGGGTCATTTATGATATTTCTTCTTTTTTTATTTTTTATTATTGAAAAAGCTGGTTCAGGATTAAAAGAAATTCAAATCCCTGATTTTCTTCAATGGATATTTTTAATATTCTGGGGACTTTTTGAAGTTACCCAAAGTATAGTCAAATCTGAAGCATTTTTCTATTATTTTGTTATAATTATTATACCATTCACTATTTTTGTGATGTTTAATAATTCAAAACTGAGTATTAAAGACCTTACTTCATTCTTCCACATGCTTTTTATTACTGGAATCATTCTATCAATACTTTCTTTTTTTATTTCAGCACAGATAGGTTTTGATCTGAAAAAAAGAATTCCTTCTATATGGAGTCATTACAATCTTGTTGCGGCATATTTCATGGTGCTTTTAATGTTTCTTCTCTCATTTATAGTAAATACTACCAATAAACGAAAAAAACTATTTTATATTATCTCATTTGTTATCGTACTGTTTGGTCTTTTTATGACTCAGACCAGGGGTATCTGGCTGGCTACTTTGATCGGAATGATGTATTACATATTGCGGAAACCAAAATTAATATTACCTATTTTCCTGACAATATTAATTCTGACTGTATTGTTTTACGGGGTTATAATGGACAGATTTACATCTGTAGTAAATTTTGGTACAGATGTTTCCACTTTGGGAAGATTTCAGGCATGGTATGCTTCTGTATTACTCATTAAAGAGAATTTTCTATTTGGTTATGGATTTGATTCATTCAGATATTTTAGGGATTCAGTAATAACGGCTTTTTTTGTTATCCTTCCGCACCCTCATAATACATACCTTACATTAATTTTAGACATTGGATTTATAGGTTTTGTTTTTTATATAAGTTTTTATGTAAAAGCATTTTATTATTCTTTTAAAATGAGAAAAATGTCAACAGATCCGGAATTGAATAAATTCTCGGACGGTCTTCAGCTTACTTTTGTCGGGTTTATTATAGCATTTATTTTCGAACCGTATTTTACTGTTCTCGGAGCAATAACATATATGCTGTGGATCCTTATTTCCATCTCTTTTTATTTGAAAAACCATTTTAACAATCGGACTGATCTTCAGTAATTTCTGTAAGGTTTTCTAATTTATCTTTTTTAGTTATTAAAAAAATATTAAAAGCAACATCTTCAATTTCGATATCCACAGCTGTTGCATTCGGCTGCTCTTTTGTTAAAAATAAAGCATTTGCTTTAATTCTCGGAGTGACCGGAATGGGTTTAATTTCTCAGCTTACAAATCTCATTACATTTTTTAATTTCTTTGTACCTTTAGGAGTACCTAACGGTTTATCCAAATTTGTAGCCGAAACAAATATCAGCGAAAAGGAAAAGCTTAATAAGCTATTATTTTCTTCAATATCCCTCATCTTTTTCCCGGCCATTTTTCTTGCGGTTCTGGTTTTTATAATCTCTGATAATGTATCTTATTTTCTGTTTGAAAATTATGATTATACAGTTCAGGTAAAAATAGTTTCAGCAGCTATTCCTTTTATTGTTCTCAACACTTTGCTGGAGGGATATTTAAGGGGATTAAAGATTATAAAAGTATATGTTAAAGTTGTTATATTCTCAAATATAATTAATATTGTTATTGTTATTTCATTACTCCTGGCTTTTGGATTGAACGGAGCTTTGGTCGGAATACTTTCGGCAAACGTAAGTTATATTATTATAAGTCTTTATTATCTTCGCAAAAATCAGCTTGTAATGTTAAATGAATTCAGATTTTATTTTGACAGAGAGCTCTTCAGAAAAATTGTCAAAGTATCATTTGTTTTTCTTGCTTCAGGTGCATTGTTCCAGTTCACTCTTATACTTATGAGAAAGATCATTATAGCAAAATACGGTATTTACTATAACGGAATTTTTCAAAGTGTTATTGGAATATCCTTGAATTATTTTGCATTCATTTTTCTTGCATTATCAACGTATTCATTTCCGACTGTTTCAAAGATTGAATCCAAATCTGAATTGATAGATGAACTGAATATTAACGTTAAGTATATCATTCATATACTCGTTCCCTTAATTATTCTTGTATTCACATTCAGAAGGATAGTCCTTACTGTATTGTTCTCAAAGGATTTCATGTCTGCGGAAAATTTTTTCCAGTACCAGTTTTTCGGGGATTATTTCAAAGCATTAGCCTGGGCTATAGGTATCTGGCTAGTTCCTAAAATGAAACTTAGGATATTTCTCCTTCTTGAGGTTATATTGAATCTGAATCTGGTTTTGATTTCTTATCTGTTTATGAATGTATTTAATATGGCGATCGAATTCATTTCTCTGGCATATCTGATTTCTTATTTGATGCACTTTATACTGAATTATTATTTCACAAAAACCCGGCTGGGATTTAAATTAGAAAAAGCAATCAGGAAATCATTATTTTTCAGTTTTGCAGTAATGATACCGGTTACTCTTATATCGTCAAATTTCGTTGTTATAGGTTATATAATAATAGTCCCGGTTTTATTTATCTGGGTAAAAATAGCTTTTGAAAAAAATGAACTAAAAGAAATGAAAGAATTTGTATTAACTCAATTAAAAGGAATTAAAAGTAAAGACTAAATGATAAGTATTGTTGTAATCACATATAACAGAAGTGAACTCTTAAAAAGGACATTAATATCAATATTGGATCAGAGTTTTACAGATTTTGAGATTATCCTTGTAGATGACGGATCCACTGATAATACGTTTGAAATGATAGAATCACTAAATGATAAAAGGATCAGATATCTAAATCAGGGTCGGATCGGAAATTTATCTAAACTCAGAAATATAGGAATATTGAAATCAGAAAAGGATTTTATTGCATTCTGCGATGATGATGATCTGTGGGATAAGGACAAACTAAAAGTTCAAATCAAATCAGCCGAAACGCGGGATTTTGTTTGCTCAAATGCTAAAGTAATAGATATAAATGATAAGGAGATAAAAGAAAAATATTTTGATGATATAAACAATTCATTTGAGATCACTTATGATTTTTTATTAAGCAATGGCAATTGTATTTTAACTTCTTCCTGCTTAATCAGAAGAGAATTGTTGATTAATAATGATCTGTTTTTTGATGAAATTAAATTTACGAATTTTTGTGAAGATTTTGAATTATTTATTAGAATTAGTAAACACAGTAATATTTACTTCGAAGACAGAAATTTAATCCTTAAAAGGGCACATGAAAGTGTTTCCGGAGGACTCGACAATAATATAAAAATGCTGAAGGCTTCCATCGATATTCTGAATACTTACAAACATAATTCAGCATTGGAAAAAAAATACAGGAATAAAGCCACTGTAGGAATACTGGGATATAAAATGTTATTAGTTAAGTTTGGTTTTAAAAAGAGTATATATACAGGATTAAAAAGGATTTTTATTCTGTTGTTCTATTTATTCAATCCTTTGAATTTTATAATATTTGTAAGAAAAAAGTTTTTACCAAAGCTGTCA
>JAGQWH010000010.1:0-24819 GCA_020437545.1 Ignavibacteriota bacterium
CCTGTTATAGAAAATGTGACCGGTATGTTAGTCTGATTAGCTGATCCTGAATTGGTAAACGTTGCCTTTGCAGCAATATTGGAAACAGGTAAAAAGACATTTCCAAAAGGAACATCAACCGAAGTTGCTGACATGTCATTTGTAAATGCCGTTGTCCCCGTAGTGCTTACAAGATCAAGAGAAAATGATGAACCTTCATTAAAATTATCAGCTACAAATTCACGGAAAGCTATATAGATGTCAGATCCGGCAGTAACGAAATCACCCAGTCTGAATTTATATTGGGTCCAGTTTGTATCAGTGCTGTTAACTGCGAAATTCTTTTTCAATACAACTGTTGTAAATTCGGGAACAGTGGGAGTTCCGGTAGAGATCAGCACTTCCAGACTGTCTCTGTAAGTATTTGGCCAGTAGCGAAGATAAAATTTCAATGAATCATTTGACTGAACATTTGTAATCTGAGGTGTTATAAGATACTGATTATTTGAAGTAGTTCCTCCTGTAGTCCAGGTACAAAAGGCTGCTTTATTTCCGCCGCCTGCCGGAACGGTAATACTGCCGCTTGTCCATCCCGGAACGGGTGAAGTACCGTTGATCTGCTGGTTCCATCCCGAACCGCCGTCCGGATTTATTTTTGTCCATCCCGGAGGAGGGAATGTCGTTCCTTCAAACGATTCATTTATTACACTAGCTGTACTGTTAGGTCCAGGTCCTAAGTTTTCGTTTGTATTCTTATTAAAAATTCCGGCATCAATGTCTTTCCGGGATCTTATTTTTTCTTTAACATCTTTCTCAATCGGATTGTCATTCTTCATTTCTCCGGATAAAGCAAAACCTGAGATCAAAACGACGGCAGTGAATAAAATTAATTTTTTAAGAAACATTTAATCCTTTCCGAATAATAAATTTGAATGCAAAATATATCCTCTGATTTAAAATTACAATATGAAATGATATTATAAAATCGGACAAATAAACATAATCTCAAAGACATTTAATTTTTATAAATAAAAAAAGACCGGAATAAATTCCGGTCCTTTTTATAAAATATTGTTAAAATATATAAATTATGGAGTTATTTTCTGAACAAATGCAGAAGCATTATTTGCTGCAATAATTATATCAGAAACATCAGTTGAACCGTCACAATTAAAATCCGTGGACGGGCTTGTAATAAATCCAATTGCATCATTATATACAAGGATAAGATCCGTGGAATTTATAAAACCATCCTGATTTGCATCTCCCTGAAATACTGATGGAATACCTGAAGACAGCTTTTGATTGCTTCCGTATGCCTGACTAAGAGCTGAAGTGAAATCATAAGAAGCTGCTCCTCCGGTGAAAGTTACAGGAGCTGCACTCCAAGTTTCTATCATGTTGGCACTCTTTACAACTACGTAATAACCAACACCGTTAACAGCATTATTGAAAGCTACATTACTTGATACATTTCCTCCTGCAGTTGTGTTAACTGATTCTACAAGATTATATGGAGAAGTACTGCTTCTGAGCTCAACCGTTACTGCACTTGGAGAAGGACAAGATTCAAAGTTTAATTTCAAAGCCAGACTCTGGCTGCAAGGTCCGATCAATGTATTTGGATCAGGACCGAATGTAATTGCAACTCCGCCGTTTGCAGTAGTATCAAATAATGGTCCGGGAGTGATAACATTACCGGCACCGTCAATGAAAGTATATTGAATAAAATTAGCGCCTGTAGCATCCTGAATACCAACTAAATAAGGAATATTGAGAGCTGTTGTTGAATTTGCATGTGCTATAGTAATGTTGGAATTTGGAGATCCTGTATTTACAAGATCAATTACGACCTGGAATGTTTCCCAATCTGTAGAATCAGCACCAAAAATCGGAGCTTTGTCAAATGTGATAAGTAATCTGCTGTTTGCAACATCAACTTTATAACTAAGTCTGTTGTCAGGCTGGTCAATATCACCAAAATTTAAATCATTCCATGCAGGATAAATAGCCGGTCTGACATCTCCGCCACCCGGTAATCCTGCTGCAGGCGGATTCCAGTTTCCACTACCGGGTGTAAATGCTGTAAATCCGATAATTCCGTTTGATCCGATATAAACATCCGTATATTCAACACCCATAAATACAATTTTCTTACCACCTGTAATACCAGATAATGTCCAGTATCCGTCATCAAGTGATCCACTTGACACAGGAACTACAGCGACATTATTACTAACAAGTGTCGTACTTCCTGCAGTATCAAGTCTGCAATATGAAGGTTGCGATGGAGCAGGAGCTGCTTCCGGAGTTGAATTAGCAAAGTAATAACCTCCTGTACCGGCACCTCCGCCGCCATAATTTGGCTGAACTACAATGAAACTTGTTCTTAAAGTATCATTTAATCTGTTATCATCATTGGCTAAACTTGAATAGACCGTTATATTGTAAGTACCCGGTATATTGGGTGTAAATGTACTGTCAAATATAACCTGAGCTGTTGCTCCTGCATTTAGTGTAGCAATATTTTTTGTGTTTGTATAATTAACAGGACCTGTAACTTTATAAGTTACGGGTATTGAAACCTGATTATTGATTCCTACATTTTTAAATGTTGCCCTTGGAGCTATCGTATTGACAGGTACAATAAAATTATAAACAGAATCAATCGACTGAGTTGCAACATCGTTTGCATATAAAGTAGATGATTCTATAGTTAAAGCATCAATTCCAATATAATCACTGTTTGATCCGCTTGGACCTCCATTCACTACTTTATATCGAATTGCAAAACGTGCATTTGCACCTGATACAGGTGCGCCAAATGCTTTTCTGTCCCACAATCCGCTTGTTGTTGATTTGAATTTACCTAATTGCGTCCAGGTGACAGCTTCCGGAATAGAATCACCCACTGCGGAATACATTACTGTTATGGAATCAGGATAAATGCTTCCGGTAGCTGATCTTGCATAAAAAACCAATGAGTCGCCGGAAGCAACATTATTTTTAGGTAAAACCATCCAACTGTCGATATTGTTAGAACCTGTAACAACATTGTAGTTTGCCGCAACATAGCCAGTAGCCGGTCCGTTAAAAGCATTGAATACTGCTGTTGAACCCTGGTACCAGGTAGCTGTTAATCCCTGAACTCCTCCACCTCTGTAATAAACCAGATAACCTCTTGCTTTTAATGATGTGGTATCATTTGCACCATCAAAGTTATCTGTATAATAAGGTACACCCGAAGTCTGATATCCGCCGCCGTTAGCATCTGATTCAAAAACTTTTGAATTTCTCAGATCAATTGATTTGTTAGTTGCGGTTTTGCTTGAAGTTGGATCTTGATCTTTCTTTGGATTGTCATTAATACTTGTAAAGCCAAGAAAGATACCTGCAATCATAAATAATATGATTGCAAAAATGTGGATTTTTCCCTTCATTTTTTTTCCTTTCGAAATTTATTTTTTGGATTTTCAAATATAATCCCTATGATTTAAAATTACAACAATAAAGGAATTATTTTTAAACCGGTTTTGTTTGGAGGAATTCTTTTGAAAAAATGTTAAATTTGTTTAAAATTCAGTTTTTTTTAATGAGAATGTTACAAATTTAAACCTGAATAAAACTGAAGGGATATATATCTGTTTTAAAAATATAAACTGTTTTCTAAAAATAAATTATAATCCGGATTATTACTAAAAATCCCTGCCGGAATAATGTGTTCCGTTTAAAAAAATCTTAAGTATTTAATCCGGCAGAAAATTCTTTAACGAACTAAAACCATCTTTCTGGTCTCAGTAAAATTATCAGCAGTAAGTTTATAGAAATATATTCCGCTGGAAAGGTTATAAGGACTGAATTGAATTGAATTATTTCCGCTTTCCACTCTGCCGCTTATAAGAGTTGCGACATTCCTGCCTGAAATATCAAATACTTCCAGAGTAATATTCTGAGACTTTGGTAATGAAAACCTTATAATCGTGGATGGATTAAAAGGATTCGGATAATTCTGTTCGAGTTTGTAATCGTTCAGAATTGCAACAGGATCATTAATTCCGATCAGATCTTCTGAGCTTACTCTCGAATTAGTCTCTACTTCAGCTAGTCCCGCTGATGATTCATTATTAACAAGTCCCGTAAAGCTCTTTACAATTATTTTTACACTGTCTATAGTTGTAACCGGTGAAACTGTTACATTCAATCCTTCAGTTGATAGCGGTCCTGTCGATGGTATCTGATTCACTACCATATTGTTTTTGTACATTATCAATTCACAGTCTGTGACATGAATATCAGTATTTGTTGCGGAATTGGGCATGATATCATAAAGTGTAAATCTCCTGACATCAATCGGTATTTCCCATTTCATAACTATATATTCATCGTTTCCGCCATTTGCGATCCAGTTTACTTTCAGATCAGTGTTCCTAGCTTTCCGGTCAACGGTATTTTGTCCTTTATAGCTGATATTACCTGAAGTTCTGAAACTGCTTTCTCTTACGTCTGCCGATGTTGAAAGATTTGTAAAAGCACCTTCTGTTACATTTGGCGGAACGGTAATCATTGTATGACCTGCATGGCAGCCGACACATTTTGTACCCGAACCGTCATTTCCAAAGTTCATTCCGAATACATGAGCAATCTCACCCGTCTTATTTACAAGCACTTTTTCATTACTGTCAACGATCTGTTCAAACATGGATACATTAGCCGGCATATCACCTTCGGCAATCTTTCCGTCCCTGTCGAGATTTATTTCACGGAATAATATCGGATGATCCTGCCCGTTCTCATCTTCTCTCTGAAAATTAAAAAAGAATCTGAATTTAGCATTTTTTGTAATCGGAGGAGCATTATCAATAGGAGCATCTACGGGGGCATTAGAATAAACATTCAGGCAGTCAAATCTGAATAAACCTCCCTGATAAAAAGTATTTGGATTTATTGTTGGTGGCACAAGATTAGTATCATATGCTTCAAGATATTGTACAACCGGCGGAATTTTTCTGGGAATCAATAATTCAGCATTCAATTCCAGTGTGCCCGGCAGATCAATTATCTGAGTAAGTTCCCCGCCATTTAAATTACAGGTATATATCCCGTAATCCTGTTCTGAAACAGAAGTTGCATATGAAAACAAAATTTTGCCGTTGGAAACCGGAAGTGGATCTGTTGCATAAGGAGGCTGCATTGTTCCGTATGAAGGTGGATTAGTTATGAATAGTGGAGTAGTACTGTCTACTCCAATGACTTTCACGGCTTCAGAGAATCCTTTCTCATAATATCTAATTCCGGGACTTCCGCTGTTATTATATAATGGAGTAGGGATAAAAATACTTACCAGTTTTCCATCAGGCATTACTCTTGGTCTGTATGAATAAAGACTTTTTCTGTTTCTTCCGTCTGTGGCATACTGTTTCAAAGCATCGCCATCGGGATTAACAATGTTGGTCTGCCATATATTTCCAATATCTGTTGTAAGTGCCTGTTCATCCAGCCTGGTCAGACCCGTTCCTGAAACATTACTTGGTCTGTCAATATTTACCCACCATCTTGAATAAAGAATTCTGCCTGAAATCGGATCTATAGTTGGTTTCTCACCACCGTTTCTTTCAGTTGTAACCCTGTGAATTAAATTGGTCAGAGTATCCGTTATAAAAAGATTTGTAGCATTTACCCCACCGATCTCAGCCAAAGTCGGATATCTTGTGGAAGCAAAAATAATTTTACCATCCGGCAGATATACCGGATCAATGTCATCATATTTCAGAAATTTATAAGCAGCATTTCCGAATTGAGACAGATCAGCATTTCTGTTTGTAAATGTTAGTTTGATCAATCTCGTACCTTCAGTATTTATCTCATATATCCTCCAGTTACTATCCCTGTTTTCAATTCCTGCAAATAATATTTTATGTCCGTACCAGTGAACACAGGGCTGCTGAACATCTATTATTCTGATATTACCAAACTCCATAGTGCTGTCAATTAAAGTCTGTACATTACCCGTGGCATCTCTTACCATAAGTTTACCGCCAACAACTTTAAATCTTGAATATGAACCCATACCGGGAAGCAACCCTGCCTGAGGATAATTCACATTTCCGTTCAATTCATGATTTCTTGATACAAATACAATTGGTGTATTAAATGCCTGAGAATAAATGCCGGGAGGAATTATAAAATATAAAATAAAATAACACAGAATAAATCTTATGTTTAAAAGAGTAGAAAAGACCTTCATAAAAAGTTTTTCTTTAAAATTAATTATTTAAAAAATTAAATTAACTATATTTATTACAACCGAATTGCAATTGATAATAAAATATGAATTATATAAGTTTCAATTCAAATTAACTGTTCAAAACTAAACAACATTATCAAAATGAAAAAAACCCTCCAGATTCTTTTTCTTATCTTTTTAGTAACATTTTCAAACAAAATATTATTAGCTGAAGGCTTTAACAGTATACACACTTCAGACGGCAATTTTATCATAGCTGCCGGTGATCAGGGACTGACTTTCCGCTCTGCTAATGGCGGAAATACTTGGGCTGCATATTCAGAACCATCAGTAAATTTTAAAAGCGTATATACTTCAGGAACGAAAGTCTGGCTTTCGGGTGACAATGGAAAGATCTACTTGTCTTCTGCAACATCACCGGCTTTGACTCCTGTAACTACCGGTATAACAACATCAATTAATTCAATATATTTTATTGATGCAAACACCGGATTCTTTTGCGGTGATAACGGTGTCTTATATAAATCTGTTGACGGTGGTACAAGCTGGACATCATCCTCTACCGGAATTTCAAATGTAAAATTGAATACAGTATCATTTTATAATACATCAGTTGGAGTAGCCGCAGGAGCAGATGGTAATGTGTTTGTTACTGATAACGGAGGATCTTCATGGACTTCTGAAAACATTTCATCCACAAGAAATATTCTTAATTCAAAATATTTAAATGACGGAATAATTTTAGCCGGTGAATGGGGAACACTGATCTATAAAAACAACGGCGGATCATGGAGTTCAATAAATACAAAAACAAATTCAGACATAAGAGGAATTTCAGGAACAGCACTTAACAATATTCATATTTGCGGAGGAGGAGGTTTCATCAGAAACAATACTTCAGGCAGTTCATCATATTTGAATTTTGAAAAAAATCCGATGCTTGCAGATCTTGTTGATATTGTATATTCCGGAAATAAAGGATTTGCAGTAAGCAGACTGAATAATGCAATTATCAGGACACTGGATAACGGAGCAACATGGTCTTTACCTTCAGGTACTTCAGTTTCATATGTATGGGAAGCAAAACCGGGAGCAAGCGGTAATTTTCTTGGCAATAATCTTTGTCTTCATCCTACTGACAGAAATGCTGTTTTTATTGCTTTTGCCGATCAGGTATATCGAAGCGGAAATAAAGGCGATGCCTGGACAAGTATAGGAAGTACTATTCCTTCCGGAAATACTCCTCATTCATTTTTTGTCAGTCCAATTGATACAAATATCTGGATGGTAGCAATACAAAGTTCTCCTGACAAAGTTTACAGGACATCAAATTATGGAGCTACATGGACAGAAGTATTATCAATGAATTTCAGCAATTACGGTCAGCCTTTGGAAATGGATCAGAATGATCCGCATGTGTTTTATTTTGCACCTGACAACGGAGGTTTTTATAAATCCACAGATGACGGAGCTACATTCAATGAGATAAGCGGAAATTATCCTTTCAGAAGTCCTTGTGATATTTTAGTGAAATGGGACAACTCAGATGTAATTTTTTTAGCAGATGGAATTACAGGAAGCGGACAAGCCAAGCTTTTTAAATCAATTAACAAAGGTGTTAACTGGACATTGGTTCATACTGCATCTGCAAGCGAGATCCCATCAATGTGTTCAAACAGATTTGCTCCGGAAACGATCTGGTGTACTGAATGGTCCGGAAGCAACATATATAAATCAACTGACGGTGGAGATACATGGAATACAAACCATTCAAATTCTTTTTCAGGCTGGGGTTCTGATATTTGTCATGAAGATCCGAATATGATGATTACAGGAAGCTGGAGTAACAAAGCGACATTGTCTCTGGATAAAGGTCTTACATGGACTGACATAAGTTCAGGTCTAGGTGGTCACGGCGGAGGGATCCTTATTCCAGAAAAAGGTTATATACTGGCTCATCAGGGTTCTAATATTTACAAATTAAATATCAGTTACTCTGTTCTTACAGGTATATCAGAGAACACAGTATCATCAATAGCATCAGACTACAGTCTTGCTCAGAACTATCCTAACCCTTTTAATCCGTCAACAAAAATTTCGTATTCAATACCACAATCCGGGAATGTCTCTATCACAATATTTAATGAACTTGGTAAAGAGGTCATAACACTGGTAAATGGATTCAAGAATGCAGGTAGTTATGAAATAAATTTTAATGCATCAGATTTGAGTTCAGGAATATATTTTTACAGAATTCAATCAGGAAATTATGCAGATACAAAGAAAATGTTGCTTGTTAAGTAAATAATTACTTCGAAAAAGTTCAGATTGTTTTTCAGTCTGAACTTTTTTCAATTTAAATTTAAATTATTATTTATAACAAAGGAAATATTTTTTTAACATTTAAAAAAAATTATGAAAATTCAAAATTACAAAAATCATAAACGCTATGTTTTTGGTTTCCATGTAATAACATTTTCTTTGTGTTTTTTACTTTTCCTGACATCAGTTCTTAATCTATACGTTTCAATAAAAAAACGAACAGATATGAGGATTGCAGTAATGTTTTTAATTACATCGCTTATTTTACTGCTGCTGTTTTTTTATGCCAGGAGCTTCGCTTTAAAGGCACAGGACAGAGCTATCCGTAATGAAGTCTGGCTCAGGTATTTTGGTTTAACCGGAAAATTACCTGATGATAAAATCTCAATGTCCCAGATCCTTGCTTTAAGATTTGCACCTGATAATGAATTGCTTGAGTTGTATAATAAAGCATTAACTGAAAACATCAGCAATAAGGATATAAAGAAAGCAATTAAAAACAGGAAAAGCGATCACGACAGAGTTTAATGATTTATGATCATAATTGGAGTATATTGAATTAAGAAATTCAGATATAAATAATATCAAAAAAGGTAATGTAGTTTATACAAATACTACTTACCTTTTTTTATTATTAATATTGAGTTTGTAACTAGTTGGTGAGAATAAAAATTTAATTTTTTCTATACGATTAAAATTTGTTATAAATTACATAATGATATTTGCAGGATCATGATTTGAAGGAAACGAATGTGTGATTTTATGAGATTTTTTTAAAAAAAATCATTCAAAACCTGGTGATGTAACGGTGGCTAATGAAAATTTATTGAAATATTTGCAGACTCAGATGTAAACAATTCAGTAAGAAAGCAGCAAAATTTCTTGAAAAGCTAAAAAAAAGAACGAAATCAGTAAAAAAGGGGCAAAAATAAAAAACAAATTCAGTAAAAAAAGAACAAATAAAACAAAAAAAATAACTTTACAATTATTAATAAAATTTATATTTTGAACCTAATTGTGGCTATCCCAAAAAGTTCAATTACAACTGATATAAATATAACATCCCTCAAGGCCGTTCAACCCCAAATTTTGAACGGTGAAAGGAGAAACGAGGGATGTTATTTTATTATAATTCTAAACTTTACGCTGTACCAATTCCTTATTACTTCCAGGCATCGTTTCTGCACTCCGCCCGAATCAATTTAACAAGGTATTATTTAAAACTCTTAAAGTTGATATGTTATTATTATAACTCTTCGACTTTCATTACGAGAATGGAGTCATTAAGATAAACATTTATATAATGAACACCATTTTCTACTGTTCTTACAATAGTAATGTCACAGTTGTTTTCAGAGATCTGTGTACTTGAAGTTACTGAAGCTTCACTTGTGTTAACACTACCGAAACTCATAACTACTACAAAACTTAATACTACTAAAATTGATTTGAAGATTTTTTTCATTTTTTTTTGCCCCTTTCTTACTGATTGTTTATGCAAATTAATAATATCTCCACGACAAAACAAAGAAAATAATTGTTGATTGTCGTGATTTTTTCAATACATTATAAATTGGATACCTTTAATAATTGCTAAAACAGATTATATTCGCTATTTTTAGCCTGCAATTCATAAAATCTTTGTCGCATTTTCATTAATAAAATTAGATAAAATAATGTATACACATCAACTAATAGAACTGTTAAAAACCTTTTCCGAAAAGGAATTGATGAAATTATATAAATTTTTAAATTCTCCTTACTTCAATAACAGTAAAAGAATACTGGCTTTATTTCGGGTCTTAAAAAAATTTCATCCGGATTTTGATAAAAGAAATTTTACCCGTGAAAATATATTTAAATTAGTTTACAAGAAGGCTGATTATAATGACTCTACTTTCAGAAACCTGATGTCGGATCTTCTGCAATTGACCCTGAAATTCCTTATGCTGGAAGGGATAGAAAAAAAAGAAGTGGAAACTTCATTTTATGTGACACAGGAATTATTCAGCAGAGGTAACATTGATCTGTTAAAAACAAAGATGAATTCTATCGATAAAATTCTGAAAGATACCAGTAATATGGACGGTGAATATTTTCACAATAAATTCAGATCTGAAACAGACCATTTTTATGTAAATCTCCTGACAAACAGGGTTTTGAAAAAACAAATTGTCGTAGCTGAATCTGAAAAACTTATAAGCGGTCTGGTTGCATTATTAAATTATTTTGTTCTGGAATCAATCAAGCATAACGATAACCTGTTTAATTATTCAAGGACTTACAATATTAAATCTAATATTAATAAAGTAAACCAGTTCCTTGAAATAATCAACTTTGAGAATCTTATACAATATTTAAGAGAAAATTCCTTTAATGAAATTCCAATAGTTGAATTGTATTATAATCTTATCAAAGCATCAACTAATTTTGAAGAAGAAAAATATTATTTCCGTTTAAAGGAATCTGTTTTTCAATGTTCAGAACACCTCGGTATAAATGATAATAATTTTCTGCATTCACGTTTGATTGATTATTGCGTTAAAAAAATCAATCTTGGTATACATTCGAGTTTTGATCTTAATGAAGAAATATTTGAACTATATCAGATTTATGTCAGCAATGAATACTATAAAACATTATCAAACACCAACCTTCCGTTCGATGCTTACAGAAATGTATTAATGAATTGTATAACTACAAAAAAGCTTAAAGAAATGGAAGAGTTTATAAAAGTATATTCAAAAAAATTATTGCCGGCACATATTGAAAGTATTGTAAATTACAGTTACGCTTTGTTGTATTTTGAAAAAAAACAATTCAGCAAAGCAATGGATTTACTTAATAAAATAAAATTCGATCAGTTTGTATTTAAGCTGGATATGAAGAATTTACAACTCAAGATAGCATTCGAATTAGGATATTATGAATCAGCGGTTTCAATAATAGACACATACAAGCATTTCATAAAAAACAACACATTGATCTCAGAGAGCAGAAGAATTATGCATAATAATTTTCTTAACTATACGAATAAGTTAATTCAGTTTAAATTTGGCTCCAGTAAAGTTAATATCCCATTTCTAAAAGAACAGCTTGAAAAATCGAAAGATGTATTTGATAAAGGATGGTTGATAGAAAAAACCAACCTTAAAGTGAAATAAAAAAAGTTTTCACTTTTATCCAAGTGAAAACTTTTTTATGATTATTTTAAATATTCGGTTTTATGTTCTTATTTTACCTGGTTTGATTGGGGCTTTTGTCATCCGGTTTATTTTTTTTATCCCCTTTATGACGACCTTTTCCTTTATGATCCGATTTCATTTGATTCCATTTTTCAATTTGTTCTTTATCCAGAATTTCCATGATCTGAGATTGAAATTTCTCACGGTTTTGTTTTCTTATTTCTTTTCTTGCCGTCTTGTCCATATCTTTATATTTCCCTTTATTTGATTTTCTTTCATTTGCTTTGCTGAGAAATAAATCATAGATCTGCTTATACTGAGAATCTGAAAGAGAAAGATTTTTCTTCATTCTGTCAGCTTTTTTCTGTGCAAATTCTTCAGGTGTTTTTTTAACTTTATCCTGCTGCTGACTATATGCGCTTCCCGAAATCAGAACAATATTCAAGAGCAATATTACAATTGCGATTATTTTTATTTTCATTTTAATTTTTTAATTTATGAAATACATATGGTAGACAATGTATTTCTGTAATGGTTTAATATTAATGCGGAATATTATTTTAAAATTTGAATATTACCGGTTTTAAGGATAAAGGAAAAGTAAAAATGGGTAAAGTTAAAATACAGGTTTGTAATTTAAAAAGACCCCGTAAATTAATTCTACGGGGTCTTACTTTTGTAGCGGGAGAAGGACTTGAACCTTCGACCTTCGGGTTATGAGCCCGACGAGCTACCAACTGCTCCACCCCGCGATGTTTACAAATATAGTGAATATAAACTGATTCTTCAATTACTAAAATTGCGAAAAAATATTAAATTGATTTTACTGATTAATAGGATTAATTTTGAAAACTCTCAATTTTTATTTACTTTTTAAATAATTCCAATAAAATTTAAAACATATATTAATGAAGATAATTGTATGCGTATCAATAGTACCTGACAGTACAACAAAAGTAAAAATTTCAGATACAGGTCAGTCTATAGATTCAAACGGAGTAAGTTATATTATAAATCCTTATGATGAATTTGCTGTAGAAGAAGCTTTGAAATTAAAAGAAAAAAACGGTGGTGAAGTTATAGCCGTTGCTTATGGAACTGAAAGATCCAAAGAGGCAATAAAAAAATCATTTCAGATGGGAGCAGACAAAGGAATCTTGATTAAATCTCCCGATGAGAATTTCGATTCCTATACCGTAGCAAAGAATCTTGCAGAATATATCAAAGATCAGAATGCAGATATAATACTATTCGGAAAGCAGTCAATAGATTTTGACGGATTGCTTGTACCTTCCATGGTATCTGAATTTTTGAATTTACCTTGTATCAGTGTCGTTGTTAAACTTGATATTGAAAACGGAAAAGTGAAAGCCGAAAGAGAAATCGAAGGCGGAAAAGAAATCGTTGAATCTGCCTTACCTGTAATTATTGGTGCTCAGAAAGGATTAAACGAACCAAGATATCCTAATTTAAAAAGCATTATGGCTGCAAAATCAAAGCCTATCGAAGAAGTATCTAATTTTTATTCGGGTAACAAAACGGAAATAATAGAAATGAAACTTCCGCCGGCTAAATCAGGCGGTAAAATTTTCTCAAACGGTAAAGAAGATATTCCGGAATTAGTCAGACTATTAAGAGAAGAAGCAAAAGTCATTTAAAAATTTATTAATTAAAAGATATTATAAAAAATATGGCCAACAAAATATTAGCATTTATAGAATCTAAAGATGGGAAGTTTAAAAACTCAGCTTTTGAAGTGATCTCTGAAGCTTTAAAAATTTCAAAAGAGTCAGGTTCTGAACTTGAGGTCCTGACAATTGGAAGCGGACTTGAATCTGAAATTAATGAACTGTCTGTTTATGGTGCAAAAAAAATCAAATTAGTTGATCTGAATCTACTTAATAAAAAATACAGCGGTGGTGAAATCCGTTACTCCCCTTCAGCTTATGCAAAAGTAATCAGCGAAATTGCAAAATCTGCAGGAGCTAATATAATTATATTATCAGCTACGTCACTGGGCAAAGATCTTGCCGGAAGAATTGCAGTAAAAACCGATTCTGCTGTTTACAATGACTGTATTGACATAAACATCTCTGACGGAAAGTTAACAGCAAGCAGACCTGTTTATGCGGGTAAAAGCATAATTGATATCAAATCGCCTTCAGAAAAGATCGTTATGACTTTAAGACCAAATGTTTTCAAACCTGTAAAGACAGAAAATAATACGATCGAAACTGAAAATACGGATATTGAAAATTTAGGTATTAACGAATCCGATTTTTCAACTGTAGTTACAGATGTTATTGTCAGCAATGAAAAACTTGACGTAGCAGAAGCAGACAAGATCGTTTCAGGAGGAAGAGGATTAAGAGGACCTGAAAATTTCAATTTGATTGAAGAACTTGCAGAATCAATTGGAGCTGCTACCGGAGCTTCGAGAGCAGTAGTGGATGCAGGCTGGAGACCTCACTCCGAACAAGTTGGCCAGACAGGTAAAACCGTATCTCCAAGTCTGTATATAGCATGCGGAATTAGCGGAGCTATTCAGCATCTGGCAGGCATGTCATCATCAAAGTGTATAGTGGCAATCAATAAAGATAAAGATGCTCCTATTTTTCAGATAGCTGATTACGGAATTGTCGGGGATGTTTTTGAAATAGTTCCTTCACTTACAGAAGAATTCAAAAAAGTATTATCCAATTAATTTTCTGATATTTATATTGAAAATTCGAAACTTTTAATTTAGCTTTATAGTAATTAATTTAAAAAAAGATTTACAAATGGATAATTCTCAGGAAACAATACAGGTTGATATTTTCGGACTTTCATTAACTCCTTCTATCAGTGGCGGCGGATATGCGATTATTCTGAAAGAAATCACCGGAAGCAGACGACTTCCTATTATCATCGGTCAATATGAAGCACAATCAATTGCTCTGGAGCTTGAAGGCATTAAACCTCCAAGACCACTGACTCATGATCTTTTGAAAGAAGTAATAGAGACCTTCGGTTATGCCGTAAATTACATAGTTATAAATGAATTACGCGATTCAACTTTTTTTGCCAAGATAAAATTTGACTCACCTACCGTCGAAGAAATGGATGCCAGACCTTCCGATGCCATTGCGATTGCTTTGAAATTCTCTTCTCCTATTTATGTAAATTCAGAGATAATGGATGAGGTTGGATTCGTTCCTGAATATGACGAACAGGTACTTCCAAAACAGGAAACTTCTTTTGAGGATCCGGAATCATTATCTGAGGAAGATGAGCAGATAAGATCAAAACAAATTGAAACAAAGAATCTTTCTAACAAGGAAAAGAAATTAATTCAATTAAAGAACGACCTTGATGAAGCTATTACAAAAGAAGATTATGAAAAAGCCGCACAGTTAAGAGATGAAATAAAAAAAATGGAAATTTCTAATTTAAATTAGTATCAAATAACATTATTAACTTCAAATTTAATTATAATAATTGAAAAAATACTCCGTTGCTCTGATCCTTTTTGTATTATTTAACTCTTCATTTTCTTTTTCTCAATATTCAGTAATCCCTGAGCCTTACAAATTTAATACTGAAAATAAAAAATCGTCATTTTTAAAATCCGAATTTAATGTGAATCCGGTAAAAAGTAATTCTTCAGGCGCTTATGGAGGCTTTAATCTTGGTCTGGCTTTAATAGAAGGACAGGCTGGATTTGCAATAGGAGCTTTTGCTGAATTGGGTAACGGAAAAACTTCATTTGTTCCGCAGGCTAATTACTGGAATACCAGTGATGGAAGTAACTTTGAATTAGCCGGGCTTGCCAGATTTATGCTTGGTAAAAAAGGTCCCATGCCTTATATAGACGGTGGCCTTGGTGTAAATTTTTACAATTCTGATACTCTCGATTTTACAAAGCTCAGTATCATTATTGGCGGAGGAGTCGAGCTTGATAATATCAGTTCATCTTTTACACTTTTGTTTGACGGTAAATATAAACTTATTATAAACGATCCGGGAAATTTATCCTGTTTTATTTTTACTGCGGGAATGAAATTTCCGTTCGAATAATTTAAATTCAGAAAAATTTTAATTGCGTAAAAGCCCGAACTTTTACGCATTTTTTTTTATTAAATGAAAAATCTTATAATTGATATCGGAAATTCGGCAATAAAAGTCTGTACCGGTAATTCATTTTCTTTATCAGTACAGGATGTATTGCGTAATCCCTATTCAGGAAATGAATTTGAGAAAGCAGCAAAACTGGTTCTGACAAATTACATTAAAGGAAAGTCATTCAGCAGAATAGGCATATCAGTATTAAATAATGACAAAAAAGAATTTCTTAAAGATTTTTTTTCAAAAGTTACAAAGACCAAACCGGAATTCATAAACAGGGATTTTGATCTTCCATTTAAGATCAGATATAAAGAAGGACTGGGAAACGACAGAATATGCAGTATTGCAGGTGCGTTGGGAATTTTTAATAAATCAAGTATTCTTGTAATTGACTTTGGAACTGCAACTACTTTTACTTTAATGGTAAATAAGATCCTCACAAGCGGAGTAATTTCTCCCGGTATCAATACTTCTCTGAAATCATTAATACAAAATACAGATCTGCCTAAGATATCAATGAAGTTTCCTGCGAAAATTTTTAATAATAATACCATTGATAATATCCGGTCAGGCATTCTCTATCAGTCCATGTTCACAACAGAAGCATTTATTAAGGAAGCACGCAGTAATCATCCGGGCATATTCGTTGCAGCTACAGGAGGTCTTTCTGATTTCATTATAAAAAAAACAGAATTAATAGATAAAACAGACAAGGATCTTGTTTTAAAAGGGATAAATTTTATTCTTCAGAAATGAAAATAATTACAAAGGAAATAATTATTTCAACTGAAGGAAATTGTGACATCATTAACATCACTGAAAATGTCCAGGAAATTTTAAGGGCAGGCAAACTAAAAGAAGGCAATTGCTGTGTTTTCTCCATAGGGTCAACAGCATCAATAACTACTATAGAATATGAGCCGGGACTTATTAAAGATATCCCGAAGATCCTCGACAAACTGATTCCGGTTTATTCCAGATATAATCATAATGATACCTGGGGTGACAACAATGGGCATTCACATATCAGATCGGCTATGATAGGTACATCATTCAATGTACCTTTTGTCAAAAACGAACTTATACTTGGCACATGGCAGCAAATTGTTTTAATTGACTTTGACAACAGAAGACGAGACAGAAGGATCATTGTTCAGTTAACAGGAGAGTAAAACAACCATTTTGAAAACCAAAATTATTTTATTTCTCATTATACTCGTCTCTGTATTACTCAGAATATATGGGATTGAAGATAAAAATCTCTGGTTTGATGAAGTATATTCATGGAAATTATCCCAGCACAGTATAATAGAAATAGTCTCCCTGACCTCAGGTGACATTCATCCTCCGCTTTTTTATATTATATTAAAATTCTGGACAGGTATCTTCTCAGACAGTATTTTATCAATGAGAATGCTGAGTACTATGTTTGGAATATTAAGCATTCTCTTTTTATACAAACTGTCAAAAATTTTTCTGAAAAATGATATTCAGATTCTTTTTGTCATTCTGATCTATATGGTTTCTCCTCTGAATATTTTTTATTCACAGGAGGTAAGAATGCTGAACCTAAATTTGTTTTTATGTCTGGGTTCCGTTTATTATTTCTTTAAGTTTAAGGAAAATCAAAACTTTAAAACAGGGGCTATTTATGTTTTCTTTTCTGTTCTTGCAATTTACACACATTACTTTGCATTACTGATTATTATCTCACAACTGGTAATTGCATTATCTGAATATCTGTTTAACGGAAAAGACAGAAAATCCTTATTCAACTATTTAAAATATTTTTTCACAATATTTGTTTTTTATATTCCCTGGATCCGGGTATTTATAAATCAGGTAACCAAAGGTCAGCCATGGCGAACCGAACAGTCACTCAGACAGGTTGGAAAAAATCTGCTCGATTATTTCAAGGATATTTTTCTCAGCAATTATTTCACTTTCGAAAGTAATGCCTTAATGATATTTGCATCAGTATTCAGCATTTTTATAATTCTGTTTCTGGTTTTTTCCGTAATTAAAATTTTAAATGAAAGATCTTTCTTCAGCAGAAAAGAAAATATGATCTTTTTAATTTTCCTTATACCGCTTGTAATAGCTCTGATCATTTCATTCAGGCAAAGTATTGTCTTATCAAGGTATCTGAGTATCATTCTTCCCTATCTGTTTATATCACTGGTATATTTTATCTTTAAACAATTCAAACCAAAAGCTGCATACAGTCTTTCTATTTTTTTAATACTTGTAAGTTGTTACGGAACTTATATAAATTACAATAACAAATTCAAGAATAATGATTACCGGAAAATCATTTCATACATCGAAAAGAATTACAGTGAAGGTGACGTAATCATTGCTGAGCCTCATTTCATGGGCTGGAGCATTGATTATTATGTAGATCACAATGATACAGAAATAAAAAAACCGGAAGTACTTGGGTGGGATCTTAACATGCAGATTGACTCTTTAAGAAAACTGAACTATATAAATAATGTGTGGGTTATTACGGATTATAGTTCTCTGGACAATACTCAATATGATTCATTAAATTTTATTATGCAGGATCTTGATTTCAGGCGGAAACAGAAAAAATCTTTTTATCTGATCCCTTCAAAAGTAAATGTTGAATACTACTCAAAAACCAATTAATTCTTACTGTTTATTCACATAAATTATAACAATTATATAATGTTACATTAAATTCTTTATCTTTATTTTTAACTCTAAAAGTCTTAAATTTCAAAAAAAAATCATACACTATATTTAATTTTATTTAAATGCTCCCATACTATAAGATGCTCTTTAAGAGACACTATTCTTTAAAAAATTCTCAAAAATTATTCATTCTTTCAATAACAATTCTATCAATTCTTATAACTGCTTTTTATAATCCAATAAATATTCAGGACGATATTAATAATAAATATACCAATATCGGAAATATCGGATTAACAGTGACCAATTACGGAACTATAGGCAATGGTTTTTCATCTTTTCCCGATCAGCCTTCCTGTCAGTATCCTAAGGGTTCCGGGATAGAAAATCTCTTTATTGGCGGGATCTGGATCGGCGGAGTAAAAGACGGATTGATCAGCGTATCAACCGCTGCAGTCGATGTGTCAACATCTAACCGGACTGCCGGATTTGAATTTACTAATGCCCCGGGCTCTACCATTCTTGAACGGTCATCTTTGCAGACATCTCCTAATTACAGACCTGATGCGATATCTCATCAGGATTTTGTTTGCCAGTTTTTTGATACCAATATCACATATAACGGTACTGTGATTCAGGATCATATTCCTGTTGGTTACAAAGTACTTCTTGAGACATATTGTTATGATTTTAATTTTGCAAACAATTGGGTAATTCTAAATTATAAAATTGTCAACATCGGATACAGAGGTTTAAATCAGCCAATAGACAGTATATATGTCGGTATGTGGTGTGACGGTGTTGTCAGAAATACCAACATAACTCCTCCGGGAGGATCTGCTTTTTACAGTAAAGGTGCCGATGGTTATGACAGTACATACAGAATGGCATATGAGTATGATTATGATGGTGATCCGGGATTTACCGATACTTATGTAGCATTTAAATTACTCGGGGTAACTCCAAGACCGGCTAATGAGAATATCAATGATAAGACGCACTTTACAATATGGCAGTTCAGAAATACAACCGATCCGTTATATTTTTCACCAACAGTTGATAACAGTTCGGCTCCGGATGGCGCAGGTAAATATCAGAAATTACAGGGATATTTAAAAACCAATCCAAATGATTCTATTGATAATCCTACAGTAATTCCATCCAGACTTGATGTTTTAAGACATACACCAAGTAACAGGTCTACACTTGTTTCATATGGTCCGGTCAGAAATGAAAATAACAGCAGTTATTCACTGAGATATATAGAAGATACTTTAAATGTTGTATTTGCAGTTGTATGCGCTAAAAAAACAGGAAATGATCCTACTACATGGGATTCAGCTTATCAGAGAAATGACCTTAATGTTGCAGCAAGCTGGGCGCAAAGCGCTTATGATAACGGTTATAAACTCCCCTCCCCTCCTGATATTCCCGTTACCAAGACAATCATAAAAGATAAAAATGTAACATTATACTGGTCAGCAAATGCTGAGAGATCTATAGATCCTATTTCAAATCTTGAAGACTTTGAAGGTTACAGAATATACAGAACAAATCCGGGTACGGACCTAAGTCTTAATCAGGATCTTACGAGTCTTTTGAATCTGGTTGGAGAATTTGACAGTACGAGGAATAATGTCAGCAATAATACGGGATTCAATTTTATAAAGCTTGATCAGCCAAAGTATTTTGATGGGGATACAACACCCTATTATTATACTTTTGATTTTCCAAATCAGTTAAACGGTTTTCAGTATGTTTATTCCGTAACTGCTTTTGACAAAGGTGATATTTCTCAAAATCTCGGATCACTGGAGAGTTCAATTTTATCAAATGCACAGAGAGTGATTGTGGGTACACCTTCAAATGAGGATCCCAATGCTGAAATAGGAGTATATCCGAATCCTTATTACGGTAATGCAGTATGGGACGGAAGCGGAAACAAACAGGAATTATTAAGGAAAATATATTTCTTTAATCTTCCTTCAAAATGCACGATATCGATATGGTCTCTTGCAGGTGATCTGGTAGATCAGCTATATCATGACGGAGCAACATATAACGGCAGCGATATTGAATGGTTTAACACATACGCAGACGGTACCCAGAAATTTGCCGGTGGTGAACATGCATGGGATCTTGTTACTAAAAGCGATCAGGCTATAGCTTCAGGACTTTATCTGTTTACTGTAGAAGATCAGAATTCCGGTGAGATAAAAAAGGGTAAATTTGTAATTGTAAAATAATCAGGATTTATATTTAATTATTGAGTTTCATATATAACCAAACACTAAAATAAATAAACTAAAAATAATCACATAAATTAAAAAATGAAAAAGCTAAAATATTTACCAATTGTAATAATATCCGCATTTGTATTGTATGCACTTGGATTCAGTATCATGGAAGGTAGCTTCACCAATGTTACTTTACAGGAGATACAATTCAAACCAAGTGATTCATTGGCTCTGGGAAAAGATAAATCAGATCTTCTCGATGACTCTGTTTCTTTTGTCGCAAGAGTTGTTGCACCACCGAGAGTTTCACCAGCTAACAATGATTTTAGAACGATGATGAGAGGTTCAAACAGCTGGACATGTTATGTACAGGATACAGCAAACGGATTATTCGGAGGTATTGTAATCCGTCAGGGTTCAAGAGGACCTCAGACAGCAATAGATCTGCTTGATACCGGAGCAATAATAAGAGTTCAGGGAGTAATTCAGGAATTCGGTTCCACAGCAAGTAATAATTATGCAAATACTCTGACTCAATTAGCTCTTGATACTGCAAACGGTTACACAGTATCTATTCTGGGAAATTCTCCCAAGAGACCTGATCCTAAACAGGTTCAGATCACTGATTTTGCTATAGGAGATTATCCTAATGGCGGAACGATCAATTATGTTGACGGTGAGAAATATGAAGGTATGTATGTCGAGATCAGAAATGTAACTACAGCTGCAGGAATCGGTAACAGACAGCCATTCAGTATTGTAGATGAAAACGGTAACAGAATGTATATGAGAGACTTCTCAAACTGGTTTTCCGCTTCACCATCCGGTGATACTTTAAGACCATGGACTGCTCCATCTATCGGTACATTTGTAAATTCAATAAGAGGTGTTATTATCAACGCTAATAATGAAGGCGCATTCGGAACTCAGCTTCCTTATGTGATTGTCCCGATCTATCCAAACGATCTAAGTCTTGGAAACGCTACACCTATTCTTTCAAGTCCAATAAGAAATCCCGGAGTTCCTACTCCTTCAGACAGTGTAACCGTAACAGTTACAGCTACTGATCCGGGTGATTCTCCTGTTACAATTCAGAACATGTCTGTATTGTACAGATTCAATGGAGGAGCTTTCATTAGTAAAAACATGGATCTGGTTGCAGGAAATATTTATTCTACAAAAATGCCTCCAGCATCACTTGGTACAAATGTTGAATATATAATCCGCGCAGAAGACAATCAAAACGGAGTAAAATTATTACCTTCAGATACAGCAAGATCCAAACTTTTTTATATTGTAAGAACAAACGATTCGATGAGCATTCAGGATGTTCAATATTGTCCGAATAACGGAGGACGATCAGCTTATGAAGGCTATGATGTAAGAGGTATTGAAGGCATAGTTACCGCTGATACAAGTGATATTCCGGGAATTAATTTTACTAGTTCTGCAGGAAATCAGTCTTCACCAAGAAGAGTTTATATCCAGAACGGAACCGGAGTATACAGCGGAATCTGGATCGCAGGCGGACCGACAGATGCTTTACGTAAGGGCGATAAAGTAAGAGTGAAAGGTACTGTAGAAGAAAATTTCGGATGTACAAGAATAAATATTGTAACTCCTTCGAATATTGTATTGATCTCTTCCGGAAATCCTCAGCCACCTGCAGAGATCTTAAGTACAGGACAGATCCCGAATTCTGCACAGGACGGTGATATAGAAGTTGAAAAATGGGAAAGTGTATATTTAAGATTTAATACTGAAGTTGATATAAATTGCATCAATGCCGGTACGGGAATTTCATGTACAACTTCAGAGCCGCTGATAGATACCGTTTTCAGAAGAAATTACGGAGAGATACTTGTATCTGACGGATCCAATATCAACGCAAGGATAGAGCTTCAGGACGGAAATCATAATTATTCAAATAACTGGGATGGTCAGGGAAGTGTTTCACCAAATATATTGCTGACAAAGAATGATAAGATCTCTTATGTTGAAGGCATATTGTATTTTTCATTCAGCAATTATAAACTGACACCAAGAAAGAATGTTGATTTCGGAACAGTTACTCCTGTAGGAATTTCTAGCAATGGAATTGAATTAGTTAATGATTATGCTTTAATGCAGAATTATCCTAATCCTTTCAATCCTTCTACAAAGATTAACTTTAATATCCCTGTTTCAGGTAATGTTACTCTTAAAATTTATGATATGATCGGAAGAGAAGTTTCACAGTTAGTTAACAGCTTTGTTGCAGCAGGAAGTTATTCAGTTAATTTTGACGGAAGCAATTTATCAAGCGGTATTTATTTCTATAAGCTTGAAGCTAATAATGCATCCGGAAAGAATTTCGTAAGCACCAAAAGAATGGTTCTTGTAAAATAAAATTCTAAAATAAACTCAGGGGAATTAAAATTTGCCCCTGAGTTTGTTTATTTTTCAATCTCCGGATATTAAGAAACATTAACGCAAGAAATGATTATCTGGAATAGATTTCAGATTATTTATTGCTGAATAAAAATGTGTTAAAATTTAAATTCGGACAAAATCAGCAGAATTCCGGATCAGATATAATTTTAAATATGATTTAAAAAATTGAAACAGACTTTAGACGGAATAATTTTTGTTTAAACTTTTACGATATTCAAATTTACAAATAATCAATTAACAAGAGGTTCAGTAAATTCATTTAAGTTACAGATTATAATTATTATAAAATGTTTTATAATTGCATTACCTGTTTCTTATAAATCAAATACATGATCAGAGCATTTTTACTTATTACTATAACTATAGCAGGAATTTATTTTTATTCCTGCAGCGACCCAACCAGCGGCAATGTTGAAAATCTTCCGCCTGATACATATCTTTCTATATTTCCCGACAGCACAATAGCTCCGGGATCAACTTTGAAAAGAATAAACTGGTGGGGAGATGATCCTGACGGATTGATCAGAGGATTTTTTATTTCCTTTGATTCGGTCAACTGGGGTTATACAACAAAGAATGACAGTACATTCCTGCTTTCCATAAACGGGAATGACAGTACTTTCAGATTTTTTGTTGCCGCAATTGATGATAAAGGTCTGGTGGATCCGACTCCGGCTACTAATTTATATCCGGTTTTGAATACTCCTCCTTCAGTAACTTTTAATCAGGGAACAGAACTTCCTGATACGACTTTCCCGATAGCGTCTTTCAAATGGACTGGTACTGATCCTGACGGAAATCAGACCATCAGATATTATCAGTATTCACTCAATGATACGCTAAATTTCAGAAGAATATCCGGAACGACAAATCTGCTTACCCTTACTCAGGACAGCGGACTTGTTATAAATTCCGAAAACATATTTTATTTAAGAGCAGAAGATAACGCAGGGGCTCTGAGTCCTATAATCAGAATGCCTGATACTTCAGCCACCTGGTATGTAAGACCTAACACATCAAAGATACTTATGGTCAGGGATCTCCTTACCAACGATATAGCTACTGCTACTCCTTACTTTGATAATGCCTTTGATACGATTCATTATGACATTTTTGATATTAAGTCAAACAACGGATCTTTAATACCTAATATTATTAACCCAATGTTCATTGAGACATTGAAACTATATGATATAGTTTTCTGGACAGGAGGAAATAATTCAGTTTCATCAGCAGCCAATTTTGATCTCGCAAGACAGTCTCTCCCCTTCTATATACAAAGCGGCGGAAAAGTATTTTTTGCTTCAGGCTTTCAGGGAGTGAATACTCAGATCGAACCGGGTTATATTAACTTTGCACCAATTGACAGCGTTACCAGTTGTTCAATCCCTTTTGTAAGTACAAATCTTATAAATTCTGATATGAGTTATCCCGTAATCGGATCGAGTTCATTTGTTTTAGGTCTGAAAGGATTGATGGTTTCGACTGCAACAGTTGTTTACAAACTTTATTCAAATTCAGGTTGCTTTGATACGATCAATGTGGGGATAAAAGATCTGCCTCCGCCAAGCAGTCCAAAAGTTATCTATTTTGCTATACCTATTTATTCTTATAATAATGATCCGTTAGCATCAAAAGAGCTTTTCAGGAAGATATT
>JAGQWH010000010.1:24829-46401 GCA_020437545.1 Ignavibacteriota bacterium
ATGAGTTTGGATATTAAATTGAAATTTTTTGATCTGATCCTGTTAAACACCGGCGAATTAAAATTTTCACCAAACTTTAATATATGTTGATTTTACTTATGATAATTAAAATTTATAACGAACTGAAAACATACAATAAATTATGATGTACGGTCAAAACAATTACAGCACAGAATTTTTAATATTAAAAGTTTAAGATATATGAAAAAAATTTTTACTGCCTTATTATTTCTTATATTATATAATTCAACAAATCTGTATTCTCAGGATAATTTTGGATCTATGAGCGGGATAGTAACTGATTCTGCAGGTATACCTCTTGACGGTGTTATACTTAAACTAGTAGGTACTTATCTTGGAGCGGTATCCGATATTGAAGGATCATATAATATAAAGGAAATAGAACCCGGAAATTACACCCTCAGAGTTGAAACAGAAGGATTTAAAACTGTTGAATATACAGATCTTAATATTGCAGCCAATCAGGAAAAGAAATTTAATATAGTTTTAAAATCCACCTCATTTACCGTTGATCAGGAAATTGAAGTTGTAGGTGACAGACCTTTGATGGACATTGAGCAGACCAGCAGTAATCATATTGTCACCAGTGATGATATAAGTAAATCCATTGTATCAAACGTAACTGACATTGTAACCCAGCAGGCCGGTGTTGTACAGGATGATAATGAGATCCACATCAGAGGCGGAAGGAATTATGAGAATTCATATCTCATAGACGGTGTTTCAGTGCAGGATCCTTTATCCGGAACCGGTTACGGTCTGCAGCTTTCCGCAAATTCACTTGAAGAAGTTGAAGTTATCACAGGAGGTTACAATGCTGAATATGGCCAGGCGACAAGCGGTGTTGTAAATGTAAGAACCAAGGAAGGTAAATATGATAATGTGAATTTCTATCTCTCTTATCTGAGAGATAATTTCGGAACAGGAAAAAACTCAGGTACAAGTTTTAATACAGATGTTGTAGAAATGAACCTGAGCGGACCCGAACCAATCACAAAGTATTTATTGAATGCACTTAACATAAAGACTCCCGGAGAAATAACTCTATTCGGTAGTTTTTTTATGGGATTATCTGACGGATTTTACGTGAATGAAGGCGGACAGAAAGCAAGTCAGGTTTACTCTTCAACTTTTGGCGGAACTAAATTTGCACCAAGACAGGATAATGCATGGTACTGGCTGGGAAAACTCACATGGCGTATGAATGAGACCATGAAACTTGCTTATTCATACAATCAGTCAGTCTCTATTAACCAGAATTCATCCACACTTCAGACCAATCTTGAATATCAGGAACCATCACCAGGATATCAGTATGATTTTCAATACATTCTGGATAACGCTCTGACATACACTCAAAACAGTAATTTTAATACAATTAACTGGAGTCAGACTACAAGCCCCAAGAGTTTTTATGAAATTAAACTAAACAAATTCTTTACAACTTTAAGAGTTGATGCAAATGGAAAAAACTGGGACCAGTATCAGGAACCAATTGACGTCACCCGTCCTCCATTTCAATATTATTATATAGACAGTTTAAGAACCGGACTTATACCGGGAGACGGATTTTATGATGTAGGAAATCCACCTACCTGGCATGACCATTATGTAGAGGAATATTCGGCAAGATTTGATTATGTGTATAACTTCAGTCCTAAGAACAGACTGAAAGCCGGAATAGAGGCAAGTTTTCAGAACATGCAGCTAATTGATATTTATCAGCCGTGGATTGAGCCTCTTGGTTTAAATAATGATTTCTATCAGGTTTATCCTGCATTTGGAAATATTTACGGACAGCAAAGTCTTACTTTTAAAGGAATGATCCTGAATTACGGACTGAGACTTGATTACTGGTTTCCCGGTAAATATGTTGATGATGCAGTTGCAAATCAGGATGTGACTACAATTCCTGACAGAACAAGAGAGCAATATTATGAAGATACTTACAATATATTCGGGCAGAGAGCTAAACTTAATTTCTCTCCGAGAATTGGTATTTCACACCCGGTCACAAATAATCAGACTCTGTTTTTCTCTTACGGACATTTTTCCAAGAGACCAAAGCCTCAGTTTGTATATGCAAAACTTACTCCCGAGTCCGCACAATCAACATTTCAGAAATTCGGAAATCCGAATCTGAATCCGGAAACCACGGTAGCATATGAATTAGGTATCAGAAATCAGTTCACAAATGATGATGTATTTACGGTGACTGCTTATTATAAGAACATTTATGATTATGTCGCCACAAGATCCATCAGAATAAACAGCGGACGTCTTATAGGACAATCTTTTATTACATATTTTAATCAGGATTATGCAAGATTAAGAGGTGTAGAGATCGAATATAAGAAAAGAATAAGTGACTGGTTCAACGGAAAATTCAATTTCACTTATGCTATCGCAACCGGTAAAAGTTCTACTTCGGATCTGGGTTATTTAGTCGCCTCTACCGGAGCATCAGAGACTTTGAATGAGATATATCTCTCATGGGATAAACCGTTTCAGGCAAGTGCTAATTTGTATTTCAATATAACCAAAGGTAAAGGATTATTTGGTTTCGGAAAAAACATACTTGATGATCTTAGTATAAAATCAAGGATCTTTTTTCAATCCGGAAAAAGATATACACCTCAGACACAGGTCGGAACTTTACCAAACGGGAGACCTGAATACAGATCTGATCTTGATAATATAAACGGTGCAATTGGTTCAGACTGGTTCTGGGTTGATCTGGATATAGATAAATACTTCTATGTGAATTCACTGGAATTTGTTGTTAATCTATCGATTGATAATTTGTTTAATAATCTTAACTCAACAATTATCAATCCTGTAACAGGTACGGCTTATCAATACGGAGACCCGACACCAAATTATGTAAATGATCCGTTGTACCCGGATCTTCAGGCACCTATTACGCCATATCCTTATAATCCGTCAAGATATCTTGCACCAACGAATATTAAGTTTGGATTGTCAATTAAGTATTAAGAATATTAAAGCAATTTTAAAATTATTAAAAGTTTACTGTATCAAATGATATTTAAAAAAAGAACTATAAAGAACATTCCGAAAATATTTTTAAGTATAGTGATTATTCTGATACTTGATTCCGGAATATCATTCGCCCAGTTGTTTCCTAATCTGGGAGGTCAGCGTTCCGGTACTACTTCGTTGCAGTTTCTTAAGATTGGAACTTCAGCCAGAGCGACAGGAATGGCTGAATCATATGTTGCTGTTTCAGATGACATAACTTCACTTTACTGGAATCCTGCAGGACTTGTATCTTTTAAAGAAAACGGGATTACGGCATCTTACACACAATGGTTTGTTGATACAAAATTAATGAACTTCGGTGCAGTATATCATCTTGATGCTAATAATGCTCTTGGAATAAATGTGACTTCTCTCAGCACGGAAGACATGAAAGTTACAACTGAATATCAGCCAAACGGTACCGGTGCATATTTCAGATTTTCAGATCTTTCGTTTGGTCTTTCATATGCCAGACAAATGACGGAGCAATTTTCTTTCGGAGCCACCATAAAATATGTTAATGAAAACCTAGGTGAACTTCAGATGGAAGGCGTACTTGGTGATCTAGCTACATTTTACAGAACAGGATTAGGCACATCAAGATTTGCAATTATGATCTCAAATTTCGGCGGACAGATCAGTCCGGTCGGTCAGGTTGCTCTTGTAAACGGTTCGACAGCAACTTCATTTCAGAAGTTTCCTCCTCCTACAAATTTCCAGCTCGGATTCGCAATGGAGCCATGGATGAATAAGGAAAACCGGCTGACAACTTCCATACAGCTTAACAGTCCGACAGATAATGCTGAGAATCTTGCATTTGGAGTTGAGTATGCATATAAGAATTTCCTTTTTTTCAGAGGCGGTTTCAAGGTCAATGTAGATGATGAAAATTTTTCAGGCGGTTTAGGCTTTAATGTTCCTATATCTTTTGCATATGCCCAATTTGATTATTCACTTTCAAATTACACTCAGCTTGGCTTAGCTCAGAGATTGACCGTAAATGTTTTATTTCCAAATAAATAGAAAATAATTTTATGAAATATATTATAATACTTTTTACTTTATCTTTATTAACATTATCCTCCTGCACAGATAAAACGGATTTGTCTCAGTTCCCACTTACAGGTGAAGGTGGAGTTCCTTCACTTGACAGTGTGTCATATGTTCAGCAGGAACCAATATGGACCGGATACAATGAACCAAGAGCAATACTTCTAGGCAGAGAGCCGCTTGTATATATAGCCGATACAAAAAATAACCGGATCGTACAGCTTGATCTTTCCGGAGCTGAAATAGGAAGCCTTGGAATAAGAAGTCCTGTTGCTATTGCTCAGGATTACAATTATGATCTTCTCGTAATCGGAGATTCAATACTTCCAATCACAAATGATACAATTAGTTTTTTATACAGGATCAAACTGGTACCGGTAAACGGATTTTTATCACAGGCTTCACTTTTACCTCTAATGGGTAGTAATTATGCAACACCTCTGACAAGTAATAAAAGAAAATTTTCAGGCGTCGGTGTATTTGCGGACAATGGATATATTCTTACCAGACGGGGACCTGATAATACAAGTTCTCTTGATCCTGATAATGCGTTACTTAAAGTTTACGGTGTGGATTCCGTTACATCGGTCACTTCTCTCAGCGGATTTCAGGTAACAGGTAACGGTGTTTATTCTATTGATATGATGTCAGCGATTACTACTTTTAATAATGAGTTAACAGATTTTATAATAACCAGAAACTCTGAAGGATTTGGTTTTAAAGTTCTTTGGTTTGTATATGATCAGTTAAAAGGTACATATAATCCGAAATTTGTTCCTTCAGAAAATGTAGACATTTTAAGTGTACAGATAGGGACCCCGGTAGGAATAACAGTTGATAACAATAAGAATGTTTATGTTGTAGATAATTCCAACGACTCTCTTTATAAATATTCCAGTCTTGGTAAACTAAAAAGTGAATCTTTCGGCGGACCAGGATCCGGTACAAAACAACTCAATTTTCCGGCAGGAGTCTCATTTTTTGACAAGGTCTTGTATATAGCCGATACAGGAAACAACAGAATTGTCAGATACAAATTATCCACGGATCTTAATTAAATTGGCAAAGAAACAAAATAAATCTGTCCGTAAAAATTCTGCTTCAGATATAAAAAAGGAATTCAAGGACAATCCGCTATATAACTATGGATTGATAATACTATTTTTTGTATTTCTGATCCTTCTTACGAGTTTTAAGATCACTGGTGATGATGATGTTTTCTGGCATCTTGCGACGGGAAGATATATAGTTGAGACTCAACATGTTCCATCGACTGATATATTTGGTTTTGTAACTGAAGGTCAGGAATGGATGCCGTTTGAATGGGGCTGGGATGTGATTACTTACGGTTTGTTTAATATCGGAGGATACAATGCCATACTTGTTTTCAGGACAATAATATTTGTTCTGATATTCTTACTGTTCTTTCTAATACTCCGGAAATTCAAAGTAAGTCATACACTGATATTTTTTTTCCTTACATTACTTGCATTTGGAATTATTGACAGGCTCACTCCCCGTCCGCATATTATGTCACTTTTGTTTTTTGTTATTTTGCTTTACATAATAACTGAATACAGATATTTCAAAAGAGAAAATTATAAGGTTCTTTATTTCATACCACTTATATTCCTTTTCTGGGCTAATATTCATATGGGAATAATTGCAGGGATCTTTCTGATGGGAGTGTATGTAATTTCGGAAACCATAATATTTTTTTATCCGGCAAAGTTTTCGGGAAAAGAAATTCCGGCTCTTACAAAGTCCGAACTGAACAGGCTGATAATTATCTTTGCGATATCCATTTTTGTTATGTTCATAAATCCAAATACTTATGCGACATACATTTATGCATATGATCATACAAAAATGAAACTGCTCGAGACCATTAATGAATGGAGGTCTCCTTTTGATGAAATGTTTGGAGGAGGATTTGTTACGACTATCTACAAAATTTTTTTGTTCGGAGGAATAGTGATTCTATATTATGCATTTAAAACTAAGGATTTGTTTGCTGCACTGGTTTTTATTTCATTTGCAGTTTATTCTGTAAGAGCAGTAAGATTTACAGTTGATTATCTGATCATTATAACAATATTTCTTACTGTATCAGTAAGTTATATCATTGTAAGTTCTAAAAATGAAGGTTTAAAAAGATTCATCACAACTAATCCGGTTCCGAAGATAACATTGGAGATAGTGTTACTGTTCTTTATCATAAATCTTCCAAATGACAAGCTCTATATGGATCATTTAAAATATTACAGGGTATCAGGTTTCGGAATCAATTCTGATTTCATACCTGTTCAGATGTTCGATTTCATGAAGGAAAATAAGATACCGGAAACCGGTCAAAGACCGCTCAATCATTTTGGCAGTGGTGGTTATCTTGTCTGGAATTTTCCAGGAAGTAAGAATTTTATTGACAGCAGAAATCTGAACGATGAGATATTCAGCGAGTATAACACTCTTATGGCTATGAGACCGGGATTTGAAAACAAATTAAAATCCTATGACATTGATTATTCACTGTATCTTGCTCCTGATCTTGTAAGAGCTCCGGCTGAAATGCAGCAGACTATAATTTCATATTACAGCAAGCATCCTGAAGAATGGAAACTGGTATTCTGGGATGATAAATCATTTTTGTATCTTAAGAATCTGCCTAAGTTCAGTGATGTAATAGATAAATATGAATATAAATATGTTACACCATACAATTTCTTATATCAGAAGAATGTTCTTGAAAAAGCAGTAAAGGAAGATCCGGAAAGATTAAAGCAGGAGATTGACAGAAAATTATCAGAAGATCCGAATAGTCTGATAATAAATTCAATTAACAGTACTTATTCAAACAGATTAAAATAAATTTATTAAATAACCAAATATATCATGAAAAAAATAATTTTCACAATTTGCATGATGATGATAGGTCTGATTTCACAGGCACAGGTTGTACCTATTTCATCAATTACAATAAATAACTCACAGGGAATTCCGATTGATACCGGTGCTTTTAAAACAGTCACTGGGATCGTAACTGCAGGAAATCAGTTCGGAGGTCCGGCTTATATGATGGATCAGACCGGTGGAATTGCAGTTTATTACATTGATTTTTCGAATGCTGTTTCAATAGGAGACAGCGTGGTGGTAACTGCTAAACTCAGCCAGTTTAACGGGCTTACAGAGCTGGTTTATTCATTAGTCGGAGGAACTCCATCATTTTCTATCATAAGCAGCGGTCATCCGGTTCCTGCACCTCAGGTCATTACTCTTCAGCAATTGAATACTCAGACCTGGAACGGACATGAAGAATACGAAGGAAGTCTTATAAGAATAAACGGACTAACTATTTCTGCTACAGGTACTTTTCAGGCTAATACAAATTATACTGTTACCGATGCCTCAGGTACCGGGGAAATAAGAATTGATAACAATACAAACCTAGTGGGAACAGCAATACCATCAGGACCATTTGACTGCATTGCAGAAGCAGCCCAGTTTATTTTCAGTCCGCCCTACAGCTCAGGTTACCAGTTTCTGCCAAGATTCACTTCTGATATAATTCAGAGCGGAGGTCCGGTAATATTAGTACCTCCTACAGAATCCAACATTGCTTCATCCACTATTACAATATCTTGGACAACACAGACAGCCGGTGACAGTAAGCTGAGATATTTTATCTCAGATTCACTGAATCAACCAATAGTATTTACAGATTCTGTTTTTAATGCAAATCCTACTACTGAACATACTTTTAATTTAACCGGTCTTCAGCCCGGTAAAATTTATTATGCAGTCGCTTCTTCAACCAGCGGATTAGGGACAAGTAACAGTTCACCAAAATATTTCTCCACTTCGTCAGATCCTACATCTACAGGCAGGACAGAAGTATATTTCAACAAAGCAGTGGATAATTCCTTTGCTATGCCCGGTAACAATGCCACAGGAAATGCTGATTTCAAGGTAAGACTTGGTGAGAGAATAGATTCAGCTACAAGAACCATTGATATTGCTATGTATTCATTCAATGAGATAAATCAGCTCAGGGATAAACTCATCAGTGCCCTTGTCAGAGGTGTAAAGATAAGAATGGTCTATGATCACAGAGACGGAAATTCACAACAACTCGTTCTTGATCTTGAAAATGCTGGAATACTTGTTCAGAGAAGACCCCAATCATCAAATATAATGCACAACAAATTTTTTATATTTGATGCAAGAGATAATATTTCATATTCTGATGACTGGTTATGGACGGGTTCTGCCAACATTACAAACGACCAGTTTTATGCTGATGCGCAGAATGTTATTCTCATACAGGATCAGGCTCTTTGTAATACCTACACAAGAGAATTTGAGGAAATGTGGGGTTCACACAATAATATTAATAATCCATCCAATGCAAAATTCGGATCAAATAAAAGTGACAATACCCCTCACATGTTTGTAATTAACGGTAAAAAAGTTGAATGTTATTTTTCTCCAAGTGACAATACATCTACAAAGGTAGAAAATATGATCGCTGATTATACTGACAAATCAGTATTTTTCTGTGCATTTGCATTTACAAGATTCAATATTGCCAATAAAATGAAAGCTGAATTCGATCCACCTACAAAAATGGTAAGAGGAGTTTTTGATGATAATAACGGCACAGATCCGTC
The DNA here is from genome assembly GCA_020437545.1 of Ignavibacteriota bacterium. GTDB lineage: Bacteria > Bacteroidota > Ignavibacteria > Tepidaquicellales > Tepidaquicellaceae > JAGPCH01. The sequence goes on from JAGQWH010000010.1 coordinate 33,610, forward strand.
AAGCGTTTATCCTGAAATGAAAGGTATCGGAGGCAGCAGTCCATGGAATCCACCTGCACCTGTCTTTCTTGACGGACAAACCGGCTTACTGCACAGCAAATACATTCTTATAGATGCTGATCTCCCTTCAAGTAATCCGATCGTTCAGACCGGATCAATGAATTATTCAACAGCCGCTACTACAGGAAATGATGAGAATATTTTGCTAATTTACGATTCACTCATTGCAAATATTTATCTGCAGGATTTTGCTAAAAGATATTCTGAAGCAGGCGGCACAATAGGAATTGAACAGATTTCTAATATAGTGCCTTCTGAGTATGTACTCGATCAGAATTATCCGAATCCATTCAATCCAAAGACAGTCATAAATTATTCAATTCCAAAATCAGAGAAAGTATCTCTTAAAATATTTGATGCGCTCGGACGTGAAGTTCTTACATTGGTAAATGACATTCAAACCGGCGGAACATATAAAGTAACATTTGATGCCACAACTCTGAGCAGTGGAATTTATTTTTATACTTTGACCACAAGTGAATTCATTCAGACGAAGAGAATGATGCTGATAAAGTAAAAGAATCATCTGATCTTCAATTTAGAAAGCCGCAGAAATAAAATCCTGCGGCTTTTTTTATTTTAAATCTTTTTGAGGTTATTATACGTAACTTTCTTTATATATTCGAACATAATTTATCTTTTATAGCATTTATTACATAAAATTATTATTTTAAAATTAATTATTTTTTTAAATCAGAAACGAATATTTATGGTAGAATGTTCTACTTTTTAACTCCAAAACAAAAAACGGGTATATATGAAAACAAGAACCATTTCCCTTATAATATTTTTAGCATTTTTAACCGGAATATTATTCACAAGTAAAAACTCTCAGTCACAATCTGCAGCAGTATTTGGACAAAACAAAGTTCAATACAAAACTTTTCACTGGAAATATCTGAAAACAAAACATTTTGATGTATATTTTTATCAGGGCGGAAGAAAGCTTGCAGAATTTGCAGCTCATGTCGCAGAGAAATCCTTAAAAAATCTTTCTGAAAATTTGGATTATAATATCAGCAACAGAATTCCTTTTGTCGTTTTCAATTCTCATAATGACTTTCAGCAAAATAATGTCATTGATGAATATTTGCCTGAAGGAGTAGGAGGTGTCACAGAATTATTCAAAAACCGGATCAATGTTCCTTTCGAGGGTGATTATGAAAAATTCAGACATGTAATTCATCACGAGCTTTTACATGCATTTATGAATGATATGTTCTACGGAGGCACACTTCAGAATATTGTCTCAAGAAATATTTCACTCTCGTTCCCTCTCTGGTACACCGAAGGTATGGCAGAGGTTCAGAGTTTGTACGGTCTGGATAAGCAAACTGATATGTTCATGCGTGATGCAATAATAAATAATAATGTGCCTCCTCTTGATTACATCGGAGGATATTTTGCTTACCGGGGCGGTCAGAGTTTTTTTGCTTATCTCATAGATACTTATGGTGAGGAGAAGCTTGCTGTACTTATGAATAATATAAAAGCATATAATGATGTCGACGTGGGATTTAAAGAGACTTATAAAATTTCTCTTGAGCAGCTTGGAGAGAACTGGCTTCTATATCTGAAAAAGACCTACTGGCCGGATCTGAAAGCAAGAGAATTAGTAAAGGATTTTGCTACTCAGCTTACATTTCATGACAGAGACGGCGGTTCTTACAATGTAGCTCCCGTGATTTCACCTGACGGTGAAAAATTTGCATTTATTTCAAATCAGGATGACCAGTTTGATGTATTTATAGCGAAGACAAAAAATGGTGAGATTATAGACGAAGTAGTATCCGGAAACACATCATCCGATTTTGAAGAACTTCATATACTTACCCCCGGTCTCAGCTGGTCACCGGACGGTAAAAAAATAGCTTTAAGCGCTAAAGCAGGTGACAAGGATGTTATCTATATAATTGATATAAAAACTGAAGAAAGGAAAACCCTTCCATTAAGTTTTGACATGATAAGTTATCTGAACTGGTCACCTGTCGGAAATAAAATTGCATTTATCGGCAGCAGAAATGAAGAATCAAATCTTTTCACATACGATCTTTATAATAAAAAACTTGAAATGTTAACTGATGATATATTTTCTGATTCCAATCCTACATGGGCACTGGACGGAAAAAGTATATTTTTTACTTCCGATCGTGGAGATTACACTGATCAGAATAATATGCCTAAGGATATAAATATGTGGGAATATGATTTCAGCAATACGGATTATTACAGAATTGATATTGCAACAAGAGATATTGACAGATTAAGCAATACAAAAAATTCGAAAGAAAGTTTTGGGCAGATCAGCCCTGACGGTAAAAAAGTCCTGTACGTTTCAGATAAGAATGGGATCAGCAATATATATTTAAGAGAACAGGATTCTGCCGGAAATATTATTGACAGACCTATTACAAATTCTTTGAGTCCTGTTGAACAGATCTCAATGTCAAGAGATGGCAAAAAGCTTTTATTCGTTTCTCTGAACAAAGGCGGATATGATATTTTCATGCTTGAAAATCCTCTGGAAAGGGATCTTGGTGTTATGGAGCTTGAACCAACTGAATTTGTATTAAAGATGGATGACTATTCCGAAAAAATGGGAAGGGAAACATATTCTAAAAAAGGTGAATCCGGCGATTCATTTCAGGAAGATAGCCTTAAAATTATAACTTCTGATTCAAGTTCACTGGCAATTTCAGATTCATCAGCCATTACTGATTCTTCTGAAACAAATGTACTGAGCGAAACAAAGGTTCAGGGGGAGATTACTGACAAAACAACCCTTGCTGAAAATGCAGTTATAGAAAATGATTCTACTGTCTCTGAATCTGAAACTGAGACATCTGAAATTATGAAGGAAGAAAGCGATTCAGTTCAATTATATGGTGAGGATGTAAAAATAAGTTTTGAAGACATTGAAAGTAATAGCAAAACCGTGAATAATACCAGGGACAGCATGTATTCATTAAATCAGAATTTTAAGGTTGAAGGAAATCAGAATCCTGACGGAACTTATAAAGTAAAAGATTATAAAATTAAGTTCACTCCTGATCTTGTTTTCGGAAATGCAAGTTATGCTTCTTTCTATGGAGTGCAGGGTATAGCTCAGATCGCACTCAGCGACATGCTAGGAGATCACAGGATATATATCCAGACCTCACTTGTAATTGACCTGAAGAACAGTGATTATGCTGTTGCATACTATAATCTTGCAAACCGGATTGATTACGGATTTCAGCTTTACCATACTGCAAGATTCATTACATACGGCAATGGATTTTTTGATTTCTTATATCGTTACAGAACCTTCGGCGGAAGTGTAATCGGAGCTTATCCGATCTCTAGATTTAACAGAGTTGATGCCAGTCTCGGAATTCAGAATATTTCACGAGAGAATCTTGATATTGCCACGGAACCAACTACATCAAAGACAATTCTGATTCCATCACTCAGCTATGTACATGACAATACTTCATACGGACCTTATTTCAACTTTCCTGTATCCGGAACGAGATATAATGTTACAGTAATGGGCTCTCCTAAATTTGGATCCGATGGAATCGGTTTTACGTCTGTGCTGGGTGATTTCAGAAGTTATTTCAAACTCTCGGATGATTATACATTTGCAGGCAGATTTTCAGGTGGAATAAGTTTTGGAGCAAATCCAATGCAGTTCTTTATCGGAGGAACTGATAACTGGATTAACTATGAATATGCAAATTATAATCTTCCGGTTTCAAGCATTGAAGATTATGCATTTCTTTCACCCGGACTTCCATTGAGAGGGTTTGATTATGATCAGTTGTCAGGTTCAAAGTATTATATATTGAATCTTGAAATGAGATTCCCACTATTTAAATATCTTATCTTCGGAGCTTTGCCTCTGGGATTTGCTAATATTGAGGGTGTAACATTCCTTGATATGGGAACTGCATTTAATGACTTTAATGAAGTTAATCTTTTCAGAAATGTAAACGGATCTTCACAGACTAAAGATCTTTTAGTAGGAACAGGTCTGGGAGCGAGAGCAAATTTATTTGGTTTCCCTTTTAAGTTTGATGTAGCCTGGAGATATGATCTGGATAAATTTTCCAGTCCAAAATATTACATTTCCCTGGGATACGATTTCTAGGATAGATTTTAAATCAGATATAAAAAAAACCCATAAAATATATTTTATGGGTTTTTTTATTACTGTATAAAATTTGCTAAATTATTCTGAGACTTTATTCTCATCCGGAGTTACAACTTCGGATTCATCTTTATTTTCGACTGCTTCAGTTTCTTCTTTTGTTTCGGAAACAGGTTTATCATTTTTAGTTTCTTCAACAGCTTCAGATTTTGGTTCTGATTTAACTTCTGCTTTTTCATCAGATGAAGCATTTTCTTTAACTACATGTACTTTAATCAAAGCAACAACTGAATGCTGAAGTTTTACTTCGACTTCATGTTCACCTAATGATTTTATAGCTTCTTTCAGAATAATTTTTTTTCTGTCAAGATTTTCAAATCCTTTTTCAACCAGTCTGTCATAAATCATCTGAGATGTAACAGAACCAAAGATTTTATCTTCTTCACCGGTTTTCATTTCGAAAGTGATCACATTACTGGAAAGAGCCGAAGAAATCTTCTGAGCTTCGTCTACAAGTTTTTGTACTTTTTTAGCTCTCTGTTTTTTTATTTCTTCAAAACTTTTTAAGTTTGATTCATTTGCAATAGTTGCATAGCCCTTAGGAATTAAATAATTTCTTGCATATCCGTTCTTTACATTCAGAATCTGACCTGCATCACCAAGTATTTCATGTTCTTTTTTTAGAATAATTTTCATGTTACTTTTATGTTTATAAATAAATCAGGGTGGAAAATTTATAACCACCCCGGCATTAAAAAAATAAGATTAATTAGTTAGAATCACTTCCCTTAATGAGATCTGAATCTTCCGGGGAAAGTAAAGCATCAAAAGATTCATCTGAAAATGTATCAAGATCATCTTCTTTATCACTATCCGAATCTACAGCCGAACCTTTTTTGTTCAGGAACTGAATTCTTCTTGCTTTAATTTCGACAATAGTTCTGTTGGTTCCGTCATCAGTTTTAAAAGTTCTGCTCTGAAGCTCACCATCGACAAGCACAGCATTTCCTTTTTTAAGTCTGTCCTTACAGCTGTCTGCTAATCTGTTCCATGCGACAATACCAACATAGCACACATCTTCTTTCCATTCTTCATTTTTGTCTTTAAATCTTCTGTTACTTGCAATAGAAAAATTTACAACCGGCGTTCCGGATGTTGTTTGTCTGAAGATTGGATCTTTTGTTAAATTTCCTGCTATTACTACTGAATTTAATTCGGGCATCTTGTAATCAGCCATGTTTTTCCTCCGGGATTAATGAATATATTTTATTTTTAAATTTTGGTTAATTTTCTACAGGTTCAGAAACTTTAGCAGTCTCTTCTTCAGCAGCCTTTAAAGATTCCTGTTTCAATTTTTCTTCTTCATATTTTGACTGCAGAATAGCTTTATTCTTAAAATGCTCTTCTTTTTCTCTTTTAGTGATTGGAGTTATGAGAATTGTAAGATGTCTTAATATATTTTCATCAAGTACGTAAGCCCTTTCAATTTTTTTCAGACTTTCAGCCGGAGCTGAGATTTCGAAACAAACATAATATCCATTTGATCTTTTATTGATCTGATATGCAAGTTTTTTTCTTCCGATCCTGTCAATATTATTGATCTCAATTTCGTTTTTTTTCAGAAGATCTTCTGTTTTCTTAATTTCTTCTTCAATTGCTGTTTCTTCTAAATTACCGTCTATGATAATATATGATTCGTAATGCTTTTTAGACAAATTAGTTTTGTTTATTTTTTTAATGAAAGATTACAAATATATCTCGTATTTATAATAAAATCAATGTAATAAAATTGTAAAAATCTGTGCGGAAGGCGGGACTTGAACCCGCACGCCTTGTGAGCACCACCCCCTCAAGATGGCGTGTCTGCCAGTTTCACCACTTCCGCTGATTCTGTTTCTGTTTATATTGCTTTGTGTACAATTCAGAAATCTAATTGGTCAAATTATCATTATTCAATTTAAATATCAATTCTTTACTATTATCCTATTTTTATAAAATTGAAATTTAAATTTATGCATTCAGGAACTGCTCGCTGACTTCTTTCAGTACACCTTTATGCAGAGTATAATAACTGTCAGCTTTTATCTTATGAGTAATTTTATGTCCGATAATAATTACAATCTTATCTTTTACATGATTCTGAAGGTTTTCAAAAAAATTATTCTCTGTCAGAAGATCTATTGAACTCGTTGGTTCATCAAGAATAATAATCTGAGCATCACTGTAAAAAGCCCTTGCAAGAGCAATTTTCTGCCATTGTCCTATACTTAACTCTTCCCCGTCCTTAAAATGCTTACCTACGACTGTTTCATATTTTAACGGATATTCTTCGACAAACTGGCTTGCTCCGGAAAGGTCAGCAACTTTTTCAACACTGTTTTTCTTATCAATTGCTCCGTACATAATATTCTCTCTTACGGTAAGATCATATTTACAATAATCCTGATATATAATTCCAATATTCTTGTGAAAAGATTCTATATCGAGATCTTTGATATTTATATCATCAAATGTTATGGTGCCTGATGTACATTCATACATTCTGCATAACAGATTTATGAATGTTGTTTTACCTGCTCCGTTCTTTCCTGTAATTAGTACAGTTTCTCCCGGCTTTACCGAAAATGAAACATCCTTTAACACAGTTTTTAAACCGTTCTCATATCGGAAAGTTATATTTTCCACTTTAATGCCTTTTTTCAGCTTTGGAAATGGAATGGGATTTTCGATTTGTTTGATCTGCGGTTCAAGTTTTATGAAATCAAAAAGCGTACTAAGGAATAGTTTATTGCTGTAAATTCCTGTGAGATTAGTCATTATGCCTGAAAGATATGTGTTGGCGCTTCTTACTGCCCCAAGAAACATTACAAACCCCCCGATTGTTACTTCGCCTGCATTATATTTATAAGTCAGAAAAATTATTGCAAGCGATAATGCAGCAACCTCAAACAAACTCGAAATAATATTACCGCTGGTTTCTATTTTCAGGAATTTGATAACACTTTTTAATAAGTTTTCCCTGGTTTCGTCATGTGTATGTTGTATATGTTTTCCAAGTCTGAATATTCTTGTTTCCTTTGCAAAAAGTCTGCTTGTCATCAGGTTACTGAAATAATTTACTTTTCTGTACAAGCTGGTATTTTTCATTTTCCAGTCGAAAAATAATTTCGTTCTTCTGAACTTTATCACAAGTGCAGGTATTCCTGCAAGGATCATGATCAGCAATATATAGATTGAAAGTGATGCAAGAATGGCAGCGACTCCGACAAAGGATATTATACTTTTAATAAGTTCTGAAACACTGCCGACTATCTGCAACGGTCTGCTCGTTGCTTCCTGCTGCGCTCTGTGAAACGTGTCATGATATTCGGCATTGTCATAATATGTCAGATCAAGTTCGAGTGATTTATTATGCAGCAGATTATTTACATAATTTACTACCCTGTGACCAAGTATCTGATATACCACTGAATTTATTGAAATCGCGATCTGCATAAATAAAATGACCGAACAGAATATAGCTATCACATACCAGACGTCATTCTGAACATATCCGCCGGAGTTTGTTATACTGTCAATTAATACCTTCGTAAGATAAAGAACAATTAAGGGAAGCGCTCCCATTATTACTAATAAAACTAAGCTGGCATAACTTAACTTCTTATCACTCTCAAAAACAAATTTCATGGTTTTTGAGATATTGGAAAAATCAGATTTAAAACTCTTTAGATCAATTCTCATTATTTGATATACTTAATCGTATGTTTAAATTATTTATTTATAATATCTGTGTTTAATAAATTCTATGATGATTATTACGGAAAAAATATTAACCCTTAATAAAAAATTGCCGGATAGTTTATCAGACATCAGCATAGTTAATATTTTTTTTATTCGATTTAGAAACTGATCCATTTTTACCGGATCTGCTTTTAATTTCATCATCAGTTTGCTTCAGAACTTCATTTAATTTTTCAGCAAAATCCCTGATATATGGTTCAGTTACAATGGTTTTATGATCAGTTCCGGGTATAGTATAAGACTCAAGTCCCCCACCTGCAAGTTCTTTCCATTTCTCTCTTGTTTCTTCTTTAAAAGCTTCACATTCGATCAGAGTAATTTTTCCGGGATATTTTTTAGCGACATATTCATCCTGAGCTTTAAAATGTATCAGCTTGATTTCCTCATATCTTCTTTGTCTGGAATCACTCATCAGATATCCAACAGTATCCTTTATTTTTCTCTGCATTTTCATAAATTTATTTACAGTATAATTTTTAGCTACTGTAAACAATTCACCCGATTTCATATGATAAAATGTCCTTGTTATAAAATGCTGAGCATCCCTCTTCTGAGGAACATGCTGCGGAGGTGGTGCAACAAACGGCGGCCATGTATCAAATATTGCAAGTAAAGCTACTTCTTCACCTGCAGCCATTAATTGCTGTGCCATTTCATAAACTACCCGTCCGCCAAAACATCTTCCGCAAAGCATATAAGGTCCTTTAGGCTGAAAAGTCCGAATTTCTTTTATATAAAATGCCGACATTTCTTTCAAATCAGTGTGTGGCTTTTCAAGTCCGTCCAGTCCGATAGATTCAAGTACATAGATAGGCTGCTCGGATGAAACATATTTCAATAATTCCTGAAACTGTAAAGCTGTTCCCCCAGCATTCGGTACACAATACAAAGGCATTCTGGAACCACCTGGTTTAATTGGCACAAGCGATTTCCATGGTTGTACCCAACCCTTATCTTTAATGATCGCTGCAAGTTCCTTTATAGTTGGTGAATTGAATAAAGTTGATATCGGAAATTTTCGCCCTGATAATTTTTCTATACTTCCAAATAACTGTAAAGCCAGTAATGAGTGTCCTCCCAGTTCAAAGAAATTATCATTAATACCTATATTCTTTACATTCAAAAGTTCCTGCCATATTCCTACAAGCGCTCCTTCTATTTCATTTGTCGGAGGTGCATATTCATTACTTGTCAATTCAGATACATCCGGATCCGGTAAAGCTTTTCTGTCAATCTTGCCATTTGATGTTAATGGCAGTTCATCCAGTTCAACCCATAACAAAGGTACCATGTATTCCGGTAACTTACTCTTCAGATATGCAATTAATTTTTGCTTGTCAAATGTTTCTGAATCATTTCCAACTACATATCCGATCAGACTCTTTATCCCATGCTTATCTTCTTTTGCAATCACAACAGTGTTTTTTACCAAACCGCTTTCAAGAACAACACTTTCTATTTCACCAAGCTCTATTCTGAATCCGCGGATCTTTACCTGTTCATCTATCCTGCCGAGATATTCCATCCTGCCGTCAGGATGCCATTTACCAAGATCTCCTGATCTGTAAATTCTTTCTCCTGATTTATTAAGATATGGATTTGGTATGAATTTTTGTTTGCTTAAATCTTCAGCATTTAAATAACCCCGGGCCAGACCTGCTCCTCCCACATTGATTTCTCCGGGAACACCTACGGGCACTAGTTTTAGATTGCTGTCAAGAATATATGAATTCAAAGTTGGTATAGGTTTTCCGATTATACTGTTTCCTGATTTCAAATGCTCAGGTCCGATTTCCTGAAATGTCACATGAACTGTCGTTTCTGTAATGCCATACATGTTGATCAGTTTACATTCCGGGAATGCCTGCTTCCAAGGAAGTAATTTAGAAGGGTTGAGAGCCTCTCCGCCAAATATAACATACCGCACAGAAATATTTTTCGATTTGCTTATCAGATTTTCCTGAAGCACATAAAATGCCGAAGGGGTCTGATTCATCACGGTTACATTTTCTGAAATGATCAGATCTGAATAAAGTGATGCATCCTTAGTTAGCACTTTTGATACTATTATTAATTTACCTCCATAAAACAATGCACCGTACATTTCCCAGACTGAAAAATCAAAACAAAAAGAATGAAACATTGTCCAGACATCTTTCTCATTAAAATCAAATAAAGGAGAATCATTCATGAATAATCTAACAACATTGTAATGCTCGATCATTACGCCTTTTGGCTTGCCGGTCGACCCGGAAGTATAGATCACATAAGCCAGATCCTGCGGTTTTATTTTTAAACCGGGATTTTTTACAGACTGACTTTCTAATTCAGTATCAATTTCATCAATATTAATCACTTCACCATTTTCCGGTGAAGATATCTTCGAACTGCTTTCTTTGCTGCTGATAACAATCGATGCTTTAGTGTCCTCTGTTACATAACGGATCCTGTCTTCAGGATAATCCGGATCTACCGGTACATAAACACCGCCGGCTTTTAAAATTCCAAATATTCCTACTATCATATCAAATCCACGCTCAATGCAAATTGGTACAAATGATTCCTGCTTTAATCCTTTGCTGATCAAATAATGAGCTAACTTATTTGACCGTTCATTCAAATCCTTATAACTCATTGTACTTCCTTTAAAGGCAAGTGCAATATTGTCAGGTGTCTTTGCTGACTGTTCTTCAAACAGATCCACTATGGTTTTGTCTTTCGGATAATCTGTTTCTTTACCTTTGAAATCAGAAAGTATCGTATTTTCCTCAGATTCACTCAGCATGGTAAGCAATCCAGCTTTCTCATCCGGGTTGTTTACAATAGAACTTAATAATTCCTTGAAATGAACTATCATTCTTTTAATAGTATCTTCAGAAAATAAATCCGTACAATACTGGAAAGATCCCTGTAATCCATTTAAAGTCTCAAACATATTCAGCGTAAAATCAAACATAGATGTTGTATATTCATATTCCTGAAATGATAGTTCAACATTACCTAATTGTAATTGTTTAGCTTCCGGTGTATTCTGGAATACAAACATGACCTGAAAGAGCGGGCTTCTGCTTTGATCTCTTTGTTTTACAACTGATTCAACTACTTTCTCAAACGGCACATCCTGATGTTCGTATGCTTCAAGAGTAGTTGTTTTTATTTTGTTTAATAATTCGTTAAATGGAGTTTCATTATTTACTTCATTTCGTAAAGTAAGTGTATTTATGAAAAATCCAATAAGCTCTTCAGTCTCTTCCTGCATACGTCCTGCTACAGGAGTTCCTACACTGATATCATTCTGACCACTGTATCTGTAAAGCAAAACATTAAAAGCCGCAAGTAAAGTCATGAACAATGTAGTGCCTTTCTCCTTTGATAATTTTTTTATCGCTTCAGATAATTCTTTATCAATGCTGAATCCATAAACTGCTCCTCTTATACTCTGAACTGCAGGTCTTGTGAAATCAGTTGGTAACTCAAGCGGATCAACAAAGCGAAGCTGTTTTTTCCAGTAATTTATTTTTTCTTCTAATATTTCCGCCTGCAGATAATTTTTCTGCCATATAGAATAATCCGCATACTGTATCTGCAGAGGCTTTAGAACCGGTTCCCTGTTTTCTTCATATGCCTTATAAAATTCTAAAAGTTCATTTACAATAATTGATATCGACCAACCGTCTGATGCGATATGGTGCATTGTCATTACGAGTATATATTCATCATCATTTAATTTGATCAGATTACATCTCAGCATGTGATCCTTAGTCAAATCAAACGGCGCTAAGATCAGTTCATTTATATGGTTCTGTAATACTTTTTTATCTCCTTTATATTTTGAATCATCTGTGATCTGAAGTTTCCATGTATCTTTATCTTTGATCTTCTGATATCCCTTACCGTTAACATCCTGAATGACTGTCCTTATTACTTCGTGTCTGTTGATAATACTCTGTAATGCTTTTTCCAGTGCTTCAACATTAAGCTGACCTTTGAGTCTTAATACAGCCGGTAAATGATATTGAATACTTCCGACAAGTCTGTCAATAAACCATAATCTTTCCTGACTGAATGAAAGCGGGATAAGTTCAGGTCTTATCTGAACTTCAATAGAAGGTAGCAATGATTTCTTTTTCTGAGTTTCTATATGTTCGGCAAGATCAGCAATATTAGGATTAAGAAAAAGATCTTTAATCGCTAGCTCAGCTCCTATGTCATTCCGCACTGAAGATATTACTCTCATAGCCAGCAAAGAATGTCCGCCCAGCTCAAAGAAATTATCATGAATACCGACCTTGTCAATATGAAGTAAATTTTTCCAGATCTCAGCAAGCGCAGTTTCCATCTCATTCCGCGGAGCGACATATTCTTTACTCATCAGTTCGCTTCCGTCAATTTCCGGTAATGCCCGTCTGTCGACTTTTCCGTTCTGTGTCAGCGGCAGCTTATCCATCTTTACCCACATCGCTGGTACCATGTAATCAGGTAATCGCTTACTCAGATATTTTATTATTTCATCTTTGTCATATTCGCCTTCAGGCACTACATATCCGACAAGTCTCTTACTTCCTTCGGCTGATTGTTTCACTAGCACAGCCGCCTGTTTCACAAGCTCACATTCCTGAAGTGCATTCTCGATCTCACCAAGTTCTATCCTGTATCCGCGGATCTTTACCTGTTCGTCTGCCCTGCCGAGATACTCAATGTTACCATCCGGCTTCCATCTTCCGAGATCACCTGTTTTATATAGTCTTGCATTTTCTTTTTTACTGAACGGGTCGTTTACAAATCTCTCTTTTGTAAGA
>JAGQWH010000110.1 GCA_020437545.1 Ignavibacteriota bacterium
TATCATAAAATCCGAAAAGAAAACCTTTTCTTGAAATTGAAAACCTGGCTTCCAGACTGGCTAAGGCTAGTCTTGACGCAAGGAACTGATCTATTCTGTACCCTCTTATAAATTTACTTCCGCCTATCCTGAAAAAGTCTGCGTCCTCGATCTTTTCCGAATTTATTTCACCGGCAAACAATCTGAGCAGATTTGACTGTCTGTCAACAAATGAAAAATAATAATCCATCTGACCTGAATATTTCTGCACGGAGTAGAACTGTGAATAACCCAGCGCCTGTAACCGTTCAATATTGTAGATCTCTTTGCTTCCGTATGAATAGAAAGTCTTGAATTCAAAACCTTTTGTCGGAACATATACATTATCCCTGTTGTCAAATTTAATTTCAGTACCAAGACTCAATGTTCTCGAATCAGCTAAAACTAAATTAACATTTATATTATCCGAAGGTATAACTCTTTCAAAACCGGCAATACCTGAAACTGTGAGTTCGTCTGAGAAAGGAAAATCAGCTTTGAGATCTATGTATCGCCGGGTATAAGTAGTATCCTGTATCCTTTGCAAAAACTGAAGTTCCGCATTAAGCGGAAGACCGAATATGTAAGGTTCAAAATATCTGAAGGAGAGTTCCTGAGTTTCCTGAACAAGCTGTTCGTAAGTTGCTTCCAGCTTTCTTCCTGAACCAAACAGATTTCTGAATGAGACATTAACATAACCGGTAAGATATCCGGCATCATCAGTTCCGGCCGGTGGCACATATCCAAGCACACCGTCAAATGTATTTGTGTTCCCTTCTACTACTTCTACAAGCAATCCTGATTGATTTTTTTTGTCTCCGGTGTTTTTGAGAGAATAGATTTTAAGATCTGAGACCGAAGAAAATATTTTGAGTCTGTCCAGACGTTCCTTCATTTCCTGAAGTGACTCTGAATTTATAGTTTTATTTTTATCAAGCTTAAGCTCACGTATAATCACATCTTCATTGGTCGATTCATTACCGCGTATTTTAACCTGTTCGATTATTACTTCCGAATTCTCCGTGATGTTCAGTTCTATTTTCAGTTTATCCTCATCGCCTTCTTTATAAATAGATATATCGCTAATGCTGACCTTTGCAAAAGGCAGATTGATCTTTTCATAAGAATTGAGCAGTTCCAGAATATCATTATTGAGAGTGACATCATAAAGAGGTTCACCGGTTTTTGTACCGAAGTTATTCAGGATCTTTTCATCTGAAATTTTATTGTTGCCTTTAATATCGATCTTACCGATTACAACTTTCTTCCCTTCGTCAATTTTTAAAACTATGTCCACATATGCGGAATCTTCCCCGTAATCAATTTTCTCTTCGGCAAATTTAGCATACAGATAACCCGCGGATTTGTATCTGTCACGAATAGTTTTCAGATCCGTCCTGAACTGATCCGGACTGAAGTTACCGTCTTTCTTTGTAACCATCATATTCAGAATATCAGAGTTGCTCAAAAAGCTGTTCCCTGAGATATCAATAGAGATTACTTTTGTCTGAGAATAAGTGATTTGATTTAAACAAAAAAGAATTGATAATATGATTAAAGGTCTATGCATAGGTGATATTGTAAACTAAATTAATCAGATTAAAATTTAAACTGAATAATTAATATGATATGATATTTCTCAATAAAGAGAATAACTTGAAAATAATATTCATCAAAGTTAAATTTATTTTACATTTCAAAAATCAATTTAAAAAAATGAACTCATCGGAATTAAATATTTTCAACTCAATGCCCTTCCTTTTCTGGGTAAAAAATGAAGAAGGAACATATATCTGGGGAAATAAAGTGATAAATGATCTTGCAGGAGAAAATGTAGTCGGAAGGAAAGATAAAGATCTGGTTTGGGCAGCAAATGCGGAAAGTCTGAGAGCGGATGATGAAAAAGTCTGGGAATCCGGTAAACCGGAATTCACTCATGAGCTGGTAGACCATTCCGGAGAAGGAAAAGCCACTCTTAATGTATGTAAATTCATCGGAGATTTTGAGGGTCAGCGCTGCGTTTTCGGAATTTCATTTATAATACCGGGTCCTGTTTCCTGAATCAGAATGCGCTAAAATTTCAAGTCAAAGCTAAAATTTTCAACCGTAATGTTATTACGTCTGAAAATTTTACCTGCTCAGTCTTACCTGAAAGTATCTTGAAAATCTGTTTTATTATTCCGATTTTACCAAGTTAAAAAACAATCTTTACAATTAATTCGGCTTTAAAGATTTTGAGGTGTCAGGACTTACCTAAGTTGTTACTTCTGTTACATTAGCCCTCATATTTCCCGATAATTGTTTTAATTTCTGATAAATAATAAAATGGCTGAAGTAAATCATTCAGGCTCAGGTTATATTTTTCATAATTTTTAAGATAACTTACTAAAACATATTAAGATCACATATAAAAAATGGATAAAATAATTGTTGCAATTGATGGTCCTTCCGGGACCGGTAAAAGCACTTCGGCAAGAATACTTGCTGACAAACTTAATTATCTTTACATTGACAGCGGAGCAATGTACAGGGCAATTACATTTGAACTTCAGAAAAGAAATCTGAAGTCAAATGACCTCAAAAGTATTATTGATGTTACGAAATCCGCAAATATGAAATTTGACGGTGAGGAATTTTTTCTTAACGGGAAAAATGTAACAAAAGAAATTCGTTCACTTGAAGTCACGAATAATGTCAGCAAGGTAAGCGCTGTAAAGGAAATAAGGAAAATACTTGTTGACAAACAAAGAGAATTTGCAAAAGAGAACAACGTTGTCATGGATGGAAGAGACATCGGTACGGTTGTATTCCCGGATGCAAAATTCAAATTTTATCTGGTTTGCGATCTTAAAGTAAGAGCAGCAAGACGCAGACAGGACTTTATGGATCATGGATTTAAGTTTCCCATAGAAAAGATAATGGCGGAACTGAAAAAAAGGGATAAAATAGATTCGACAAGAAAAGAAAGCCCTTTGAGAAAAGCCAAAGATGCAATTGAAGTAGATACCACTAATATGATAATAGAAGAACAGGTTAATTATCTGTTCAGAATAGTAAGTGGTTTGGATCTGTAAATAAAAATTTTAAACAGGCTCTTATTTTTCAAAAATAAAAATAAGGGGATTATTAATTAAATGTTCATTTGACTTTTAACCAATTCAGGTCAATTGAACGAAAAACAATCTCTGACAAACAAAAATTAAAAATGTAATTCAGAGATGCGGAGGCAAAAAAACTAAATGGTTGAAACACAAGAAACAGAAAAAGAAACAACTTCATCAGAAGGAACAGCTGAAGTAAAGGCAGAAACTCCTGTAAAGGAAAAGAAAACCGGATCTTCAAAAGAAACCAAAACAAGGATCCTTGTAACTGATTATACAGAAGAAGAGTACGAACAAATGCTCAGTCTTTATGAAAAGACTTTTAATGTAATCAAAGAAAATGAGCTGGTATCAGGAAAGATCGTAGCTATCAATGGCGAGGATGTATTGATTGATATCGGATCCAAATCTGACGGAAGAGTTTCAGTTAACGAATTCTCAAATTCAGAAGATATAGTTGTAGGAAATACTATTGAAGTATTTCTCGAGAAGATAGAAGATAAAGAAGGTCAGCTTATACTTTCAAAGAAGAAAGCTGATTCGATGAAGATGTGGGATAACATTGTTGATGCTCAGACCAGCGGAAAGATCATCAAGGGTAAATGTATCAGAAGGATCAAAGGCGGATTCATCGTTGATCTCAGCGGACTCACAGCATTCCTTCCGGGTTCACAGATCGATACAAAGCCAATCAGGGATTATGATGAATATGTAGGCAAGACGATGGATTTCAAAGTGCTGAAAGTAAATAATCAGAATGAGAATATTATCATTTCACATAAACTGATAATTGAAGAGTCAATGGCAGGACAGCGTGAAGAACTGCTTAAGACAATTGAAAAAGGAATGACGCTGAAAGCTGTTGTAAAAGCTATCACTGATTTCGGTGTATTCGTTGATCTCGGCGGTCTTGACGGTCTTATCCATATCACTGACTTATCATGGGGCAGAATAAATCACCCGAGTGATGTTGTCAAACTTGATCAGGATATTGAAGTATCCGTTCTGGAATTTGATCCTGAGAAGCAAAGAGTATATCTCGGTTTAAAACAGTTGCAGAAACATCCATGGGATGACGTTCATTCAAAATTCAAGATCGGTGATAAAGTTTCCGGTAAAGTTGTATCTCTTACTGAATACGGAGCATTCATCGAGATCGAAAAAGGAATTGAAGGTCTTATTCATATCAGCGAGATGTCATGGACACAACACATTACCAATCCAACACAGATGGTATCAATGGGGCAGGCAGTAGAAGCTCAGATACTTACTATCGATATGGAAAACAAGAAACTTTCTCTTGGAATGAAACAGCTTACACCAAATCCATGGCAGAGTCTTCTTGACAAATTCCCTGTCGGAACAAAGCACAAAGGAAAAGTATGTAACATTACTAACTTCGGAATCTTTGTTGAACTCGAAGAAGGTGTTGACGGACTCGTACACATCTCTGATCTTTCATGGACAAAGAAGATCTTAGATATCAATGAAGTTGTAAAAATCGGTGATCCGTTTGAAGTTGTAATTCTCGGTGTCGATGTTGCAAACCAGAGAATATCACTTGGAAGAAAGCAGTTGCTTGAAAATCCCTGGGATAAGCTTGAAGAAAAATACAAAGCAGGAACCGAAGTCGAGTGTAAGGTAATCAAGCCGATCGACAAAGGTATCATAGTTGAATTACCAGACGAAGTGGATTCATTTATCCCTGCTTCGCAATTAGCAACTTCTCTTATTAAGAATTTCAACGAATTATATTTCCCGGGCGGAACTATGAAAGCAGAGATAATAGAATTCGACAAAACCAATAAAAAGGTTGTTTTATCAGTAATAGAATATCTGAAAGATAAAGAGCAAAATGAGATCGATGAATATATCAACAAATTCAAGATCCCGAAACGCTTTACTTCAAAAGATATTCAGGATAAGACAAGAAGTTTTGAATCCGAACAGATCGACTTTAAGATCGAAGACATAATCGGTGATGACGTACCTGAGATGAATCACCCTCCGGTAGTCGATCCTTTAACTACACCTGATCTGCCTGAGGTTAAAGAGATTAAAACTGAAGAACCGAAAGCTGAAGTCAAAGCCGAAGAGCCAAAAGCTGAAGTCAAAGCCGAAGAACCGAAAGCTGAAGTGAAAGCTGAAGAGCCGAAAGCTGAAGAAGTGAAAACTGAAGAGCCGAAAGCCGATGGAACTGATACTGAAAGTTCAGAAGAAACAAAAGCATAAGAGAAACATCTTACAAATAGTATAACCTAAAGCCCGGATAAGAAATTGTCCGGGCTTTTTTTGTATTTTTATAAAGTATTGAGTATTAGTTTCCTGTTTGGATTAACTCTCTATTACTCAATACACAATACTCAATACTCAATACACAATACTCAATACACAATACTATGACTTCGAATGCATTTCTTCCATATCCTCCGCTGCAGGTCCGTAAATCTGAGGATTCCTGACTCCCATATGTCTGTAGTATGTGCTGAGCTGTCCGCGGTGATGGATCATGTCAAACATGAACATCCAGAAAGTATTAAGCATCGGGTATTTAAATAAGCTATGACCATCAAACTGGAAATCTATAATTTGTTCTTCCCATGTCTTTTCATCTACAGCATTTAGTTTCTCTGCGAGTAATGATGCATACTTTTCAAAGTGAGCTGCTGCTTCTTCCCTTGAACTGAATTTTTTATATTCAGATTTTTCATTGGCAATATGGCTATCAGTTGCTTCATACATTGATTCGACATGACCAAGGATATGTCCGACAATAGCTTCAGCAGATCTTGCTTTATCATCACACTTGTATGACAGTTTAGTCATATCTTCCGGCAGTCCGTTAAGGGCACTTAAAGTTGATGCTTTTTCATTATTCCATGTCTGAATAAAAAATTCTTTGTTTGTCATTTTGATTTTTTTATTTTGAAATTTAAGTTGGTTAATATTTTAAGTTATAAACTACAATATAGATTTGCAATGAAATCATTACTCCTGCGGGGGCATTATATTCAATTAAGATTCTTTTCAGACAGACTGAACGATACATTAAGTTAGCCTCAAAGTCTCAAAGGCTCTAAGAAAAACAAGGATAAAAAAACATTCAAATTGCTCTTCTTTAAGTCTTTGATCTGCCTCTGCGGATTAGAAACAGAGTAAAAAAAATACACAATACACAATACTCCGCCGTGGCGGAATACTCAATACTCACTTAACCAAAATCATTTTCCCTGTAGCTTCAAAAAGAAGATTTGTATTATTATAATCCATCGCCGAGAGATAGTAGAAGTAAGTTCCGGATGCCAGTCCGTTTGGAATAAAGTCTGTATTGTAAGTCCCCTCTCTGAGATAACCATTCAATAACTGAGCAACTTCATTTCCAAGTATATCATATATTGTGATAGTAACATTTGAAGGTCTTCCGAGCTGAAAGCTTATAGTAGTAGATGGATTGAAAGGATTCGGATAATTCTGAAGTAACGCAAACCCGATGGGAGTTACGTTTTCACCAAAAATATTTTTGAGAATCCAGTTATCCGGATCGATCTTGAAATCAAGTGGTTTGCTGTTTAAAATAAAATCGAATGTCTGATCCTGCTGATCGTTGAACACTGTAACAAGAGTATCACCGCTTTGCATGAATATTTTTATCTGAACCGGCATGGTAAAAAATTGCGGATTCAGATTTGAATTCTGAACAATATTAATTGAAGCTTTATACTGAACATTACTTAATTCATCAGTGGTCCAGCTGACATTATATACAGGAAAGTTTTCTCCGTAGATCCATTCCCTGAAGAAGTATTCCAGATCAAGTCCGGAAACCTTTTCCACAACATTCTGAAAATCCTGAGTGACGGCATTCTTATATGCAAAGGAAGTATCTGCTACATAAGTTCTTAGAATATCAAAAAACACGGAATCCCCAACTACGCCTCTGAGCATATGAAGTACTATGCATCCTTTGGCATAACTCCGGTTACCATCAAAGATCTCATTTATGTTAGCAACATCAATAACATAGATCGAACCCACCGCCTGTTTTGCATTGGACATGGTAGATTTAATAAAATTTTCATAAGCCGCTTCACCTTCTGCAGCTTCATGATAGATCGCCTGTCCGTAAGTTGCAAAGCCTTCATTGAGCCAGATGTTCTCCCAGTTGAAGCAAGTGATCTTATCCCCAAACCACTGATGAGCGAGTTCGTGAGCAATAATGTCATCATTGAATGCACCCATGGATGAGATAGTCTGATTCTCCATTCCAGCATTCCTTCCGAACTGGGCATGGCCGTATTTTTCACTAAGAAAGGGATAAGGACCATATGCATTAGTAAAAATAGAAAGCATCTGATTTGTCTTGTCAAGCTGAGGTATCAGAACATTCAGGTCTTCGGGATAAATATAATTCATTACCGGCATGTATTCTGTCGCGGAGTAATAGAAATTAAAATTGTACTGAACATAATTTGATATGGCAAGTGAGATCAGATAATTGGCAATCGGGTATGAATTATGCCATTTGAATGTTATTGTTCCGTCCGGATTGTTTACAGCTTCCCGGAGAATTCCGTTCGAAACAGCCGTAAGTTCTTCCGAACATCTGAGCCAGACATCAGACGAATCCACTTTATCACCCGGAGTATTTTTGCAGGGATACCAGTCGATGCAGCCGTATGGTTCGCTGAGAGTCCATATGGACGGCTCGTTTCCGTTATGATAACCAAAAATAAAACTGCCGAAGCCTGTCGGTATGGGCACTCCATGATAATATATAACAATGGAGATAAGATCATTTAAATTAAAATTCTCTGAAAAGGAAATCGAGATTTTGTCATTGGAGTGAATATAACTATGACTGCTGCCGTTATAAATTATTGAATCAACTGTCATATTATTACTGAAGTCATAGAACAAACTGCTGAGTCCGTTAATTTTGCTGACCGAATTTATTGTAACAGCACCTGTCAGAAAGTTCGGATTTTCCGTAATGTACAGATCAAGTTTATAGTATACTGCATTAATGCTTGTATCGCTCTGATAGCTGTCTTTTATTTTATTGAAGTACCTGGAGTGGAAATCTTTTTCGATTTCATAAACAGGCTTGTCGGTGAATTGAGAAAAAGAAATATTCGCGTAACAAATAAATATGATCAGAAATATTTTGAATAGAAATTTCATATTTAATTTCAGCTATGTTCAAAGAAAGAAAAGATATCTTAAGCTCATAAGCAATGCTGATGTCCTTGTGCCTACGCGGGTTTCAGTATATTCATTCGAATGGACGGGAATCTTATATGATAATTCAAGCATAAGTGATGAGAAAAATATTGACTGAACGCCAAGATAAGTATCGAGTCTGAATCCGCCGGAGTTGTTTATGTCTTCACCGAGAAACTGATTCTTGTAAAAATAATAAGCTTTGTTTTCCATATAAAGATTTACATTAACATCATCATAACTTTTATATACAGCAGGCAGCACAAGATATCCGAAAGACAATGACCAGTCAAAAAAATTACCGAATTTAAAATCATTTTTTGCGACGTTAATATTATATCCCATTGCTCCGGTGGCTGCAAATTTTTTGATCAGGTTTGTTACTATGAGTTCATTTCTGAAAGTATAATTATCGGTTGTATGAAAATCAATTGAAGGAATGGTAATGTCATTTGCAAATCCGTAAAATTTCACAATATGCCCCGGATGGATCTCATATTCCACTGCGCCGTTTACTATTGGCTGAGCATTTACCGGAACGATCAGACCGGTCTGAAAAGCGCCTCTTATGTGATAATTCTTCTTGTCAACATCAGCGAATCTGTACCTTGCAGCGAATTCATAATTTCCGAGAAATTTATAATTCTGATCCAGTGAATAATACACACTGTTATATATTGTAAGATTTCCGAGAAGTCCGTAATTAAGCTGAAATGAATTATGATAATAATTGAAATTATCATAACTCACAACAATATTTCTGAATTCAAGCCGGTGTTTGGCTAAATTTGCCGCAGGGTTTGTAACAATATATAATTCCTGTGAATACAGATTTACTGACAGGAATAAAAGAACCAGTGTAATTGTGGATTTTATTTTCATAAGTTATATCAGAAAATTATAAAACATTATTATTTAATGTAATACACTAATTAAACAATGACGTAAAAAAGTTTCAGCCGGCTTTACAGACGAAATCAGTTATTTTTAAAAAATATTTTACTTTAAGCCCAAAAATCTTAGACATAATACATTTTGCATAAGAAATTGAACTGTTTATAAATATGTAAAGAATTAAATTGAGCGTTAATTAAATTTCTGATTTTTTGGCAAAGACTATAAAGAAAAAAGCGAAATCAAAAGCCGTTAATAAAGCAGATAAAACGATTGATAAAAACGGATCTTCAGATATTGATCTAAAGTCAGTATCTGAAGAAATTGATCCGAAAAAGTTCATTGTTATAAAAGGCGCACGGGTACATAATCTAAAGAATGTCGATATTAATATCCGCAAAAACAATCTGATAGTATTTACGGGTGTTAGCGGATCGGGTAAGTCATCTCTTGTATTCGACACGATCTATGCTGAAGGTCAGAGAAGATACGTAGAAAGTCTCTCATCTTATGCAAGACAGTTTCTTGAAAGGATAAACAAACCCGATGTCGACTTTATGGCAGGTCTTGCTCCTTCAATGGCGATCGAGCAGAAGACAAAGATCAAGAATCCGCGCTCGACTGTCGGAACGACCACAGAGATCTATGATTATCTCAGACTTCTTTTTGCACGAATAGGAAAAACCTATTCTCCTGTCAGCGGAAAGCTTGTTAAAAAGGATTCCCCTGAAAGTATTATTAATGAGATCACGGAGCTGACAAAAAAAGAATCCGTGAAACTGTATGTACTGATAAATATTCCTTACAAAGACAAAGACGATTTCATCAACAATATTGATGATCTCAGAGCTAAAGGTTTTTACAGGATACTAATAAATGACGAGATCACTGATACAAATGAGTTTGATAATAAAGAACTTATTAAAGCATCCGGGATCAAAGCAGACAGCAGTGAAGATGAAATAAATTATCTGACTGTATTAATTGACAGGATTGCTTTCAAGCCTGAAGATAACGAATCCCGCACACGTCTCAATGATTCAATAGAGCTTGCTTACAGGGAAAGTGAAGGATTTGCAACTATACGGGTTTTTGACGGTGATGAATTTTCAGATCATCAGTTCAATAAATATCTTGAACAGGACGGTATAAGATTCGAAGAGCCGGTACCCAGATTATTTTCATTTAATAATCCGTTCGGAGCATGTGAGAAATGTCAGGGATTCAGTAAGACTATGGATATTGACATGGATCTTGTCATCTCGGATAAAAGAAAATCAGTATTCGGAGGAGCGATAAATATTTTTTCCACACCAAAGCATTCGCAAAATCTGACAGATCTTATAAGTGAAGCCGATGAATACGGATTTGATGTTCATAAACCTTATAACAAATTAAGCGATAAAGAAAAAGAATATATATTCAAAGGCGGTAAAAGATATTCGGGACTGAATAAGTTCTTTAAGAAAATTGAGAAGGAAGCTTCGTACAAACTTCATTACCGTGTTCTGCTGAACAGGTACAGGGCTTATACTACTTGTAACGAGTGTATGGGTTCAAGACTCAGAAAAGAAGCTTTGTATGTAAAGATCAATGACCTGACCATTTTCAATATTGTGAAAATGAAAATAGAAGAGGCATATAAATTTTTTCTCAATATTGAACTTTCAGATTATGACAGAAAGATTTCCGAAAGGATACTTGAAGAAATAGTTACACGTCTGAAATATCTCAATGATGTAGGTCTTACTTATCTCACACTTGACAGATTATCCAATACTTTATCAGGAGGTGAATCTCAGAGAATAAATCTTTCTACATCTCTTGGTTCATCTCTCGTAGGTTCGATCTATGTTCTCGATGAACCATCCATCGGTCTTCATCCGCGTGACAACTACAAGCTTATAAATATCATGAAATCCCTGAGAGATCTAGGCAACAGTGTACTGGTAGTTGAGCATGACAGCGACATGATGAAAGAAGCAGA
The DNA here is from genome assembly GCA_020437545.1 of Ignavibacteriota bacterium. GTDB lineage: Bacteria > Bacteroidota > Ignavibacteria > Tepidaquicellales > Tepidaquicellaceae > JAGPCH01. The sequence goes on from JAGQWH010000110.1 coordinate 11,221, forward strand.
TGAGATCGTCGACATGGGACCTTTTGCCGGAGAGAAAGGCGGAGAGATTATTTATCAGGGAACTTATGAGAACATTTTAAAAGACACAGAATCTCTTACGGGGAAATTTTTAAGCGGTAAGATGAAAATAGAAGTTCCTAAGACACGAAGACCGGTTCAGAAAAAAACCAGGTTCTTAAAAATAAAAGGCGCAAGGGAAAACAATCTTAAGGATGTAGATGTAAATATTCCGTTGGAAATGTTTGTATGTGTCACAGGTGTAAGCGGTTCGGGTAAATCAACACTTATCAACAATATTCTTTACGGCGATATGAAGAGAAAGCTTGAAGGGTCATACAATGAAAAGATCGGAGAGCATGATTCACTCGAAGGCTGGGAAAAAATAGATGCAATTGAAATGATAGATCAGAATCCGATCGGTAAAACCTCACGAAGCAACCCTGTCACTTATATAAAAGCATTTGATATTATAAGAGAGACATTTGCTGAATCACCCGAGGCAAGAAAAAAGAATCTTTATTCGGGATATTTTTCTTTTAACGTACCCGGCGGAAGATGCGAGACATGCGAAGGCACAGGAGTGATCAGGATCGAAATGCAGTTCATGGCTGACATTATCCTCGAATGTGAATCCTGTAAAGGAAAGCGATACAAAACAGATGTGCTTGAGATAAAACTCAAAGGCAATGAAGGCATTCACAAAAACATAAGTGAAGTTCTTGATATGACTGTACTTGAAGCTATTAATTTTTTCAAACCATTTCCGAGGATCACAAAGAAGTTAAAAATACTCGATGATGTGGGACTCGGATATCTGAGAGTCGGACAGTCAGCGACTACATTATCAGGCGGTGAATCCCAGAGAGTAAAACTGGCTTATCATCTTACGTTTCAGGACGAGGAAAGACATACTCTTTTTGTATTCGATGAACCGACTACAGGTCTGCATTACTATGATGTTTCAAAACTGCTTAAGTGTTTTGAAGAGCTTATCAAAAAAGGAAATTCAGTGCTTGTGATAGAGCACAATCTGGAAGTAATAAAATGTGCAGACTATGTAATTGATCTCGGACCCGAAAGCGGTGATGAAGGAGGTTACTTAGTTGCAGAAGGAACACCGGAAGAGATCACAAAAGTAAAAGCTTCTTATAAGGGAAAGTATTTAAAAAATGTTTTGTAAATTTTTTTAATTATTAAAATTAATTTTATTGAAATGAAAAAGGTAATTTTATTTTTAGCTTTAGTTATATCAATAGTATCTGCTAACCGCATTTCCGCGCAATCTATTGAAGAGCTTTATGAAAGCGGAAGGAAAGCATTTTACGAAGATAAATTTGATGAAGCAAACGATTACTTTATGAAGATACTTGTTCTGGATTCTGATAATTTTGACAACTGCTATTTCAAAGGACTGGTTTATGAGATAAATTTTGATTATGAAAACGCTATAAAGCAATATTCTTCAGCTCTGGAATTTAATGACGGTTGCAGTGAATGTTTTAAAGCAAGAGGAAGGGTTTATGAAAAAATGGAAAATTATGACCAGGCAATTTCAGATTACAAAAATGCAATAAAATATAATGACACCGATTCCGATTCGTTTTTCAAACTGGCTTCAATTTATCAGGATAAAAATCAATACGGTTTTGCAGTTGAATATTATTCAGATTATATAAACATGAATCCTGAAAACGATATTGCATATTACAACAGAGGTCTTTGCTATGTTGAACTGGCACAAAATGACAAAGCTGCAGTTGATTTTGAAAAGGCTATACAGATTGATGGGATTTGGGAAAAGACGTTAAGACCTGTTATAGAGAGTATTGGGTATTGAGTAATACGAGTTATGAGTTATGAGTTATGAGTTATGAGTTACGAGTTACGAGTTATGAGTTATGAGTTATGAGTTATGAGTTATGAGTTATACTTAAATTGAATATTAATTTCAGACTATTTTTTACTCAATACTCAATACCCAATACCCATTACTCTTTACTTAATACCTACTACCAATTACTATTTAACAAACCCCTTGTC
>JAGQWH010000111.1 GCA_020437545.1 Ignavibacteriota bacterium
CTTTTGCAATAAATAAAATGCCTTCGGGAGTTGCGATAGGTGCGTTCTTTCTTTATGCGGCATTGACAGGTGTTACTTTTTCAGTGCTGTTTCTGGTCTATACCGGAGGATCTATAGCATCAACGTTTTTTATCTGCGCGGGAATGTTTGCTGCTGTAAGCGCTTATGGATACTTTACCAAAAGAGATCTTGCAAAAATGGGAACGTATTTATTCATGGCTCTGATCGGACTTATTATCGCTTCGGTAGTAAATATTTTTCTCAAGAGCGGTACTATGAGTCTTATTATAAGTTATGTAGGAGTTCTGATCTTTACAGGACTGACAGCATATGACACACAGAAGATCAAGAAAATGAGTCAGACGTCTGATATTGATTCAGAGCAGGGAAAGAAAGGCGCTGTCATGGGAGCACTTGCGCTGTATCTTGATTTTATTAATATGTTCCTTTTCTTACTCAGAATTCTTGGAGATCGTAAATAAAAATAATAACAAATTGCAAATTTCAGATTACATATTGAAATATTTTACTTTTGTTAATATTAAAGAATGAATTAAAGTATAATTATTTGTAATCTTTAATTTGCAATTTGTAATTTTATCAATTCTCACTTAATAAGAACCATTCTTCTCGTCTGGACAAACTTCCCGGCTGTTATTTTATAATAATACAATCCCGAAGCAAAATTCTCACCATTCCATTCGATCGAATAACTTCCCCCATTCTGTTTTTTATTGATCAATGTTGCTGATAAATTTCCAAGAGCATCGTAAATTCTAATGGACACTATTTCCGGTTTGGGAATCGAGTAGCTTATTACTGTTTTAGGGTTGAACGGATTTGGATAATTCTGATTGAGCTCATAGCCGGTTAACTGAGTATTGTTCTGAATTCCGACTGATCCCTGTTCATTCATGAATTTGAGAATATTAAATGCCAGACTATGTACCGGTGTTGGGTTTTTCCAGTTTGTTACCAATACTACTCCCGTCTTCACGCCTGTCTGAGGATGTGTGGAAAAACAAATAAAGCTTGCAAAACCGGAAGTGCTTCCATCCTTTGAAATTGATCTTATATGGTTTTCAGGATTGAGAGGAAAGAGTTTTGCAAATTGCCATGCTAGTCCGACACTGTCTATAGAATTCGGCATTTGACAGGAATCATTCGTAACAAGTCTTTGCCTGAACAAAGTATCCGCAACATTCTGAAGATTGCTGTTATCAATCCGCATTGTAAACTTCATGTATTTGAGCAAGTCATTCAAAGTAGAATAAAGCCCTCCTGCGCCGTGATAAGCCGGCCAGCTGGGCATCAGAAAAGGAGCTTCACCCCCTCCTTCAAAATATCCCTGTGCTCTTCTGGACATTTGTCCGGATGTTAATCCGATTATTTTAGAATCATACATACTGAGTGTATCACAAACGTATTCAGGGATAAGAAGTTCTATGCTGCTGTTGAGTATTGTCTGCAATGCGACTCCAAGCAATGCAAAGCCAAGATCAGAATAATTATAACATTCTCCGGGCGGGTATGTAAGCTTATAAGTTGCAAGATAATCATACATCTGTTTATAAGTCGTCATTCCTCCGCTTCCGATCGGCGGTTCATCCGGAAGTCCGGAATAATGTGTTGCAAGATCTATGAATCGAATTACCAATGTATCATTTCCTGAAATGTAAACCGGTACATGAATGCTGTCAGGAAGGTAATTCTGAACAGTATCATAAAGACTTATCAAGCCTCTGTTGACAAGCATCGAAAGTAAAGTAGCATTAAAGGTTTTTGTAATTGAGCCGATCTGAAATAATGTACTGTCATTAACCGGCGGAGATGTTAGAGTGTCACGCTTAAGATGTCCGTAAGTATATTTCCATGTTTCCATCGGACCTTCGGGTTGCATTTTTATAACACCAACTATCACAGCGCTGTTGGTACTTCCACGGAATACACTGACCACACTGTCAACATATGAAGATGGATCTTCTCCGGCAGGATTTGCAAAAGAAGTGTTTATAAATTCTAAATTTAAAAAAATTAAAATAAAAAGAATTGATTTTTTCATTTCCCTGTTTGATTTAAGATGTTTCGTTGTAAAATATAAAATGTGTTGTTTTAAAAAACTTAAGTTTTTTTATCCAAAATCAAAAATCGAAAATCAAAAATCAAAAATCAAAAATCAAAAATACCATCTTCGCACTACAAATCTTTTCCCCGAGGTCGAGTCCCAGTCATTAACAGGAGTCTTTTCTCTCATGATACTTTTTAGTCTTGAAGTCAGATCGCTTTTATGAACACCTGCGTCACCTGTACTTTCTATGACTGTATTTTCGTCATACACAATAATTACGTGTCCGCTCCATACTATCAGATCAAGCGGCTGAAGCATAGCGGCTATTTGTGATGCAGACTTGCCTGCGATATCTAATCCTTCCCCGTAATTTATAAGTGTAGAAGTATTTCGCGGAGTCGAACCGTTGGTAGCCTGATAAATAAGTCCTGAGCAATCCACTCCTTTTAATGACCACAGATCTTTTGTATGAACGTCAGGTTCGGATGCAGGCTGATAAAATTCAAGAAGCTGTTCTATTCCGTCACCGTAATTTCCACCCCACATATAGCCATAGCCGTCGAGTGAATTCAATTTTTCAAGTATCTCTTTTTTATCAGGTAAAACAAGTTCCCTCTGTTCGGGTAAAGTGTCGAGTGTCTTTACGAATCTGCTGTCGATAAAGAGATCAGATGAATTATATGGATAATCATCCGTAGTGATCTTATAAATATTATAATCACCTTTTGGGATTACTTCTAATATTTCAAATACGGTATTGGGGAAAGCGATGAATTCCATTTCCCTGATAAGACCGCTCTTATCAACTTTTACACTCGACCCGTTCCTTCCACCAAATACTGATTCAAAATCACCGGTGTTCAGAACAGGTGTATTTAGGATGGCTACTGCATATTTTGGCTGATCAGATTGTGACTGACAACCGTTCGATATGATTAAAAATAAAAATATATATAAGATCTTTCTTAAACTCATTTTCACAATCGGTTAAATTTATATTTGGTTTTAAAATTCAGTGAAACTAAATTGACTAAAATATTAATGGGTTTCAATGAATTAATATTAAACTAAGTTAATAAAATTAAACGGATGAAAATTATGAAAAAATTAATTGCATTTTTTGTGATCATGCTTAGTTGCTCCCGGTGTGTCTCTCAGATAGTAATAAATGAAATTATGTATACCCCTCAGGAATCAACAAACGAATGGTTTGAGATTTACAATACCGGAACAGAAACTATTGATCTTAAAGACTGGAAATGGAAAGATGCAACTTCTTCTGTCAGAACCATTACAACTAAAAATATTCTTCTGACTCAAGGGTCCTATATTATCATTTGTCAGGATTCAGCAAAACTCAAGAATCAGTTCACGGCTATTCCCGCTGTCATTATTCAGACAGTTTGGAGCGCATTGAATAATTCGGGTGATAATCTGATTCTTATAGATCCTCTTAATAACAGAGAAGATTCTGTGTCATACAAACCGGATTGGGGAGGGAATACAGGTGGATTCTCTCTTGAGAAATTAATTTCAAACGGGGAATCTAATGATCCTTTAAACTGGGCAACGTCTTTGGATCCGGCGAAAGCAACACCCGGAAAGCAGAATTCAATTACTCCAAAACCTTATGACCTGTTCCTAAAATCATTTACTTCCGATCCAATATTTCCTTCACAGGGAGAAACGTTAAAGCTTGAATTTCTGATAAGAAACTCCGGACAAAATTCTGCTGAAAACTTTTTACTGGAACTGTTTGATGATAGAAATTCAGATAGCATAGCACAAAACAATGAGCTGATCAAGTCAGAGTCTTTTGCAGAACTGAATTCTTTTGACTCTATTCATTATGAATACAGTATTCAGAATATTGATACAGGATATAAAAATTATATAGCAAAAATTTATTTTGCTCAGGATAATGATACATTAAATAATTTCAAATTTAAAAAAGTATATGTGAGCAGTAATGCATCTGGAAGCGGTGGAGTGGTGATAAATGAGATTATGTATGATCCGGGAATTGGTAAATCGGAATGGCTGGAGATATTTAATTCATCGGGACAGTCTGTAAATTTAAAGAAATGGAAATATAAAGAAACTGTAACGACAATTACTTTATCGGATTCTGATCTGTATCTTAATCCGGGAGATTATTTTATCTTCGCGAAAGACAGCTCAATATTTAATTCATTTGAAAATTTAAAAAATCTGTCACCCGGTCAGCATTTGAAATTTTCCGGGAGTTTAAGTCTTAGCAATACCGGAGAATACATTTCCATAACCGACAGTCTGAACAATGTAATCGATGAACTTACTTATGATCCCGCCTGGAACAATCCTGAATTTCCCGATACAAAAGGTATCTCACTCGAAAGGATCAATCCCGCCTTTAACTCAAAAGAAAGATCAAACTGGAGCTCTTGTACAGACTTCAGAGGGGGAACACCTGGTTTAAAGAACAGCATTTATACATTTAATCAAAGCTCAAACGCTAATGCATCTGTCAATCCGAATCCATTTTCGCCGGACGGTGATGGTTTTGAAGATTTTACAATCATAAAGTATAAACTCAATTCTGATTTTTCACAAATGAGAGTAAAGGTATTTGACATTAAAGGACGACTCGTCAGAACCCTTTCAAACAATCAGATCTCGGGAAGGGAAGGATCAATTATTTTCAATGGTCTGGGCGATGATGATCAGAGACTTAGAATAGGAATTTATATTTTACTGATAGAAGCTGTGGATAACAAATCCGGCTCAGTGAATATTATCAAAGAGCCGGTGGTCATTGCGGGAAAGTTGTAGGGATTTGGGATTTATAATTTCGGATATGGGATTTTGAAACACCGCGTCGGATCGTTTACTAAATTTAGTAAAATCAAAAATCAAAAATCAAAAATCCCAATTCGTAAATCCCAATCCGCCGCGGCGGACCAAATCAATTCACGGTCTTTTCACTCCTGCAAATACAGAAGAATTATTCTGAGCCAGCACTACATCCGAAAGATCGATGATTGAATTTCCCGTCAGGTCGGATAATGCATAACCGGAAGTGAATACACCTGCATCATTATTTATCTTCAATACATCAGAGAGATCCACAGTCCCGTCATTGTTCACATCACCGCTGTACATAGCATACCTTACAGGAACATTATCCACCTTGACAAGATTATTACCGTAAGCCTGATTTTGTGAATTTATAAGATCAATTGTTTTATCTCCGGGTATATTAAAATTCAGCGGACTGCTGCACCAGGTCTAAATGGATTTCTGTGTTTGATCATAAGAATTCCTGGATATTTAAAAATTTACAACTTTGCAGTATTTTAAAAAGTGTAGAAAATTTTAGTTGACCTGAAATTCAAATATTAAATCCAACTAATTCCATTCAGTTTTCACAGAAGAGCTGAATGTATATGAAAAAATGTTCCGGGATTTTCCAGAAAAAAAAAGAATACTTTCTGTTTTCAGAGAAGATTTGAATATTATTGCTTTTCAGGAATAGCATATGAAAAGAAAAAATGATGAATCGAATTAATAAGATATAAAATGAACAAAAATCAGATAACTATATCATCTTAAAATTATAAAATACTTATTTCCAAAATGCAAAGCATTTTAAGGTAATACTGCAGCAACAAATGCTGCAGAATTATTATATCCTGATAAAACATCTGTGAGATCTGCATTATTATCTCCGTTAAGGTCAGTAACAATATATCCTGAAAGGAAATTGACGGCATCATTGTATATCTGAATCACATCCGTCAGATCTACTGCCCCGTTCTGATCCACATCACCGGTGTAAAAAGACCATTGTCCGGAAACATTGACCATATTATCTCCATAAGACTGCGATATTCCGGTAGTAAAATCATAATTCAAAGTATCTCCGTTGAATATCTGTGGAATTCCGCTCCAGGTTTCAATAGAATTTCTGTGCTTTACAGCAACAAAGTAAGGTGATCCATTTTCCGCATTAATATAATTTATCTGCCCCGTAAATCCATTCCCACATATTCCGGATTTTGATTCGATCAGATTATATGGAGAAAGGGCATTCCGAATCTGAACATTCACAGTATCTTGAATTCCCAAAACCTCAAAATTTATTTTCAGGAAAAGCTTCTTGAAATCAAGCGGTATAGTACCTTCATCAGCACCTTTATAAGGTAAACTCTGACTGCGGGAAAAACCGTCTATATCTTCAGGCACTGATGAAACTTGTATACCGGCAAGCAGAGGATTTCCGTTTGAGCTCCCGGTTAAATGAAGATCTTTAGCTGAATTGAAATAAACATTTTCTGAAACAGAATTTGTATCATGTCCGCTTGCAGCTTTCAGCGAATTAAGATCCTGATATACAATACTTTTCCATAGTGCAAGAGTGTCTCCGGTTGTATAGTAATCATTATGGTCAAATGAAACGAAGGGAAATGCCCCGGAATAATTAAAGTTTAAAGCGCTTCCCCGGCGTTTATTAATTATGAGATTGTTCACAAAGTTATTATCCGATCCTGAGAAAAAGCTCGAAAACAATCCAACTGAAGCAGAAACAATAGTGGTGTCATAAGGATGCTGAATGCAGATAGAATTATGATACATATCATTACCGTTATTGGTTGATGCAAATAATAGTCCGATCACTATGCTTTGTATAAAGTTATTTGCAATAAGATTCCTGTTCTGCCCGGTAACATTGCAGGCGCTAAAGGATAACCCTGAATAAACCGCGCTCATTTTATTCCGGGTAACTTCAAAATTCCGGCAATTGTTCAAAACGACACACTGCACAGTACTGTCAAAATTATTTCCATTCAATGTAAAATCCTGAGAATAGTTAAGATTGACTGCCGCATATAAATTCTTGCTGAATGAACAGTTGTCAATATTGATACCTGTTGAATAAAATGAAGCGGAAGTTAAAAGCCTTATGCCGTATGCACCGTTGTTAAATTCGCAGTTATTCAAAGACAAATTATTTATTGAATTTGAAGACAGATTGTTCATGATTATATTGCAGTTGCCTGAAGGAACGGTCAGGGCCGGACCGTTAAAAATTACGTTTCTGAATTCAAGATCAGATAATTTCCCGTCTAATAGTACAATTCTCCCTTTTAAAGTATCGGGATTAGAAAATATCAGATTTTCAAATTTAATGTTTCCTGCATTGTTGAGTTTCAGAATATAGTTTGTAGTATCGGATAGGTTTTTTGTTATTGTGACAGTATTGGGAGCTAAAGCTTTGAATCTTATTACTGCTGTTTCTGGAAATATTTTATTTATCTCAAACGGTTTTTCATAGATCCCAGGTTCGATAATAAAAGTAACACTGTCTTTTACTCCAAGATATGATGCTGCGTCTACTGCTTCAGACATTGATGTAAATTCATAAGTAGGACCTATATAGGTTTCTCCTGTCAGAGGTTTAAGAGAAACTTCCGATGACAGAGAAAGCATCAGACTGTCACCTGCAATGTAGAAATCCGTTGAATCAGACTGAATAAAGGATCTTATGTTCTTTGAAGTAAGAGTGTCAAAAGATGGATGCGGATACCAGTTAACACCACCGTTGGTAGTATATATCACCCTTCCACTGTCTCCGGCAGCATAGCCATAGTTAAATGAATTAAATTTAATCTGGTTTATGTTCTGATTGATACCGGAAGACTGAGACGACCAGAAATTTCCGCCGTTAGTTGTTCTGAAAATTTTCCCTTCATTACCGGCTGCCCATCCCGTATTTGCATCAGCAAAAAATAATGAGTTAATGGTAGGGTAAACAAGAGATGAAGCTTCACCTGAGATCCTGCTTAATACTGACCATGTTAAGCCATTATCGGTTGATTTTACACATATGCCGTTAAAGCCCGAAATGTAAATTGCATTTTCAGAAACTCCAGCATATTTTTCTATAGCATATAGATTGTCAGTAGTACCGCTGATAACTGAATCCCATCCGGAACCCGAATCAGATGATCTCAGAATTTTTCCTTTAGCGCCGGCTGCTATATAGACATTATTCCCAAATCCTTTAATTACATTATATAGGTTTAATTGCGTTCCGCTTGAAGTTACATTCAGTACCAGATTCGGAGAAAACTCTCCTTTAAGTACTATTCCGCTGTCTCCCACAATAATTATTCCGGTAGAATCACCTGCAGCAGCATTCAAATTTTCAGATGTTCCGCTCGGAATATTTGAGAAATTGCATCCGGAGTTAGTGGTTATCAATTGAACCAGGCCATCTTTACCAAATAAATAATTATCCGTATAGCCATCGATATGTATAGTTAATAATTTTTTTACTGAATAATCATAACTTATACAACTCTCGATTGTAAGCGGGATGGAAGCATCACATTTATAAAATATTATACAAAGCAGGAGAAATAAATAAAATGATTTTTTCATAGTTAAATATTTTGAGTCAAAGTTATGATTAATTCATTACTTTTGCAAAGAAACTTTTTTAAGTTTGTGTCATAAATGAAAGACACAAATCTAATATCGCTCTTAAGGACATTCTCCAAAAATGAGATAACAAAATTCGAAAAATTTCTCAGCTCGCCTTTTTTCTCTGAAGGCAGGAGCATAAGAAGCAGAATAATAAATGATTATTTCAGGCATTTAAAGAAATTCCATCCTTCCTTCAGCGGGAATAATTTTACGAAAGAAAAACTTTTCAGAGCGGTTTATACCGGAATTGAATTCAATGACAGTCTATTCAGAAAGCTGAACTCAGATCTGCTTAAACAGGCTGAAAGATTTCTTATACAGATTGAACTTGAAATGAGCAGGATGGATTCGGGAAAATTTCTTTTGTCCCAGCTAATGAAAAGAGAACAGGAGAAGCTCTTTGATAAATGTTTCAAAGCAATGATATCCAGTCTGAGCGGTCTTAAGAAAGATCAGGAATTTTTTTATGAGACATATTATCTGTGGCAGAAAAAATGGGAGGTATCATACGGGAGAAAGAATATTTACAAGATAGAAAATGAAATTAGTCAGGCGAACAATTATTTTTATTATGTAATACTTGGTTCACTGAGGATATATTTATGGGCGATCAGTAATTTCAGGATCATGAACAAGGATAATGATCTTATGATGTTTGAAGAGATACTTAATTATGTGGAAAACAATATTGATAAATTCAGGGAAGTTCCCCAGATTCTTTACTATTATTTTCTAATAAGAATGATCATTGGCAAAGAAGAAATATATTTTAAAAAACTTAAGGTCCTGAAAAAAAAAGAATTTGATTTCCTGTCAGATCTTGATAAAATGAATTTCTTTGTAATGATGACAAATTTTTGTCACGACAAATATTCATCCGGCTCTGAAAAATACCGCATTGAAAGATTTGAACTGGATAAGGAATATCTGGAATTCATAAAAAAAATTGACAAACCTGTTGTTCATGTTTTCTTTATACTTGCTGCTTCTAAGAATGCAAATCGCCTGGGAGAGTTTGCTTGGGTCAGGAAAGTCCTGAAAGAATATGGATCTTTTATAATGAATGATAACAAGGACTTCATGTTAAAATACGTCGAAGCGGATAACTGCTTCCATAATAAAAACTATGATGAGGCAATTGGTCTGCTCTCACAGATAAAAACTTCTTACAGCAATGAAAAACAAAATATCCGGAATCTTATGATACAGATTTTTTATGAAAGATCTCAGGCAGATTCAGTTTTGTCACTGATTGATACAAGCAGGCATTTTCTTAAACGGGACAAGCATCTCACGGAAATTTCGAAAAGGAGTTTCCAGAATTTCTTAAAATTTACGGGAAAGCTGATCAAAGCAACAAATTCCGGCAATTCAAAAGAATGCCAGTTCCTGAAAAAGAACATACTCGAATCAAATGAAGTCACTAACAAAGACTGGCTGCTTGAAAAAGTTAATCAGTTAATAGAATATTAATTAATTGGATCTCAACTTTCTTTGCACTTGTAAAACATTTGAATTCGGATGTTACTGATTATTGATTTTAATAACTTATTAGAGTCTTTTGAATCTTAATATTTTATATCCAAAAAATTAATCTGATCAATTTAATATTTCAAATACACATCTTTTTCTTATCTATGAAAAATAAAAAATATTTCTTATTGATTCATATGAGATGAATATTTTAAATGTATCCGAATTCAATTAAGATTTGTCTTATATTAAATAAACTTTTAACTTTCAACTTTTATCCGCGGCGGCGGATTCAACTTTCAACTTTTAACTTTCAACTTTTAACTTTCAGCTTTCAACTTTCAACTTTTAACTTTTAACTTTTATGGCTTTATAACCGCGACAAAATTATTCGAGTTATTATATGCCAGTAACAGGTCGGTGAGATCTGCAAGAGAATCTCCCGTCAGATCAGTTATCACATACCCGGTTAAAAACGCATTAGCATCATTGTATATTTGTATTACATCTGTCAGATCAACCGATTCGTCCCTGTTTACATCTCCGCTGTACATCCCATACCTTAACGGACTCGTGTCAATCCCTGCCATATTGCTGCCGTAAGCTGATGATAAATTTGATGCGAATTTCTTTGTTGCACCACCTGTGAAGTAACTGAAACTAACCGGAGTCGAACTCCAAACTGAAATCGAATTTCTATGAACCGCTTCAATGTAATATTCTTTTGCAAGTTCGACTGAATTGAATGTAAGATAAGAAAGATTATTCGCAGGCATATAAAGTCTTTTGCTTTCGACAATATTATATGGATTATTGCTATTCCTTATGTTATAAAGTACGGTGTCCCTTACAGTTGTATTTGAAGAAGCATCATACATACCCTGAACAAATATACTCGTCTCAAGATATTTTGGTTTTGTTGTATTATTATTGAATCTGATTCCCCAGGCATAAAGTCTGCCGGTATCAAGCCCCGCCTCGTCAAAAACCGTGAGCTTCCACTGTCCTCGCGTGTTTCCGGTCAGGGTTGAATTTAGAGACCATTTGCTTTTTAATGCCGGAGAAAAAGTAGTGTAATGATTAAAGAAAGCTGTGTCCGCATTATCTTCAAAAATAGTAACGAGATTATTGTCTGTTCCAATGGTACTTGTATTTTCGAAAAGAAGTGTGTAATCACCGTTTGGAGCATTCAAAACTAAGTTGAGATTATTCATATTCTCATGATTCAAAGCGACGAAAACTTCAACATTGGTAATTGGTTCATTCTCATATACATCAATGATGTCCTCAATAACTCCAACATCATTTGAGAAAGGTACACGCAGATCAGGGAAGCTCATGTAAAAAGCCTCAGTAAAGTATTTACCATCCTTTCTGACAAGAGGTGATACCGGCTGCCCGGCGATAGTTGCCGGATGTGAGAACCTTGCATTATTCCTGAAGTTTAGATTTTGTCCCTGACCTGTATTGGAAATATTTGATCCGTCAAGATTATAAGAAACATCATCAAATGGACTTTCATTTGATTTGTCAACTGATCTGAAAATATTCTCACGGATCTCTGCTGAAGTTTTAGCTTTTTCAGTTATTCTGACCTCGTCTATGAATCCGTTGAAATCGTTCATGGCAATAGTGCCGCCGATGTAAAGTGAATCAGCCGAACTAGATATAAGACCTATACTATTCAAGTCTTCCTTTATGATCTTTCCGTTCAGATAAAATAAATATTTCCCGGTAAGATATTCATAAGTAAATGCAACATGCGACCAGCGGTTTGTCAGGATTGTATCAGAAGTCGTGAAATTGTAGTTCTGTTTTAATCCGGCTACCAGTGTCTTATTCTGAATCGCCAGTCTGAAATTTGTTACAGCTCCGTCATCTGAACCTTTCTGAATTATTATGCAGTTAGAATTGCTTCTCGGATATATCCACGCTTCCATTGTGATCTCCTGAACAGGACTTATTGCTGTGTTTCCGGGTGAAGAGAGATAATCATTATTTCCGTCAAACTCTGCGCATTCATTGTAAGTAACTGTAGTGGAAAGACTATTGCTCATATTGAAAGCTGAAACTCCTCTGTTATAACAATTATTTCCGGCACCTGAATAATCATCTGTGGAAAATTTTATACCTGTTGATTCCGGTTTTTGCAAAGGTAAAGACAATACAAGTCCGTTGTAAATTCCTGAGTTTACTGACAATGAAGTCCTGAAATACTGCCCGATTTCAGCACCGGACAGAGCTCTGTTCCAGATCCTGATGTCATCAAGCTTCCCGGTGAAATTGTTTCCAAGACCACGTCCGAATCCGATAAGTATCGAATCATTATTTAATGATGGCGGCGCTGCAATCACTGCGCTTGTATCGAGAACTCCGTTTATGAATAATGAGAAAGTATTAGTTGCATTATTATATCTTCCGGCAGCATGAGTCCATTTATTATTTGGAATAATGGTTCTACCGGTAATTCCCCAGAGGTTTCCCGTATTAAAAAATATCTTCCCGCCGATTAATATCATCGCATATCCTGTATTTACAGTTGACAAAGTTCTCTTTTGAAGTATAACCTGTGTGAATGGAGATGATGAGTTAGAAGGATTGATCCAGCATTCTACAGTAAAACTGCCTGTAAGATCAAGCGAAGCATTGTCTTTTACGGAAATATGAGTTGAATCACTTCCTGTAAATGAACCCGCCTGATTCCAGAACATCTGTGCACTGGTTTTACCGGTGATGAGTAAAGCTGCGCAGATCAAAAAGATGAATTGAAATGTCATATGACTTTTTTTCATAATATTAAGGAGTTTAAATTAATAAAATTTATTTTTATAATGACTTTCAGATTTTTACAGGTTTTGAAGTCCCCGTTATAAAATTATTTATAATAAGGGGACTTTTACCTGTCCTGTGAGATAGGAATATCGGTATGTAACTTTGTAAAGTATTTTCTTCTCACAGGAAATAATTTAAGACAAACATAAAGATTATTTTTTGATTTTCATAAAGACAAATTTTTTTAAATGTAGGACGGTTTTTGATTTGGGATTGAGGATTTTTGATTTGGGATTTTTGCCTCTAAGTCTCTAAGTCTCTAAGACTCTAAGTGTTAAAGGAAATTTATATATTGAATATGTTTAATAAAATTAACCAATTAACCAATTAACCAATTAACCAATTAACCAATTAACCAATTAACCAATTAACCAATTAACCAATTA
>JAGQWH010000112.1 GCA_020437545.1 Ignavibacteriota bacterium
GATCAAAGATCAAAGATCAAAAATCAAAGATCAAAAATCAAAGATCAAAAATCAAAGATCAAAAATCAAAGATCAAAAATCAAAGATCAAAAATCAAAGATCAAAGATCCCAAATATGAAGAATTTGTTCACTGAATTAATACATTAAAATTTTTATCTTTTCAATTATTAAAAATTCATATTAAATACAATTTATATTTGAATAACGAAAACCCGCTTAAAGAGTTTGATGATTTTGTTAATATTGTTAAACGTCTGCGAAAAGATTGCCCGTGGGACAGGATACAGACTCATTTATCTTTAAGAAGATGTCTTCTTGAGGAAACCTATGAAGTTCTTGAATCTATTGATGAGAACAACATGCCGGAATTGAAAAAAGAACTCGGCGATATTCTTTTACAGGTTATATTTCATTCAATAATTGCAAAAGAAAATAATGACTTTGACCTTGCTGATGTAATAAATTCTGTCCGGAGTAAACTCATAGAAAGGCATCCTCATGTGTTTGGCGATGTGAAAGTTGCAGACAGTGATGAAGTTAAAAAAAACTGGGAGCTTTTAAAAAAGAAAGAAGGTAGAAAATCTGTGATTGAAGGAATTCCCGAGCAGCTTCCGGCGTTACTCAAAGCGTACCGTATACAGGAAAAAGCATCTAAAGTCGGATTTGACTGGAAAGAAGAAGATCCGGTCTTTGAAAAAATTACCGAAGAACTTCATGAACTCAGGGAAAATGTTAATAACGGAAAACCGCTGAAAGATATTGAAGATGAAATGGGAGATGTTCTTTTTTCAATTGTAAATTATTCGCGTTTCTTAAAAATAAATCCTGAAGACGCACTCAGAAAAACTATTAAAAAATTCAGAGACAGATTCAGCAAAATAGAAAAATTTGCTGAAGAAAATAACACTCCTCTCGAAAACATGACTCTCGAAGAAATGGATGTGATCTGGGAAAAAGCAAAAGAAAAATAAAAATTTGGAACTAAAAATATTTACTTACAAAACAATTTTATTAACAGGAGGACATTGCCGGTAACAAAAGATAAATCAGTAGGAGTTATTGTTTATTGCCAATTTCCCCGTTCTTTAAAATATCTGATCTTAAAGCATAAAAAAGGACACTGGTCATTTGCAAAAGGTCACAAAGACAAAGGTGAAACCCAGTTGGAAACTGCTAAAAGAGAATTGCTTGAAGAAGCCGGAATAAAAAAAGTCAATTTTATTTCAAAGAAAATTCAGCTGAAGGAAAATTATTCGTTTTCATTAAAGAATAATAATAAAATTATTAAGGAAGTAAGTTACTTTATCGCTGAAACTAATTCATCAAAAGTTAAGATTGATAAAAATGAGATCCGGAATTATAAATGGTGCACTCTTAATTCAGCTCAGAAACTGATCACTTATGATCAGTCAAAAAAAACAATAAAAAAAGCAAACAAAATTATTATTAACAAAAAAAATAAAAATAAATAGATTATGAAATTCAGTAATATTTTAAAGAGATCATTTTTTATTATTTCTGTGATTCAAATTGCTGCTATTCAGAATTTTATTTATCCTGATACTAAAAATACACACAGTATTAATGATAAAGTCAGTGAATTAGACGAAAGCATTGACGGTATTGTAAGCAGTGTAGACGGCACTGTTTCAATTCAGGTAGTCAGCGCCGACAAATATGATCTGATCTATGAGCATAATTCTCAACTGGAAATGATTCCTGCCTCTATCACAAAACTTGTAACATCTTCTGTTGCTTTCGATATGCTGGGTATCAATTATGATTTTAAAACCATAGTATATACCGATGATCAGAATATAAGCGACGGTGTAATAGACGGGAATATTTATCTTAAAGGATATGGCGATCCTGATCTAAACTCTCTTGACATAGCTTACCTTGCAGAAGAGATCAGAAAGAAAGGAATTATTCAGATAACTGGAAATATTGTCTATGATGAGTCATATCTTGATGATGAACATTACAGTCTTGCCGATTATTATCAGGGTGATACTAAAAAAGATTACTGGCCGTATGTAAGCGGTTTGAATTTCAACAAAAATCCCAAAAGCTTCGATCCGGCTTTGATGGCCGGAACTGTTCTTAAAGACGAACTGGTAGCATCAAATATTATAATTGATGGCATTGTAGTTGCAGGTATGACACCTTCCGCCTCAAAAGAGATCGCCGTTGTATCGCATTCCATTTTTGATGTACTTGCCCATATGAATAAAGAAAGCGACAATCATTCTGCTATAACAGTATTTAAAGTGATCGGAGCAAAATACAGCACTCCTCCGGGAACTATTTCAAAAGGAGAATCTGCCGTTGTCGAATTCCTTACTTCGATTGGTAATCAGAGAAACAGGTTTGAAATACTCGAAGGATCCGGTTTATCTAGATTCAACAGAGTAAACTCGGATATGTATATCAGACTTCTCAAATATATGTATGATAAAACAGATTCTTTCGATTATTTTTACAGCACTCTGCCTATTGCAGGTGAAGACGGCACCTTAAGAAATCGTATGATAGGTACAGAAGCACAAAAAAATGTACATGCAAAAACCGGAACTCTTAATTCTGTAAGCGCTCTTTCCGGTTATGCAGTTACCCGTGACAGTGAACTGCTTATGTTTTATATTGTAATGAACGGTTTTGGAGGCGGTGCTAATGGTGTAAGATATAAACAGGATCAGATTTGCGAACTGCTTTGTCAGTTTTCAAGAAAATGATTTGTTTACTGTAATTATATGGATAACAAATATTCAGAAAAAATAATACCGGAAGATACTTCAAAAGATACTTCAGACGAACTGAGAAAACTTATTATTTATAATTCTGATCATGTTTGGGATGATGTCACAGCACAATTGCAGAAAGCAACAGGATATGACAACGTTCACTGTGAACAGATTGCTGTTATTGCCCACACAAAAGGTAAAGCTGTTGTGAAATCAGGTGATCTGATCGAACTTCAGAAAATCGACTCAGTGCTAAAAGAGATTGACCTTATAACATCCATTGAATAAAAGATTATCTTTTCCGGATTTGATATTTATCAAACTTAACATAATGTACTTTTTTAAAATTAATTCAATAATTAAAAATAGTACAGTTATAATCTTTCCGTATAAATTTTCCGTGTAGTTAAAATAACCGGATTTTTCATTATTCAATTTGCTTTTCTAAATAAGGATTTTTAAAATATGGATTTTAAATTAGATTCTTCTTACAAACCTGCCGGAGATCAGCCGAAAGCGATCAAAGAACTTACCGAAGGGATTATAAGAGGAGATAAACATCAGACTTTTTTAGGTGTGACCGGTTCGGGTAAGACTTTTTCTATTTCCAATGTCATTCAGAATGTCGGAAAACCTGTCCTCATCATGTCTCACAATAAAACTCTGGCAGCGCAGCTTTACGGTGAATTCAAAAGATTCTTTCCCAATAACCGTGTTGAATTTTTTATTTCATATTATGACTATTATCAGCCTGAAGCATATCTGCCTTCATCTGATACCTATATTCAGAAAGACCTTTCCATTAATGAAGACATAGACCGTCTCAGACTGAGAGCTACAGCATCAATTCTTGAAGGAAGAAATGATGTGATTGTTGTCTCTTCCGTTAGCTGTATTTATGGAATTGGAGCTCCGGAAGAGTATGCAAAACAGGTACTGGTTGTAAAAGTTGGCGACAGGATCTCGCGCAAACACCTTTTGTCAAAATTAATTGACATCCATTATGTAAGAAATGATGTCGATTTTAAAAGAGGTACTTTCAGGGTAAGAGGTGATAACATTGAAATTATTGCCGCTTATGAAGATGAAACAGGTATAAGGATCGAGCTCTTTGATGATGTTGTGGAAAAAATTTCTTACATCAACAGGGCAGACGGAAAAGTTATCGGTAATGATACAAGCATTTTACTTTATCCTGCAAAATATTTTGTGACCAATAATGAAAAGACCGAACAGGCAATAGAAAATATCAGGATTGAACTCGCCGAACGTATAGAATATTTTAAATCCCAGGGTAAACTGATTGAAGCTCAGAGAATTGAACAGAGAACTCATTTTGATATCGAGATGATACAGGAAGTAGGATACTGTAACGGCATAGAAAACTATTCACGGCATATGGACGGTAGAGAGCCGGGTTCGAGACCATCCTGTTTGTTTGATTATTTCCCAAAAGATTTTTTACTGGTAGTAGACGAATCCCATGTGACTGTTCCCCAGATTGGGGCTATGTATAACGGTGACAGAATGCGTAAAAAAACTTTATGCGAATACGGATTCAGACTTCCTTCTGCACTTGATAACAGACCTATGACATTTGAAGAATGGGAGTCAATGGTTAATCAGGCTATCTACGTCAGCGCTACCCCCGGAAAATATGAACTTGAGAAATCAGAAGGTGTAGTAGTCGAGCAGATCATCAGACCTACAGGTTTACTTGATCCGGAAATTCAGGTCAGACCGGTAAAAAATCAGATCGATGATCTTATCAATGAGATAAAAACCAGAAGTGAAAGGAAGGAAAGGATCCTGGTTACAACGCTTACAAAAAGGATGAGCGAAGATCTTACTGACTATCTTATTGGAATTGGTATAAAAGTTAAATACATGCACAGTGAAGTTATTACTCTGGACAGAGTTGATATTCTTCGCGGACTGAGGTTAGGTGATTTTGATGTTCTTGTTGGCGTAAATCTCCTCCGGGAAGGTCTTGACCTTCCGGAAGTATCACTCGTTGCAATACTCGATGCCGATAAAGAAGGATTCCTTAGATCAGAAAAATCTCTCATGCAGACAGCCGGTCGAACAGCCAGAAATGTAAATGGCCTGGTCATTATGTATGCCGACAAAGTTACAGACTCAATGGATAAAGTTATAAAGGAAACTGCGCGCAGACGTGAGATTCAGACTCAGTACAATATTGATCATGGAATTGAGCCAAAAACTATTTACAAGACTTATGAAGAGATCATGTCTTCCACTATCGTTGCTGATTCTAAAGACCGGACTGAATATAATTCCAAAGTAAAGAAAAGCGATAAGAAATCAACTTTGAGCGTAATTACTGATCCTGTAAAGAACAAGATCAATAAAGAGCAGAGGAAAGAGCTCATAGATCAGTTAAGAAAAGAAATGATCAACGCAGCTAAAGATCTTGAATTTGAAAGAGCTGCCGAGCTTAGGGATGAACTGGAAAAACTGGATTATTAACTTAAACTTTTAATATTATGTCATACAAAGAACAGATCCTTAAAGCTATTGATGATGAATTCAAAATAATTGATCATCTTTACTCAAAGATACCGGAAGGTAAGTTTGATTTTAAACCGGCAGATGAAACCCGGACAATAATCCAATTACTGAGATACATTACCTGGTGCAGTGTCGGAACATTAAAGACTTTTATAGACGGAGATGATGATTCTCCAAATTATGAATTCTACAGAGAGTTTTCTGAAAAGGCAAAAGAAATGAAAACGTCAGATTTTCCGGATACAATGAAACAGCAGTTGACTGATATTAAAAAATTATTT
This sequence comes from Ignavibacteriota bacterium, assembly GCA_020437545.1. Lineage (GTDB taxonomy): Bacteria > Bacteroidota > Ignavibacteria > Tepidaquicellales > Tepidaquicellaceae > JAGPCH01. Next base: position 5,559 of record JAGQWH010000112.1, read on the forward strand.
GAAAAATTCAGTGAAAAAGATCTGCTGGATAAAATGGTAATGATGCCTGATCAGGAAAAGTATCCTCTTGGCGAAGCAATTATAAATACTTCAGTAAAGCACCTCACTGCTTACAGAATGCAACTGTTTATATATCTGAAAATTCTTGGACTAAAATTAAATACGGTAAATTGCTGGCTGGGCTTGGATCCTGAAGAATGATAAACTGATCAGTTAAATTTTTATTTATTTATTTCTGTCGTAAAAGTATATCTTATTTTCCTAACCGCAAACTTTTTTAAAAACCCTTAAAAAATTTCCGCCTAAAACTTTTTTAATATCTTCTTCACTATAACCTTTTTCGTATAATTTTTTTGTGATCAATGGATATGTGCTCGCATCATAAAGTTCATTGGGAGGCGTTATGCCTCCGTCAAAATCCGAACCTAATCCGACATAGTCTATACCGGCAAGATTCTTGATATAATCAATATGCTCGATCACTTTATCTATAGATGTTCCGCCTGAAATATTATGATCGGCTAAGAATTTTTCCCGCTCTTTGTTATATTTTATCAGATCATCACCGTATTTATCATTGAGCTCATTTAATTCATCAGAATATTTCTGATAAGCATTAAGAGTCCGGTTTCTGTCGGCATTCTTATCGAGGAATTTATCATGAAAATTAACCCCGATATAACCGCCATTCTCTGCTATGGCAAGTATCTGTTCGTCAGTTAGATTTCTGAAATGCGGGTTTATCGAATAACAATTGGAATGAGAAGCAATAATTGGTGATGTAGTATTGTCTATTACATCCCAGAATCCGTTTTCACTAAGGTGTGAAACATCTATCAGCATCCCGGTTTCGTTCATTCTTTTTATGACCTGAATTCCATAATCTGACAGACCGCCGGCTTTTCCTTTTTCTACAGCATCTCTTGCAGAGGAGGAGATAAGATTTGAATTGTTCCATGTAAGCCCTATATATCTTACACCCAGATCAAAAAAAGTATTAATGTTATCCAAGTCATTTCCTATTGCAGTCCCGCCTTCTATTCCCATAAGACCGCAGATCTTTTTTTCATTAGTGATTCGGATTATATCTGCATAGCTCTTTGCAAATTCCAGATCAGAGGAATTTTCCGAAGCAATGTTTCTTAAAGCGCTGATCTGACCTATAACAAAATTATAGGAGCTCCTGACCATATTCATTGGTATCCATATTGCAAAGACCTGAACATCCACTCCGCCTTCAATAAACCTTGGCAGATCGGATTGAGTATCAGTGTTACGTATCCCAAAAGTTGCTCCTTTGTCGAAGACTTTCCAGATAAAATCATTATGTGTATCTACGAGAATAGCATCATAGTGAATGTCCAGATAATTTTTTTTCCCGGTTGAATCTTTTTTTACTTTTGTTTTTTTAGCCAAGGTATTTAATTCTGCTGTATTTGAATTTGATCCGAATCCGGTTTCAATTATCATGCTCCCGGTCTCAGATTTTAAAGTTGCTTTTTCCTGTAAAAAGATCTCATTGTTAAAGAGTATAACAATAAGAATTAATATTGCTGAAAGATATATAATTAAATTTTTATTTTTCATGTTCAAATTCTATGCATAAAAAACTATCTTTCTGTTTTATTAACTAAAATTAATACTCCAGATCATCATCCATAAAAGATGACTTATCAGTATTTATGGCAACCATTGCAAGCTCAGTCATGCTTTCAGGAACGAAAAACTTTATAGGCCTTTTCAAAGCGATCCTTCCTATCGGCGTGTTAAAAGTTTCCATCGACATGGTAATGTTATAATCTCCGGTCACTCTGAATGGAATTTCTTCATCATTAAGTTTTGCCTTAACAAGATTAGCAATCATCGGGTCATATGTTTCAAATACTTCTACCATATTATTTCTGATTAAAGTTTAGCATAGGCGTTAATTTCTGATCGTATGGAGCAATAACAAAAGAATTATTCGGAGAATTTACCAGCTCCTTTAAAGTCTCTATGTATTTCCATTGAAGATATGAATTACTGATTGTACTGTTAATGATTCTCTGTGCTTCGGCAACACCCTCTGCTTCAATGGTCTTTCTCTCGGCTTCCTGCTTTTCTTTCTGAAGTACATAAACCATCTGCTGCGCTCTCTGCTCGGCAGAGATCTTCTCATCAATTGCCTCTCTGACTTTTATCGGCAACTCAACATTTCTCAAAAGAACTTTCTCAAGTATTAATCCCCTTCCGACAAAAGAATTTTCAAGTTTAAGAGCTACTTCATTTACATAATCATCTCTCTTTGATGAATAAATGTCATTTGCCGGAAAATTAACCGCGACATCCCTGATGGCTGTCCTTATTGCGGGTAATACGATCTTGGATTCGTAATCCACTCCAATATTACGGATAATATTCGGAGCATCATCAGCGCTTAATCTGTACCATACTGTTACGTCTAGAAGCAATGTAAGTCCGTCAGCCGAAAGAGTCTGAATCGGATCACTTTTATTACTTCTGACTTCATTAACATCTTTATCATTCGAACCGCTCATAGTGTAAGCTTGAGTCTTGATGTCAAGCACTTCCACTTCTACCAATGGGTTAATAAAATTCAGTCCGCTCCTTAATACTCTGTCCTGCACATTTCCGAATAAAACCTGTACTCCCACTTCTCCCGGACCGATCTGCTGTATGAATGAAAAAAATATTGCTACAATAATTCCAACGCCGGCTGCGATCCTTACATTGTTCAGGATCTTTTGCAGGGATAAATTATGCTGGGTCTGACCTTTTATTATTGATAAAATAATTATTGCAAGGATCAGAAAAATTATAAATGATATCATGATATGTTCCTTTCTTTTATGCGGTTAAATAAAAAAATTTTCTCTGTTTTGATTTGCTAAAGACATTGCCTGATCAGGATCTTCAGATAAAACTGTAATATGACCCATTTTTCTGCCTTTCCTTGTTTCTTGTTTTCCGTAAATATGAATATAGCTGTTTTTATTTTTTAATACTTCATTAAAACCATTTGTTTGAGCTATACCATCTCTCTCACCTAAAATATTTATCATGACCGCATTATCAGCTTTCAAAGAAGTTTCACCCAAAGGCATATCAAGTATTGCCCTTACGTGATTTTCAAACTGTGACGTCTGACTTCCTTCTATTGTATAATGACCTGAATTATGGACTCTTGGCGCGAGTTCATTTACAAGTATTTCATTACCGGTCAAAAACATCTCTATTCCCATTACACCTGTATAGTTTGTTTCTGTCAATATCTTCTCCGCTATGTTATTTACTTTTTCCTGGATTTCTTTATACTGCTTTTGTGAAGCTATTACATATTTGCAGATGTGATCTTTCTGAATTGTCTCCACTACCGGGTAGATCTTAATCTCACCTGATCTGCTTCTCACTGCCTGGGTTGCGATCTCTTTATCAAACCTTACAAACCTTTCACACATAAGTTCTCCTCTTCCGGATAAAACTTTACATGCTTCATCAATATCTTTTTCGGTTCTTATTTCAAAATTTCCTTTACCGTCATATCCCATAGTTCTGGATTTCAGCATCACAGGATAATTGTTTTTCCGGGCAAATTCAATAATTTCTTCCGTTGAATCAACCTTACAAAAATCTGAAACGGGAATATTCAGTTTTTTAAGAGTTTCTTTCTGATATAATTTGTCCTGAATTAATTTGATGATCCGGGAATCGGGATATACAGGCTTTCCCTGCCTTTCCAGAAATTCTATTTTTGAATGGTCAATGAATTCATTCTCCAGTGTTATAATATCACATGCTTCACTGAATTTTTTTAAACACTCTTCGTCATTCCAGTCACCGGTTAATTCATTATTTGTGATCTGCCCTGCTGGTGAATTCTTTTCTTTTGAAAGTATATAAAATTCAAATCCGAATTTATAACATTCTTCCATTATCATCCTGGCAAGCTGACCTCCGCCTATTATCCCAATTTTCAATTTTAAATACTTATGGTTAGTTTCCGGTAATCGGAAATTTATTCTGTTTATTAATTTTTAAATTTTACTAAAATGTTAAAGCTCTTACTTACCGAGAAGCCTGTTGTATTCCGGTTTATTTTCAAGAATACTGACTGCTTCCTGCAGCTGTGTGTCAAATGAAAACGTTTCCTTTATCTGTTCTGATTCGGTTATAACCCTTGCGTTTATCTCCATAGCTATACTTTTCAGGATTTCATCTTTTGCCATATCAATTTCTTTCTGCTCACCGGCTTCAGCTTCCAATTCCACTTTATCAAGAAGTTCATTAATATTCATATCATACTTTTTCTCTGAAGCTATTTCCTCGATCTCCTTTAACTTTTTTTCAATCCGTGATTCATATGCAAAATTATTTTCCACAAGAAATGCTTTGAACTGCTCAAACATTTCATCACTTGGAACTGCCACACTTAATCCTGGATTTGATGCAATATAATTATCGGAAAATTTAAAGAACATATCCTTATTCATTAATGCTGTGTGAATTTCACTTTCGGGAATAGTTACAACCTCTACATCCGGTGTAATGCCTCCGTATGATTTAACCGTCCTGCCGCCTATAGTCTTGAAATCTGTCTGATTGTATTTATCATTGTCTATGAAAACGCCATATTTGTTTTCCTTAAAATAATTCTTTTCCTGTATCCATCTTCCCGACGGAGTAAAATATCTTGATGCAGTTATTTTCATCTGCGCTCTTTTATCCAGATCCTTTATCTGCTGAACAAGTCCTTTTCCGAAAGATGTAGTTCCAACTATAATTCCCCTGTCAAGATCCTGTACTGCTCCGGCTACTATCTCGGATGCAGATGCAGTATTACCGTTTATGAGAACCGCGAGCGGCACATCAGCCGGTAATAACGGATCTTCCTTTGAGAAAAATTTTCTTTCTGAATCCGATCTTTTGCCTTTGGTGATAACGAGTAAACTGTTTTTCGGAACGAGTTTGTTTAATATACCTATTGCAGCATCAAGCAATCCCCCTCCGTTGTTGCGAAGATCAAGAACCAGTCCTTTTAGCTCACCTTCAGACTTCAGCAATTTTATGGCATTCTCAACTTCACTTTCGGAAATATTCGTAAATCTGTCAAGCTTAATGTATCCGATCCCTTTATCAACCGGCTCTAAGTATCCAAAATAAGATACATTCTTAAGTATGATCTCCTGACGTGTAAGATTAAATTCGATCTCTTCACCGTCTCTTAAAACTTTAACGGTGATATCAGTCCCGATAGGACCTCTTATCTGCATTCTTAATTTATCTACTTTCACATCAATGAGATCTGTTCCGCCGATATTGATTATCCGGTCACCTACCCTCATTCCCTTTTTCTGCGCTTCATAACCGTTCATTACTTCTGTGACGAAAATCATGCTGTCTTTAATGCTTACTGTAATTCCGACACCTCCGTATTTTCCGGTAGTGATCAGATCGATCTGATCCCGGTTGTTTTCATCAATATAAATTGTATAAGGATCAAGTGTAGCCAGCATCCCGTCTATACCTGCTGTGATAAACTTATCTGCATCGATCTCATCCACATAGTTAAGTGCAATTTCCTTATATACCTGACCAAAGAGATCCATATTTCTGTTGATCTTTTCGTACAGATCATCATCTCCTGCAACATTTGCTCCGATAAGAAATCCCGATACTATTATCAATAATAAAGGGATTATTAATTTTGTTTTGAATTTTGTCTTTTGCATATATTAAATTTTAACTTTTGATTTTATAACTGAAATAATTTCTGAGTGAATTTCCTGAATAGGTTTTGTGCCGTCTATAACAACAAATCTGTTTTTATTATTTTTTGCGATCTGTAAATAACCTTTTATTACTTTATTAAAATATGATACTTTCTTCTGCTCGATCCTGTCTTCTGTTTTATTCATTAATTTCTTTCTTTTAATGCATTCTTCTATACTGATATTGATAAGAAAAGTTAAGTCAGGTGTCAGAGCCCCGGAAGCAATATTGTTAACATATCTGATCGTTTTAAGTTCGATCATTCCTCCGTATCCCTGATAAGCCGTCGAAGAATCATAATATCTGTCACTTATTACAAAATATTTTTTCTTCAGATTCGGAATGATAACTTCCTTCGTAAGCTGATGTCTTGAAGAAGAAAAAAGAAGAAACTCAGTAAGATATTCCATATTCAGATTTTTCTTATCCAGTAATATATCACGTATCTTTTCGGATATCTGTGTACCGCCGGGCTCTCTTACTGTTATGACTTTTTTCCTCTTTGAATTTAAATATTCTTTTAGAAGTATAATCTGTGTAGATTTACCGCTGAGGTCAATTCCTTCGAATGTTATAAACATATATTATTTGTAATTAAATTACAAACTAAACTTTCTGAAAACAATTTCAAAATTTGACTATTTTTTAAGTATCGGTTGAACCATCTTATACCCGAAATTCATACGCAAATATTAAATGAAGTATATAATATTTTTCCTCTCCTCTTTAATCTTTTGCTCCTGTACATCTTCCATTGATACAAAAGAATATGTGCAAAGCCCGTGCAATGATGTCACATACCAGAATCTGAAGAAAAAAAGTTTGAATGAAATGTCAAAAAGTGAACTGGAATATTTTAAATTGAAGGATAAGGAATGTGAGAAATTTACCGCTGATCAGAGAAAATCAATCTATAATGACAGAAAAGCTGATAAGAATGCAATCTGGTGGGTTTTAGGCGGAATCATGGCAGTAATTGTTGTTGCATATATTTTCCTTTCCGGGTGGGGTAACTGGCATTAATTTTTTCTTATCAAAAAGTTCCTCCTTATTTTAAAAAAGCCGGAAATGAAATTTATCTTTTTTATATTTACTTCTTTACTTCTTTGCTCATGCACATCTTCTCTGGAGCCTGAAGAATATTCCCCGTCACCATGTATGGATATCACCTATCAGAAATTACTAAAAATGGATATTAAAGATATGACATTTAGTGAAGTAGAATATTTCAAGATAAAAGACAGGGAATGTAAAAAATATGTTGAAGAAAATTCCGGACCTGACGCAGATAAGACAAAATCTAAAAAAAATCTGACATGGATATTGTATGGGTTGGTTTTGGTGGCTGGTATAATTGTTTCTCTTGCTCTTATAGATTGGCATTAAATCCATCAAAAATCCCCTCTTGAAAAGGGAGATTTAGAAGGTTATTCTTAATAGACCAAACGGGATTAAAATTCATTCTTAATAAAATAGATCAGGAAATTACCTGATTCTTACTTTCACTGACAAATCTCCTTTCAACCAATTCGTCGCGGTTAATTGGACAACACTACCTCCTATTCCAATACTGTCCAAAACTTTTTCAAATAAGTAAAAAAGAATTAATTATTAATTCTAATCATTATTTTTGATCACTCAAATATTTGAACCCGCCTGTGATAAATTGCCGAAAGAAATTCAGAGTATTGGCGAAAAGTAAAAATTTCCTGTTTGAGCCGGCTGTCAGTGCTTTTCTGACGGTCGGTGAGTTGAAATTTTTACCGCCAATACGAATGAATTTCCGGCAATTTATCATCAGCGGGCGATTTTTCTTTGCTTCTTTCTTTTGATCGTTCAAAAGAAAGAAGGTAAATCTGAGTATAGTTGAAATTT
>JAGQWH010000113.1 GCA_020437545.1 Ignavibacteriota bacterium
TGATTTTTGATTTTTGATTTTTGATTTTTGATTTTTGATTTTTGATTTTTGATTTTTGATTTTTGATTTTTTTAAATTAGATAAACAATAATTTAAAACATTCAAATAAATTATTCTTTGAGCCTTAGAGTCTTTGAGGCAAAATAAATTTCCAACTATTTGAAATGAAAATTAATTTTAACTTAAACAACACAGTTTATTCCTGCGATACTTCAAAGCCGATTGAGATTTCCATTCCGGTGATGTTCAACGGTGAACAGCCTAATATTTACAATGTCGATAAAGCTTCTTCTAAGGCATACGAATCCGGAGAATTCATAGGAGACACTAGACGCGGGGGCGGATGCAACTTTGAAGAATACAGGATCATTCCTCACTGCAACGGGACTCACACGGAATGTGTCGGCCATATTTCACTGGAAAGAATCTCTATCAACGAAACCCTGAAAAGTTCTTTCTTTCCGGCAATATTGATTTCAGTAAATCCCGAAAAATCTGATAATACTGATGAAAGTTACATTCCGCATAAAAACGATGAAGATCTTTTAATTACACGAAAATTGCTCGAAGAAAAACTGGAAGGGACTGATTTACATTTTCATGAAGCACTGGTAATAAGAACAATGCCAAATGATCATTCAAAAAAATCAAGAAATTATATGAAACATCATCCGCCATACTTTTCTTTAGAAGCGATGGAATATATCTGCGGATTAAACGTACAGCATCTGCTGATTGACATACCCTCTGTTGACAGGACATTTGACGAAGGTAAACTTACAGCACATCACATTTACTGGGATGTCGAACAAGGTTCACATAATGTAAACAAAGACCAACATTCTCTTAAGACAATTACGGAAATGATATATGTCCCGGAAGAAATAAAAGACGGTAATTATCTTTTGAATATTCAGATCCCTGACTTTGTTTCAGATGCAGCTCCGAGCAGAGTTTGTTTATTTAATATAGAAATATAATCCGCTAAGGATACTTTTGATTTTTGATTTTTTTAAAAGTAATAAGTAAGAGAAAATGATAACTAAATTGTCTACTCTAATAGGAATATGGAAAGGAATTGGTACTGCTCATTTTCCGACTATTGAGACAACGGAATATATAGAAGAGCTTGAATTCGAATTTACCGGAGATGATGAATCCATTATGTTTGATCAGAAGACGTGGTACAGAATAAATAATGAAAAAGGTAAACCGCTTCATTTCGAATCGGGTTTTATCATTGCCGGCTCTGATGATACCTTTGAACTTCTGAATGCACAAAACAGCAATCGTGTGGAAGTTCTGAAATGCATACGCCTGGAAACAGGAGATTCTAAAACTGAACTGACATTCGAATCAAAATATTTTGGTAATGATGAACGAATGGTAAAAGCACAAAGGGAATATTTTATAAATGATAATATTATGAATTTCAGATTGTCGATGGCGACACAGAATACACCCGGGTTTCAGGAACATTTAAAATCGGTACTGGAAAAAGTGAAATCATAATAACCATTTAATTAATCACAACGGATTATAAAGTAGAAATGGTATTCTAATTTTTGTAATTTGTAAATGAATTTTTATAAATCTTTTAAACTATAATTTGAATTTCAGAAACGAATTTTCATTCGTTCAGGAATCTGACGCGAATGATCCTTTAAAAAGTTACAGAAACAAATTTTACATTCCCAAAAAAGAAAACGGTGAAAATGTAGTTTACTTCGGCGGAAATTCCCTTGGACTGCAGCCAAAATCAGTCAGAGCCTACATTGAACAGGAATTACTCGACTGGGAAAAGATTGCACTAGCAGGGCATTCACAGGCAAAAAATCCCTGGCTTCCTTATCATGAATTCCTTACAGAGCAGACAGCACGACTTGTCGGTGCAAATCCTGAAGAGGTCGTGAACATGAATTCACTCACTACAAATCTGCATTTGTTATTCGTTTCCTTTTACAGACCGGACGATAAAAGATATAAGATCCTGGTTGAAGCAAAATCATTCCCATCCGATCATTACGCCGTTCAGTCCCAGATAAAGTTTCACGGCTTTGATCCTGAAGAAGCACTATTGGAAATACATCCCAGGGAGGGCGAAGATACTATAAGGACAGAGGACATTGAAGCAATGCTGGAAAAAGAAGGTGACTCGATCGCTCTGATATGGATTGCCGGAGTTAATTATTATACAGGTCAGGCATTCGATCTTGAAAGGATTACAAAAGCCGGGCATAAGAAAGGCTGTATAGTCGGTTTTGATCTTGCGCATGCTGCGGGGAATCTTGTAATGGAACTGCATGACTGGAATGTGGATTTTGCTGTCTGGTGTAATTATAAATATCTGAATGCCGGACCCGGCGCAATAGGCGGAGCATTTGTTCACGAAATGCATATCAAAGATAGATCACTTCCGAAATTCCTCGGCTGGTGGGGACACGATAAAAAGACAAGATTTCTTATGGACCATAAATATATTCCAATTGATACGGTTGAGAGCTGGCAGCTAAGCAACCCGCCAATACTTATGCTTGCGTCATTGAAAGCATCGCTTGATATTTTTGATGAAGCAGGAATAAGAAATCTGAGAAGTAAAAGTGAACAGCTTACAGGTTATCTTGAATATCTCATTAACGAAAATTCTGACAAAGGTTCTGTTAAGATCATAACTCCATCGGATATCGAACAAAGAGGATGTCAGCTTTCTCTAAGGATAGAGAATAACGGCAAAGTTCTTTACGATAGACTGATGAAAAAAAATGTTGTATGCGACTGGCGTGAACCCGATGTGATCAGAGTAGCTCCAGTTCCGTTGTATAATACTTTTGAAGACCTGTGGAATTTTGTTGATATATTAACCTGCAGTGGTTAAAGCTTTTAAAAGTAAAAATGAAATCTAATGTATAAACTCACTGCAAAATATTACGATAAGATCTATCACTTTAAATATTATAAAAAAGAGAGTGAAAAGGTCAGATCATTAATAAAGAAATATAAAAAATCAGACGGGAATGAAATGCTTGATGTTGCTTGCGGGACAGGCGGGCATATTCCTTATCTTAAAGATAAGTATGACATTACAGGTCTGGATCTGGATAAGGATATGCTAAAGGAAGCAAGAAAAAAACTTCCGGGCATAAAGTTTGTTCATGGAGACATGAGGACATTTCAGTTAAAGAAAAAATTTGATGTGATAGTCTGTTTGTTTTCTGCCATTGCTTATATGCACACAAACGCTCAACTTCAGAAAGCAATTAAGAATTTTTCCGGTCATCTGAAAGAAGGAGGTTTAATGATAATTGAAGGATTCATTCCTCCTAAATTATTTAAACCGGATCTGGTTCATGGAATATATTTTAATGAACCCGATCTCAAAATATTCAGAGCTACAAAAGCTACAAAGAAAGGGAACATAATGACAATGGACTTTCATATTCTGGCAGCTGATAAAAAAGGAGTAAAGTATATCAATGAAATTCATAAAGCTGCAATGTTTGAGGATAAAGTGTTTATTGATATAATGAAAAAAGAAGGTTTAAAAACTATTTGCATTAAAGATGGATTTATGAAAGGTCGGAGTTTGTTTTTAGGAATTAAAGATAAAGCGTAATTACAAAAATTCTATCTTTATATTTTTTTCAATTTGCCTGAATTCATTATCGCTTGTAATAAGAACGCCTTTTTTATTTGCGGTAAGTGCTGCAGCGAAACAATCTGCATAAGACATTTTATTATAAGCTTTAATACGACCTGCACTTAGAGTCAATTCAATGTTTGCCTCTGCTATTTTTAAAGGTAACGTTCTGATTGCTTCCAATACTGTTTTACCGGTACTTTCCCCGCCTGTCCTTAAAAAGTGATAATATATCTCTCCGAGATTTATAACACATAAAAATGCATCAAGACCTTTTTCATTAATTTGCTCAAGATAATCAGAAACTTTAAATGCATTGGGTTCTCCGTCAAGATAAGATATCAATGAGCAACTGTCAAAAACATATCGTTTCATAACTCCCTTTCTTTTTTCTTGTCATCAAGTAATGATTTCAAAGCTTTTCCTTTTGTTCCGCCTACTCCGATCAGGCTTTTGTAATAACCTTTATCCAGTGGCTGAAGAATTACTTTATCACCGGATTCTATAAATCCTATCTTTGATCCTTTTTTTAATCCTAGTTTTCTTCTTATTTTGGACGGTACTACTATCTGCCCTTTTATCGTTAATGTTGAAGTTTCCATTTTATTACAAATATACCCATTGCAATTTTGTATGTCAATTAATTTTTCACCTTACTTTATTTTTAGTGGATTACTTTTTATCAAATGTATTGATAAAACAAAATTACATTTAAATTTTAAAATTATTAACTCATTTTACAAACATGAAAAATAAAATCACAATAGCAGGAGCGGGACTTGCCGGATCGCTTCTATCGGTTTACCTTGCCAAGAAAGGTTTCGAGGTAAACGTTTATGAACGCAGACCTGACATGCGCAAAGAAAATGCAGGAGCAGGAAAATCCATTAATCTGGCATTATCAACAAGAGGTATTCACGCCTTAAAGGAAGTCGGGCTTTATGATGAAATAAAGAAAATTTCCATTCCAATGTACGGAAGAATGATCCATTCTCAGGACGGACATCTTATGTTCCAAAGATACGGAAAAGATGATACGGAATACATCAATGCCGTATCGAGAGCAGAACTGAATAATTCACTGATGAATCTTGCAGAGAAGAATGATAAGGTAAATATTTTTTTCAATGAAAGATGCACGGGAGTTGATTTTAAGAATGCTGAATTATTTCTACATAATGAAATAACGGGTGTTGATTCCGGGGTCAGATCTGAAGTAATAATAGCTACTGACGGAGCTACATCCGCTGTCAGAATGGAAATGCTGAAAATACCAAGATTTAATTTTTCACAGGAATATGAGAATTACGGTTACAAGGAACTTACAATCCCAGCCGGTACCGGTAACAGTTTTTTAATGGAAAAAAACTCACTTCACATATGGCCGCGCGGTTCGTTCATGCTTATCGCTCTTCCAAATCTTGACGGAAGTTTTACCTGTACACTATTCATTGCATATGACATGAATCTTGCCGGAGAAAACAGTCTCGAATATCTTGATTCAAAGGAAAAAGTTCATAAGTTTTTTGAGGAAATGTTTCCGGATGCAGTTGAACTGATGCCTGACATGGCAGAACAATATATGACAAATCCAACCGGAACACTTATGACAGTAAAATGTCATCCGTGGATCGCTGAAAATAAGGTCGCATTACTTGGTGATGCCTGTCATGCCATTGTACCTTTTTTCGGACAGGGAATGAATGCCGCATTTGAAGACTGTACCTGTCTGAGTGACTGCATTGATAAATACAAAGGTGACTGGGAAAAAATATTTTCAGAGTATGAATTCTTAAGAAAAGAAAATTCCGATGCCATTGCTGATCTTGCCAGAGAAAATTTTGTGGAAATGAGAGATCTTGTAGCCGATGAAAGATTTCAGCTTAAGAAGAAGATCGAATCACATTTGTTCAAATTGTTTCCGGACAAATTCATTCCAAAATATTCCATGGTGACATTTTACAGGATACCTTATGCAACTGCTTTAAAAAGGGGCAAAATACAGGAAGAGATACTTCATGAACTAAGCGAAGGCATTTCCACTGAGATTGAAACAGATATTGATAAAGCAACAAAACTTGTAAACGAAAGACTTGAAGTTTTATTTCCGTGATACTTTTAATTTTTCTTTATCAGAATGTCATTTCTATATTTTCAAAAATAAAGTAAATTTGATTTCTAAATTATAAATATGTTTGAAAATATAGTCGACTCATGGACAGAAAAAGAATCCGGGATAATAGATAATCTTTACAAGTCTCTTAAAAACGGTGATTACGTTAACCGGATAATGATCCTTAACAGTGATCTCAGGGATTTCACAAAGAATTATCTGCTTTATGAATTTGACGAAGAAAGTACACCCGAGGAACTCAAATCAAGGATTTCAAAGGCAAATAAACTTTATTTTAACTACGCGTTAAGACCTAAATGGACTCTCCGGACGTTTTTGTTCAATAATTTTGAATCCCGTCCTCCGAATGAAATTTTAAAAAAGTTGAATATTTTTACTTTTTATAATTATTATTCGGATTCCATAAAAGACGCAATGAAGGATAATTTTCAGATATTCATAACCAAATCTGAATTATCCTCAATCATTGATTCCGTAAATCTTTCAATATATGAAAAGCTTTCAACCGATATTAGCAGCATAAAAATAAAAAATTTTTTGCTGCAGCTATTCCTGATCCGTTATGAAAATGAATCTGATTATAATCTTGAATCTACGATCCCTTTCTCATTTTTAAAAATATTTCTTGAAGATAAATCTTATCCGGATTTTGTTGATAAATTCAGCGTTGTAAAGGATCTTGATTCTCATACTGAACTCAGTCTAAAGGACATTACAAAAATTCTGACCGGCAAATACATTACTACGGGTTCTCCTGATGCAGAGGAAACAACTGATATAAATGATGAATCAGATGATAAAGTTAATAAAGATGATGAAACTGAATCCAAAAAAATCAAACCTGATTCGAAAGAAAATATTACAATTGAAGATGAGGAAGTTAAAGAAATCAAACCTGATATTGAGTCTGAAATATTAATTGAAGATTATGATCCGAAGCCTGAGTTTACGATCAAGCCAATGAAAGGAGCCGGTTCCAAAAAAATCGAACTTACAGATAAAAGTGAAAGATCAAATGTTGCAGATACTGATAAAAAGGTAAACATTGATAAAAACGATACTGCAGATAGTTTAAAGGATAAGACAAAAATAAAAACCGGATCATCCGAAGAGAATAAGGATAAAGAGAAAACCGGTTTATTGAAAAAAGGTATATTAAAGAAGAGCAAAGAAGAAGATGTTACTGAAAATAAACATACATCTGAAAAAAACGAGATAAGTATTTTATTTGATGAAAAAAGATCCGAAAAGATACTTAAGAAAATATACAAATCAGATCTTATACTAATGGATATGTCCTTTTCGAAGCTTAAAAATTGTAATTCGTGGGAAGAAGCTTCAACTCAGCTCAAGCAGGTTTTCAAAAGAAATGATGTTGATATTTATAATAAAGATGTAGTGTTTTTTGTAGACAAACTAAACGAATATTTTAAGAATAAACATTAAGTTTTAAGAGAGGATATATTAAGAATGTTTTTAGATCAGGCAAAGATACACTTAAAATCAGGAGCAGGCGGTAATGGCTGTGTAAGTTTCAGAAGAGAAAAATTTGTTCCGAAAGGCGGTCCCAACGGAGGTGACGGAGGAAAAGGCGGTGATATAATTTTCAAAGCCAATCCCCAGCTCTCCACTCTGATAGATTTCAGATATAAAGCGCATTACAGAGCTAAGAAAGGCGGTAACGGCGAAGGCGGATTGAAAACCGGAAAGAGCGCAGAAGATACTGTAATAATGGTACCATGCGGTAGTATTATAAAAGATATTGAAACCGGAAAGGTTATAGCTGAACTTCTTGAAGACGGCGATGAAAAAGTTATTTTAAAAGGCGGCAGAGGAGGCAAGGGAAATAATCATTTCAAAAACTCAACCAATCAGGCGCCGAGAATGGCTCAGCCGGGTGAAGAAGCACAGGAGATGACCGTTCTGATCGAATTGAAACTCATTGCAGATGTCGGACTCGTTGGATTTCCGAATGCCGGCAAATCCACACTTATCTCAAAGATCTCTTCAGCAAAACCAAAGATAGCAAATTACGCATTTACCACTCTTGTACCGAATCTTGGAATTGTAAAATATAATGAATACAATTCGTTTGTTGTAGCAGACATTCCCGGTATCATCGAAGGCGCATCAGACGGTAAAGGACTTGGATTTCAGTTCCTGAGACATATAGAACGAACGAGACTTCTATTATTTTTGATAGACTCAACCAATCTTGAAAAAGCAAAACTTAAAAAAGATATTCTAAAAGATTATAATACACTTCTGAATGAATTAAAAACTTATGAAGCGGAATTAATTGATAAACCCAGGATCATTTGTTTTACAAAGACAGATGCTATCAGCGAAGAGCTTAAAGCTAAACTTGAAAAGCTGAAAATGAAAGAAGATAAGATTCTGATCTCGTCTATAACCGGTGAGAATCTTAAAGAGCTTAAAGATATGATCTGGCAAAAACTGGAAAAGTTAAAAGTTGAAAATGAACAGTTAGTAGTTAGTAGTTAGTAGTTAGTAGTTAGTAGTTAGTAGTTAGTAGTTAGTAGTTAGTAGTTAGTAGTTAAAAATAGATATAAATATTAATCATATCAATAATTTCAATCATTATATGAATAGCGATAAGAACGATTTTTCTGAAGTATTTTCGAATCTTTCTGCAGCAAATAAAAAATTAAAAGAGATCTATCCGGGAGATACAGGTGACCGCCAGCCGGTTCAGACTGTTTACGGAGGTGCTCAGCTTTTTAAAAGCACTACAATTAAGCGAATAGGCGAACTGGCTTTGAGATCATTTTCGGAATATGCACCCAATGTAAAAGTTTTTGCAAATGCCTTTGGAATGGAAGAAAATGATGAAATTACACTAAAAGTGTATGAAAAAGTCAAAGAAAAATTAAAAAACGAACCTGTTGAAGATTTCAGAATAGATTTTGAAGACGGATTCGGGATACGTCCGGATAAGGAAGAGGACGAAACCGCTGAATTTACAGCCAATGAAGTTGCCAAAGGCATGTCAGAAAAATCACTTTCCCCTTTTATTGGTATCAGGATAAAGACTTTTTCCGAAGAATTGAAACACAGAGCTGTACGGACTTTAGAGATTTTTATAAATACCCTTCTGAAAGAAACCGGCGGAAAACTTCCTGATAATTTTGTCGTGACTTTACCAAAAGTGACTGTTCCTGAGCATGTTACAGCTCTTGTTGATATTTTTGAAAAACTGGAAAGTAAATCAAATCTTCAACCCGGTTCACTGAAAATGGAAATAATGATAGAAACTACACAGTCTATATTTGATACTGAAGGAAGGTCAAACATTTTATCTTTGGTAAGAGCCTCGCGCGGAAGATGCATAGCTGCTCATTTCGGGGTATATGATTACACGGCTTCGAGCGATGTGACCGCTGCGCTTCAGTCGATGAGGCACCCTGTTTGTGACTTTGCAAGGAATATGATGAAGGTTTCACTTGCCGGAACAGGTGTCTGGCTTTCTGACGGAGCTACCAATATAATGCCTGTTGGACCAAATAAACCCGTAAAAAACTGTACTTTATCTGAAGAACAAATTCAAGAAAACTTTGATACCGTTCATAATGCATGGAAAATAATGTACGACGATGTGATGAATTCATTATCAAATGCATTTTATCAGGGTTGGGATCTTCATCCTGCGCAACTTCCTGTTAGATATACTGCTGTATATAAATTTTTCCTGGACGGATTCGAACAGGCATCACAGCGTCTTACCAATTTTATTGAAAAAGCTGCGCAGGCAACATTGGTCGGCGATGTGTTTGATGATGCTGCAACAGGTCAGGGGCTTCTGAATTATTTTCTGAGAGCATTAAACTGCGGCGCTGTTTCAGAAGACGAAATATTACAAACCGGTCTTACAATCGAAGAAGTAAAAGGAAAATCCTTTCTGAAAATTATACAAAATTCAAAAAGAACAACTTAAAATACCAGTTTTTAACAAAATATAAACACAGGGCAAATAGATTCATTTTCCTGAATAAAAATTTTATTGTAAACTTTTCTTTTTAACAGGATTCTATCTTCAGTCTCCGGGATTATCCTTAATACTTTTCTTAAGACAAGACACCCAATTCTCAATACCCAATACTCAATACTAATTAACATCAAACTATGAATAATTTTTCTGTTTATGTATTCGGAAAATTGGTTTATGTTTGTTCTAATTATAGAGGTTCAAGAATAACTCAAATATAATCATGAAAATTAAATTCTGCGGTGCCGACAGGACTGTAACCGGTTCTCAACATTTACTTGAAATCAACGGAAAGAAAATCCTGCTTGACTGCGGATTGTTTCAGGGAAAAAGACAGGATGCATATGATATTAACCGGACTTTTTTATTCGATCCGAAAGAACTTCATTGCGTCATTCTTTCACACGCTCACATAGATCATTCGGGAAATCTCCCTTCGCTTTATACAAAAGGTTTTGACGGAAGCATATATTCAACTACGGCAACCAAGGATCTTTGCTCAATCATGTTGCTTGACAGTGCTCATATTCAGGAAAAAGATACTGAGTATGTTAACAAAAAGCGACTCAGGCAGAACCTTTCTCCTTTCAAGCCGCTGTATAAAATGGAAGATGCTAAGAGAGTTCTGGAAAATTTTAAAACAGTTTCATACAGAAAGAGCTTCTGTATCGATGGTCTTAAAGAATGCGTTTCCGTTGAATATTATGATGCGGGACATATTCTCGGTTCGGCAATGATCGTATTGACAATAGACGAAGGAAAAAGAAAGATAAGATTTGCATTCACCGGTGATATAGGCAGACCGGGATTACCTATTATAAAAGATCCTGAATTTATTGGTAATGTTGATTTTATTATTTCCGAATCTACTTACGGTGGAAGGGTTCATGACAAATCAAATATGATGGACGATCAACTCGGTTCGGTTCTGAAGGATGCAATTTCCCGGGGCGGGAAGACTATCATTCCGGCTTTCAGTGTCGGACGTACGCAGGAGATAATTTATTCTCTGTCTAAGTTATTTGAAAATGGTTCGATTCCGTCAATACCCGTATTCATAGACAGTCCGCTGTCAATCAAAGCAACGGATATTTTTAAACTGCATCCGGAATGCTATGACAGTGAATTTGCTTCAATGATACTCAGCGGTGTTAAGACTTTCGAACTTCCGAATCTCCGCTATACTCAAAGTGTGGAAGAATCTAAACGTCTGAATTTAATAAATGAACCCTGTATAATTATCTCAGCATCAGGCATGGCTGAATCCGGCAGAGTACTTCATCATTTAAAAAACAACATAGAAGATCCTAAGTCAACTGTGTTAATAGTCGGATATATGGCAGAGCATACACTCGGCAGAAGACTTATTGAATCCAGAGATTCCGAAAATGCAATGGTGAGAATATTCGGTGATGAATATTATGTTCACTCAAAAGTAGTTGTACTTAATTCATTTTCAGCACATGCTGACAGAGACGAACTCCTTGAATATTTCGACAACTTTGACCGGAATCAGATGCAGAAGATCTTTCTTGTTCACGGCGAACTCGATCAGCAGGAAGCATTCAAAGACGGACTGCGCAGTTTGAATTTCAAAGACATTGAGATCCCGGTGAAGGGACAGGAATTTGATTTGTGATCACGTAAGACGTAAGACGTGAGACGTAAGACGTGAGACGTGAGACGTGAGACGTGAGACGTAAGACGTAAGACGTGAGACGTAAGACGTAAGACGTGAGACGCAAGACGTGAGACGTGAGACGTGAGACGTCAGATGTCAGATGTCAGATGTCAGACGTCAGATGTTAAAACACTTATTGCTAACTTTCCAATTTAATTACTACTCTTAATTTTCTATTAAATGAGTACACAATTCGTAATACTTAATACCTAATACTCAATACTCAATACTCAATACTCAATACTATTCCCAACTGGTGATTTTTTTAAAAAAGTTTCTTTGGATATTCAGTTGAACAAACATATTTTTGCTTACACTTTCCTGACAGAGAGGATTTTCAAAAATACAACTTTAACATATAACTCATCTTCACCACCGGCACAATCCCAAATTTCTCTGTCAGAGATCAGGGGGTGAAGATTGAGTTTTAATATTTTTTAAAAAGAAATTTTTTTTATAAATCTTAATTAATCAAAAATGAAAAAAATCTTATTCGTTCTGATAATGCTGACGTGCTCTTCTTTAATGAGTCAGGTGCAAAAGATCGGTGATGATCTTTATATGTATTCGCAGAAACCAACCGGAGATGCCGATAACTGTGGTGTGGATCACAGCTTTGATCCTGCTATACATGAAAATCTGACTTCTCCTATAGACGCATCAGCTACTACTTACATCTGGCCGTTTGACGAAGCGCTTGACGACGGAGTGAACATAGTTAATTATGTTGATGATCTTGCGGGAAGCGGAATTAAAGACTACGATGATGGTTCATGGTCATATAATGGTCATCAGGGGACTGACATTACACTTCAAAATTTCAGACATATGGACAGATGCGTCAGGGTAAAAGCTGCTGCATCAGGAACGGTCGTTCAGATCTCAATAAATAATTTTGACCGAAACACCGGCTGGGGAACTGGCCTTCCGGCTAATCTGGTGCAGATCCGACACAGTGACGGTACATACGCGTTTTACTATCATTTAATGAAAAAATCTGTAACCGTGAAACTCGGCGAGTTTGTTTTACAGGGACAGACTATTGGATATGTCGGCAGTTCGGGAAATTCAACTGATGCTCATCTTCATTTCGAGCCGGGATATTATACCGGAAATACGTGGGTAAAAAGGGATCCGTGGCAGGGAACATACAATCACAGCGCTTCTCTATGGCAGAGTCAGTATCCTTATGTCGGAGACAGGGATTTTAAAATGATAGATTGCGGGGTATATACATCAAGTCTTGTAGGTGGTAATCTGGACAGTATCGGAAATTATATAAAAGAAGGAATATATCAGCCGAATTCAGTCAGCGGATATGAAAGCAAGATTGGATTCTGGTTAAGGCTTCAGGGAAAATACACCGGTAAGCAGGTCAGGTTTCAGTTATACAAATCAAACGGCGTCTTGTTTTCTGAAGTATATTTTTATATTAGTGAACAGAATCAGTATTCATATTATTACTGGACACCTGATTTCAATCCCGGAATTTCGGTAACCGGAAACTGGTATGTAAGAGTTTTATATGATAATGTAGAAAAATATAGAAATTTCTTTAATGTGCAGCTGCTGACAAGCAACCGTCCGAGACTGTATCCTGTTGCAGCTAAGTGCTTCAG
>JAGQWH010000114.1 GCA_020437545.1 Ignavibacteriota bacterium
TCCGAAAGAACAAATCGGAAAGGAAGTAACATTTTGAGAGAACATGCCCCCAATACCCCTTATTTCAAAGTGTTTATATTTCTTTGATTAAGGGGAGGTAAGGGCAACAAAAACCAACATCACAGAACTGCAAATCCAATATCTTATAAAATTCAATTATATATCTGAAATTATTTTGTTTCTTCTCTGTATTCGACAAATTTTTATAGCATGCTGATAACACGGTCCGCCGCGGCGGATTTGAAGATTTTCGCGGATTTCTTTGTATTAATTTCTTTTAGAAAGTATTTCAGTTTTAAATCAAAATTGCGAAAATATGAAAATTTTAAATAAAATTGTAAATTCCGATTTTTTTCTATTCTATCAGTGTTAACAGATTGCAATTCTTTTCGTGTACAAAGTTATTTCCTTTCAGATAAAAACTCCCATTGTAAAAAATATCTAAAATAGGTATTTTGTCTGTTCCGAATAAATTTGGGCGGTTAGCTCAGTTGGTTAGAGTACTACCTTGACATGGTAGGGGTCATTGGTTCGAATCCATTACCGCCCACTTTTTTCAATTTGGAATTTGGGATTTCGAATTTGGAATTTATTTGAATTTTAAATAATACTTAATACTTAATACTTAATACTTAATACCAATTGTCAGACAAGATCAAAATAACATTTCCGGACGGCACTGTAAAAGAATTTGACAAAGGAATATCTTCCTATGATATTGCTGCGTCCATCAGTAAGCGGCTTGCGGATGAGATACTGGTTTCCGAAATTAACGGAAAGCTGGTGGATCTGCACGCTCCGGTAAATGAGGATGCAAAGATCGTTTTGCATAAATTTGATTCTGATAAAGGTAAGGAAGTCTACTGGCATACAACATCACACTTAATGGCTCAGGCAATTGAGGAATTATATCCCGGCGCAAAGTTTGGTGTCGGACCGGCTATCGAAGGCGGATTTTATTATGATATAGATTCGGAGAAAAAATTTACTGAAGAGGATCTTAAAGTTATAGAAGCTAAAATACTTGAAGTTGCCGCGCGTGATCTGAAACCCGTGAGAGTAGAGTTTAAAAGAGAAGATGCAATAGAATTTTTCAAAAACAAAAGAATCGATCCTTATAAAGTTGAGATACTTGAGACAATTGCAAAGGATGCTGACGTCGTGACGCTATATGAACAGGGTGAGTTTACTGATCTCTGCAGAGGACCGCATTTACCGTCAACTGCAAAAGTTAAATCAGTCAAACTGCTTTCAGTTTCGGGTTCATACTGGAGAGGCGATGAAAACCGTCAGATGCTTCAGCGTATTTACGGAATTTCATTTCCCAAGCAAAAGGAACTTGATGAATATCTGCTGAATCTTGAAGAAGCAAAGAAACGAGATCACAGAAAGCTTGGTAAGGAACTCGATCTGTTTTCATTTCATGAAGAAGGTCCGGGATTTCCGTTCTGGCATAATAACGGAATGGTAATACTTAATAATCTCAAAAGTTATTTAAGAGAAAAACTTGTAGAACTTGATTATCAGGAGATCAATACTCCTATTATTCTTAATCAGAAATTATGGCTGCAGTCGGGGCATTATGATAATTATAAAGAGAACATGTATTTTACCGATATTGATGAAAGAGATTTTGCAGTCAAACCAATGAATTGTCCGGGAAGCACTTTGGTGTATAAGACAAGTATGAAGTCATACAGAGATCTTCCATTAAGATTATATGAATTTGGTCTGGTGCACAGACATGAGCTTTCGGGAGTATTGTCAGGATTGTTCAGAGTCAGAAGTTTTACACAGGACGATGCGCATGTATTCTGCACACCCGAACAGATAGAAGAAGAGATTACAGTTTTAATTAATTTAATTTTTGAAGTTTATAATACATTCGGGTTTGATGATGTACAGGTTTATCTTTCCACAAGACCTGAAAAATTCATCGGAGCTCCGGAAGTGTGGGACAGTTCGGAAAAGTCATTATCCACCGCACTCGATAAGGCAAACATTAAATATAAGGTCAACGAAGGTGACGGAGCGTTTTACGGACCTAAGATCGACTTTGTAGTGAAGGACAGTTTACGCCGCAACTGGCAGCTTGGAACTATCCAGCTTGATTTCTCCATGCCTTCAAGATTTGGTCTTGAGTATATAGGAGCTGATGGCGCTGTACACGTTCCTGTAATGATCCACCGTGCTGTATTCGGATCATTTGAAAGATTTGTCGGAGTATTGACCGAGCATTACGGAGGATATTTTCCGCTATGGCTTGCACCAGTTCAGGTAAGTATTATTCCTATTTCTGATTCTCATAAGGATTATGCAATGGAAATTTCAGAAAAATTAAGAAAAGAAGGATTCAGAGTAAGCATTGATTCAAGAAATGAAAAGATCGGTTATAAGATAAGAGAATCTGAAAATAAAAAAATTCCATATATGCTGGTTTTGGGTGATAAGGAAATGGAAAATAATGATATTTCCGTGCGTCAGCATAAAAAAGGAGATATCGGAAAATTTGAATTGAATGAGTTTATAGAAAAGCTTAAATTACAGGTCTCTAAAAGAGAAAATTATAATTAATTAAAATAATAATTTATTAAAAACAAAGTACACAGAGAAAGAACCAATGAGCAAATCAGGGTTCCACAGGTAAGAGTAGTAGATGAAGACGGAAATGCACTTGGCGTAATGACAAATACGGAAGCATTACAGACAGCCAGAGCCAGAAATATGGATCTGATAGAGATCTCTCCAAATTCAAAACCGCCGGTTTGCAAGATAGCCGATTATGGTAAATATAATTACGAAAAACAGAAAAAGGAAAAAGCAGCAAAAAAGCATCAGCATGTGATGCATATCAAAGAGATCAGGTTTAATCCGAATACTGATACTCATGATATAGATTTCAAGACAAAGCATCTTAGACAATTTTTGCTTGAAGGACATAAAGTTAAAGCCTTTGTAATGTTTAAGGGAAGAATGATAACGCATCCGGAGATCGGAAGGGCATTGATGGAAGATATAGTCGAGAAGCTGAATGATATCGGAAAGCTTGAAGCTCCGCCGAAAATGGAAGGAAAACAGTTGTATGCGTATTTCCTGCCGGATAAGAACAAGATTCAAATATACAAAGATCATCTTGAGAAAGAAAAAGGCGGCAATAAAAAATCAGTAGCAAATACAGAAGTATCCGAAAATACAGAAGAAGAAGCAACACCAAATATAATTTCAGAAGAAAATAAACCAGAGGAAAATAAAGATGCCTAAAATGAAATCTAACCGTGCAGCAAAGAAGAGATTCAAAGTCACGGGAACAGGTAAAGTAAAAAGAGAAAAAGCTTACAGAAGCCATATTCTTACTAAGAAGTCAAACAAAAGAAAAAGACAATTAGGAAAGGCGACTCTTGTTTCCGAGCAGGAAGTAAGAACCATTAAAAGAATGATCCAAGCTTAAATTAATTTTTAAATTTTTATTCAGGAAGGAAAAAAATGCCACGTTCAAGAAATAAAGTCGCTTCGCACAAAAGAAGAAAGAGAGTTCTCGAAGAAGCCAAAGGGTATGTAGGTGCTAGGAGTAAACTATATACAGTTGCCAAAAACTCTGTAGAAAAAGGGCTTACACACGCTTACAGAGACAGAAGATTAAAAAAGAGAGAGTATAAAAGTCTCTGGATCACGAGAATCAATGCTGCAGCGAGAATGAATGATACAACTTATTCAAAGTTAATCAATGCTCTTAATAAAAAGAACATTGATATTAACAGAAAAATGCTTGCTGATCTTGCGTACAATAATATTGAAGCATTTAATGAAGTTGTTAAGTTTGCTTTAAAATAATATCTGTACTGTGCCGGAAATTAAAATTTAATAAGGCGGATAATAATTTGTTCGCCTTGTTCTGTTTTAATTGTAAATGTTAAATTTCAGATATTAAATATTATCAGGAAAATAATTTTCTTAATTATACAAACTCTTAAAATTGTCTTTACTCGATAGAATAGATTCGATAAGATCCGAAGCTGAAAATGATTCAGTAAATATTTCCGACGAAAAGTCTCTGGAAGAATACCGTCTGAAATATATAAGCAGAAACGGTATTTTGAATGATCTGTTTGAAGATTTTAAAAAAGTTGAAAAAGAGATTAAAGGTAAAGTCGGAAAATCCCTTAATGAATTAAAGATCTCTATACAATCTGTTTATGATGAGAAAAAATCAGCTTTAGACGGAAAGTCAAACCAGCCGGATAATGCGATTGATTATACTCTCCCCGGCAGGACATTCAACAAGGGCACAAAGCATCTTATCAATCAGGCAATTGACGATATCACTTCCATTTTTGAAAAGATCGGATTTGAGATCTATGAAGGTCCGGAGATCGAAGATGAATATCATAATTTTGATGCATTGAACACACCTGATTATCATCCTTCAAGAGATATGCAGGATACATTCTATGTTGACAGCAAGGGCAAAGACAAACAATATCTTTTAAGAACACATACTTCACCGGGACAGGTAAGGATCATGGAAAATACCAAACCGCCTATAAGAGTTGTCGTGCCGGGAAAATGTTACAGGAATGAAGCGGTAAGCGCAAGGAGTCTTGCAATGTTTCATCAGGTGGAAGGTTTGTATGTTGATAAGAAAGTCACGTTTAAGGAATTAAAAGGAACGCTTAATTATTTTGCACGTGAATTTTTCGGAGAGAATTTAAAGACAAGATTAAGACCTTCGTTTTTTCCGTTTACAGAACCATCAGCAGAAATGGATGTTGAATGCTTCCTGTGTAACGGTAATGGCTGCAGGATCTGTAAATACACAGGATGGCTTGAGATACTGGGCTGCGGAATGGTTGACCCGAAAGTATTCGAGATCATCGGATATGATCCTGAAGAGTATTCAGGATTTGCTTTCGGTATGGGTATAGAAAGAACACTTCTTGTGAAATACGGAATACCCGATATCAGAATGTTTCTTGAAAATGATCTGAGATTTCTGAAACAGTTCTAAAAGGAAATTAAAAAGATTTTGTAAAATCCAAATATAATTATTTAATCAAAAAACCAAAACAAACAGGAGAATTAAATGTTAAGAAATAAGATCAGTATATTATTTTCAATACTATTTGTAACTGTTCTTTTTATCGGCTGCGGGGATAAGAAAGACGAAACCAAATCCGAGACAAAAAAAGAAGAAAGTAAGACAACTACTACTGAAAGTACAACAAAAACAGAATCAGAAACTCCACAAACTCAAACAGAAAAAAAGGACTCTACAATGGAAAACAAAGAATCAGCAGGTAAAGAAGAAACATCTAAAGCTACAGGTGACATCGTAACAATGGAAACTTCTATGGGAACTATTAAAATTAAATTATTCTCAAAAGAAGCTCCTATTACTACAACAAATTTCAAGAATCTTGTGAATGAAGGATTCTATAACGGGATCATCTTTCACAGAGTAATAGACGGATTCATGATACAGGGCGGTGATCCTACAGGTACAGGCAGAGGCGGTTCCAAAACTACTATTCAGGATGAATTCGGACCGGGATTAAAGCACAGCAAAAAAGGAATTCTTTCAATGGCTAACAGCGGACCAAATACCGGTTCTTCACAATTCTTTATAACACTTGCAGCTACACCATGGCTTGACGGAAAACACGCAATATTCGGTGAAGTCATCAGCGGTATGGATGTTGTCGAAAAGATCGGAAAAACAAAGACCGGTCCTAACGATAAACCGGCAACTGATGTCAAAATGATCAAAGTTACTTTGGGCGAAAAGTAATATTCGTTTTAAGTTATTCGTTTTTTAAAAAGCCGTTTCAATTTTTATTGAAGCGGCTTTTTTTATTTCACTGACCTGAGGAGTTAGGCGTTCTTCAGACTCCGCAGAAATTACATTCCCGAAAGTTTACATCGTCGGAATCCACTGTAAAGAAGTGATGACTCCGGAGCGTGTAAAATCGTCTAATTCCCGCTTCAAAGCTTTTCAGACTTTAATGAAGGAAAAAAAAATTTATGTTTCTGATATTAATTTTTTTCTGTTTGTATCAAAACTAAAAGAGTTATATTATATAACTGAAACCAATTTAAAATTTTACATCAGCAACCTCCCGGAAAAAATATTATAATTAATCATGTTCAATATAAAAATCTGGATTAAAGATAAATATAAGAAGATAGTGAACAGCATAGCATTCTATCCCGCAATTATTGCGTTTGCATTTCTTGTGCTTTCATATCTGAGCATTTCATTTGATTTCTCTGAAACCGGTCAGCATCTGAAATCCCAACTTGAGTGGCTGAAACTTAAAGATGCTTCTACTGCCAGAAGTATAATTTCAACCGTAACAGCAGGTATAATTTCTCTTACTGTGTTCAGTTTCTCCATGGTAATGATAGTACTTAATCAGACAGCTTCTCAGATGAGTAACCGGATTTTAAATGAGCTGATAGGCAGCCGCTATCAGCAGGTAGTTTTGGGGTTTTATGTAGGTACTATCGTATATTTGCTGTTTTTGTTAAGCTCAATAAGAGATGTAGATTCCGGTTTGCAGATACCGGTATTAAGCACTTATTTACTTATTTTGTTTACTGTAATTGATGTTTTTCTCTTTATATACTTTCTCCATTATATTACTCAGGCAGTTAAATACGAGGTGATAATTCGCAGAATTTACAGAGATACAAAAAATGTACTTGAGAACAGTTGTACTGTTAAACTGCAACAACCGGATACTCCTGCATTTGAAAGTAACTTCTTTGTAAATACAAATTTATCAGGAGTGTATGAAGGTTTTGATAAAGATGCAATAATTTCAATCTGCCGGGAAAACAAATGCTCACTTTATTTCCTGCATACTCCCGGTACTTTTATTTTAAAAGGACTTCCGGTTGCAAAGGTAAGTGAGGATTTACCTGATGAGGTTTGTGAAAAAATACAAAGTTCTGTTTATGTAAATGAAAGCGAATCAATTTCGGAAAATTTTTTTTACGGATTCAGGCAATTGACCGAAGTTGCAATTAAAGCTTTAAGTCCCGGAATAAATGATCCGGCGACAGCAATTGAAAGCTTAAGGTCGTTATTCAGATTGTTCGAATACAGGATCTGCAATTTTCCGGAAAGTAATATTTACATTAAGGAAGAAAATGTGAAAATAATATCAAAAGAGTTAACTTTTGGAAAAATATTTTCCGACACAGTTTTACCGATCTGGGATTATGGAAAAAATGACAGGATGATTCAGAATGAATTACATAATCTGCTATTACAGTTGAATGATATTATACATATAGCAGAGGTATCTAAATTACTGCTTGAAGTAGTAGAGACTAAAACCTCAAAATAAATACTCCGGAAACAGGTTTATCTGAAAATTATCTATAATTGTCCCGAATTAGTCCCTCAGTAAAAATGCAAATACTCCGACGAGGAAAATTTCTCAGTACCTGCCAATTTGAAGTATCTAATTTATCAATTAAAAAAGTGGATTAGATTAATTATCTTACCTCAATAATTTTATCACATTTGGCAAAAGCAGAAACAAAATATCTGACCTCTTATAAAAACTTAACAGATTCTTTTACAAAAGAGAAAATACCCAATAACATACTTCTTTCCATTGATGAGAAAGTTTTGCTGGATGATCTGGTTAAGATAATCTGCGAAAATTTCGGCGGAAAAAATTTTGATGTAAAAAATAATCTGATAAGCTTTAATGCCGAAGACAGGCAGAATGAAAATATAATCAACGAATGCAGTAATACCGGGCTTTTTGCAGAGAAAAAAGTTGTTGTACTGAAGAATGTAAAAAAACTGCTTAAAGCCGGAAAATTATCACTGATCGATTATATAAAAAGATCCAATCCTGATACCTGTCTGATAATGACATCAGACGACGATGAATTTTCCGTTGAAAAGATCTTCTTGCTGGATGCAAAAGAAACAGTAAAGACAAAAGCTTCGGATGATGAGCCATCCGCTCCAAAGACAAGCAAAAAAGATATTGAGAATAATGTAAAAATATATCAGGTAAAAGGATTTTCTGAGAATGAATTGATAAGCTGGGTGAAAGAAAAATTTGATGATTATAAGATCGATAAGGAAACCATCATATATTTGCTTCAATTTTCAAATAATACTCTTGATGAGATATTATCTGAAATAGAAAAACTGAAGACATTTTGCTATTATACAAAGGAGATAACTCCGGATGCAGTAAATCTTTGTAACGGGATTGCAAAAGAATTTGACGAAAGTGATTTTATCAAAGCAATTACGGAAAAGAATAAAAATACGGCAATGAAAATATATGATTATATCTCACTTAAAAAGGATTCGGAAGTGTATCTTGTTATACTATTAAGTTCAGCTTTTGTAGCCATCAATAAACTTTCGGATCCAGCTGTAGCAAAACTGGACGGATTTAATCTTAAAAGAGAATTAAAATTATGGGCTCCGGGATGGGACAGTTTAATTCCTTATTATAAGAATTTCAGAAAATCAATTGGTCAGGAAAAAATAACAGCAGCATTTGATTATATACATTCGGCTGATAGATCTTTGAAATCCACGGGGGGTGATAAAAAAATGATCATGAGCAGACTTATAAATAATATTTGCGACCTGTAATTAAAAAAAGAAAAAAAGGAACAAATGATCATTAATTTAGTTAACATAACAGTATAAATGTCAGGCAAATCCAATTCTGATACGGATTATAAAAAACTAACAGACGAAGAGCTTATAAAAAAATTTCAGAATGGTGATATTGATGCCTACAATGAAATTGTTTTCAGATTTAAAGATAAAATAGTTAATTTTTTATACAGATATACCGGAAGCAGGGAAGAGTCGGAAGATATTGCTCAGGATACTTTTTTGAAAATATATACTTCAAAGCATTTATACCGGGAAATAGGGAAATTTTCGACATGGTTGTATACTATAGCAATTAATTTTGCCAGGACGAGTATAAGGAAAAAGAAAAAGTATAATTCGTTTTCCATAAGCAGGTTCGGAGAAGAGGATGAAAAAGATTATGATCTTCCTTCAAATGTGATTGCCCCTGATGACGATGTTAATGCAAGTACGGAAAGTTATTATATACAAAGAGCGATTGATGCTTTGAGTGATAAACTGAAACAGGTTATAATACTGAGGGATATTCAGGAACTTGATTATGATGAGATAGCAACCATTACGGATCTTCCGCTTGGAACCGTAAAATCAAGAATAAACCGCGGACGGGAATGTCTTAAAGAAATGCTTGAACATATTTACAAATCAAATAAAAAATAGGAATTTTTTTAAAAATATTTAGAATTGGATAACGAAGAAAAATATATTGATATAGCGGATAAACTCAGGAAACTTGAAAAAGTAGAGGCAAGTCATAACTTCACTCATAATCTTCAGGCAAAGATCATTGAATTCGAATCCGAAAAGCGAAAAGAACATTCCAAAAGAAATGAAGATAGTAAAGGCGGTTTTCTTAAAGATCTTTTTGGAAACCTTCAGTATCCGTGGCTCGTTCCCGCAGCAGGTTTTACAATTCTGATATTCTTTGTGTTTTATATAACTTATCAGAATAAAAGTGTGCTTGAAGCTGATAATAATGCTTCGTTGAAAAATGAACAGCAAACGATTCAATCTGAGAAACAGATAAAACCAACAGAACCGGGTAATTCATCTGATAATCAAGCCCCGCCTGTAATTACAGAAAAAAAAGAATTAACGCGAGATATAAAACCTCAGAATCAGCAAAATACAACCGGAAATGATTTCAATAATGAAAGATCAATTCCGAAGAATAATATGACCATTGACAAATCCGATTCAAAACCTATATATAAAAATGAAGCAGCTTTACCGGATAAGAAAGTAAGCAAGGAACTATCAAAATCTGACGATCAGAATAATATATCAGGTGTAGAATCATTTTCCGAAAATCAGGGAAAAGTATCTGAAGAGAAAAGCAGGACCATGGCAAATGTAAAACCGGAAACAAAAGATACAAACAAAGGTAAAAAAAATAAAAACGATAATGCAGGAAGTATTTTACTGAAAATGAATAGAATAGATAAAGAAGCTCTGGAAAGAATTCAGGAAGAAATATCAAAATAATTTTTTTAAAAATCTAACAGTTTAAAATTGTACATTTCAAAGATCAACATCTCACTAAGAAAAACCATTCTGGATCCACAGGGAAAAGCAATCGAGCATTCATTAAAATCTCTTGGATTTGAACCCATAGTTGACACAAGGATCGGAAAATATATTGAATTAAAGATCGATGCCGTATCAAAACAGGAAGCTGAAAAAATATCTGAGGAAGCCTGTAAGAAATTACTTGCAAATCCCGTTATGGAAGACTTTACGTTCGAAGTTACGGAAATCGGAGGGACGGAATAATGGCAGGTGTAAAAGCCGGTGTAGTCGTGTTTCCGGGATCAAATTGTGATCATGATATTTATTATATACTTAAACACATAATGAATACGGATACTGAATTCTTATGGCATAAAGAGCAAGGCATAGGTGACAGAAATCTTATAATATTGCCGGGAGGATTTTCTTTCGGGGATTATCTAAGATGCGGTGCAGCTGCAAAATTCTCGCCTGTCATGAATGAGGTAATAAGATTTGCAAATAACGGGGGAGTTGTGATCGGCATTTGCAATGGTTTTCAGGTGCTTTGCGAAACCGGACTTTTACCCGGAGTGTTACTCAGAAATGAAAATCTGAAATTTGTCTGTAAAACAGTTACATTGAAAGTGGAAAATAATAAGAGTATTTTTACCGGCGACTATGAAATAAAAGAAGAGATCAATATTCCTGTAGCTCACGGTGAAGGTAATTATTATTGTGACAGTAATACTCATATGGAGCTTGTTGGAAATAACCAGATCTTATTCCGTTATACGGATAATCCAAACGGATCTCTGGATGATATAGCCGGTATTCAGAATATAAACAGGAATGTATTTGGCATGATGCCTCATCCGGAAAGAGCTTCTGATAAGATACTTGGAAATACTGACGGATACAGATTTTTTAAAAGTGTAGTTGAAAGCATTCAATAAAAAAAAGTAAATTATCCCGTATGTAACGGGAAAGGAGAAATAAAAATGTTCGGTTTAGGAACACCAGAAATAATATTAATTGCGATAGTAATTTTAGTTTTATTCGGAGCTAAAAAGATCCCTGAACTTATGCAGGGACTCGGCAAAGGAATAAAAGAATTTAAAAAAGCATCATCTGATATAGAGAAAGACCTTACTTCAACGGATGATAAGGAGAAGAAAGTTTAAGACAGTATTTGAGTATTGTGTATTGAGTCTTGTGTAACTTTTATTTTTTAAATTTATTTCTCACTACTAACTACTAACTACTCACTACTCAATACTCAATACTCAATACCAATAATATGCACTCAATCCCACAATCCCATAAAGAAATCACATCTCTAATAAAATCCGGTGAACTTACCTGTGAATCGCTTGTCAGACAATATCTCGACAATATACATGAACAGGAAGATCTGAATGTTTTTATTTCTTTATTTGATTCTGAAGCTGTTGAAAGAGCCAGAGAGATAGATAAAAAATTAAAGGACGGAAAAGCCGGAAAGCTTGCCGGCGCTGTATTTTCAGTAAAGGATGTTATTTCAGTTAAAGATAAACTACTTACATGCGGGTCAAAATTCTTAAGTAATTTTGAGTCATTGTATAATGCAACTGCTGTAGAAAGATTATTGAATGAAGATGCCATTATAATCGGAAAAGTTAACTGTGATGAATTTGCAATGGGATCATCAAATGAAAATTCATATTTTGGTCATGTTAAAAACCCGGTAGACAAGACAAGAGTACCGGGAGGTTCGTCCGGTGCAAGTGCCGTATCTGTTGCAGCAAATATGTGTCTGATGTCACTTGGCTCGGAGACAGGCGGCTCTATCAGACAGCCTGCATCATTCTGCGGGATAACCGGTTTGAAAGCAACATACGGAAGGATATCAAGATTCGGACTAGTCGCATTTGCGTCATCTTTTGATTCAATTGGAATATTCGGAAATAACAATTATGATATTGGGCTTGCTCTGGAAGTAATATCCGGATTTGATGAAAGGGACAGCACATCTTCCGATCATAAGGTTTTAAATTATGCGTCTGAGTCTGAAAAAAACTTTGATCCTAAAGAGATCAGAATAGGTTATGTAAAGGAATATTTTGAGGAAGGTCTTTCGGATGCTGTCAGGACAGGCATTAATGAAAAACTGGATGTTCTGAGAAAAAAAGGATTTACGGTTAAGGAGATTTCACTTCCTTCTTCCAAATATGTCATTCAGACATATTACATTCTGACATGTGCAGAAGCATCGAGCAATTTATCAAGATTTGACGGGGTGAGATACGGAGTTCGTTCTGAAAATTCGGATGCAGTTGAAGAGATGTATGTAAACTCCCGTTCAGAAGGATTTGGAGAAGAAGTCAAAAGAAGGATCATGCTCGGCACCTATGTGCTGTCTGCAGGATATTATGATGCATATTACCGTAAAGGTCAGAAAGCCAGGACACTTATCAGGAAAGATTTCGAAAAAGCATTTAATGAAGTTGATTATATCATCTCACCAACAACTCCCACCACAGCTTTTAAATTAGGAGAAAAGATCGAAGATCCGCTTGCAATGTACCTTAATGATATTTATACAGTCTCAGCAAATCTTGCAGGCATACCTGCAATATCTGTTCCGGCAGGTCAGGATAAAGACGGACTTCCGTTTGGATTACAGATAATGGGAAAGAAATTTGATGAAGCGGGTTTGTTAAAAATGGCGAATGAGATTAATTGAACCATTTTATAAGTGGTTATCAAATCAGTAATTATCTTTTCAGATTAAACATAAACTTCGTACCTTTATTCTC
>JAGQWH010000115.1 GCA_020437545.1 Ignavibacteriota bacterium
ATAAACGCTGCAGTTCCAACTTCAATCGAAAGCGGCGGAAAAAATGTTACAAGCCCTTTAACAATAACAGATGACTTTGACAATGAGATCAGACAGGGAAATATCGGATATACAGGAACGGGGACGGCACCGGATATTGGAGCTGATGAGTTTAATTCGGGTTCATCAAAAAATCTGAATCTTACAATGTTGATTCAGGGATTTTATGATGCAGGAACAAATTCTATGATTCGTGATACGGTCCGGATTTATTTAAGAAACAGTTCGTCACCATATGCAATAGTTGATTCAGCTAAGGCATATATAAGTTCATCCGGTACAGGAACATTCTCATTTCAAAATGCATCCAACGGTGTCAACTATTATTTAAATTTAATACACAGAAATTCAATAGAAACTTGGAGTAAGAACCCCGAAATGTTTTCAGCAGGCACGATGACTTATGATTTCTCAAATGCAGCAAACAAAGCATTCGGTAATAATCAGATACAGATCGATCTGTCTCCGCTAAAATTTGCAATTTACAGCGGTGATCAGAATCAGGACGGCAATGTGGATCTGTCGGATATTGTGAATGTATCCAATGAAGCAGCTTATTTTACAAGCGGATATTTTCCTACAGACATGAACGGTGATAATATTACCGATCTTAATGATGTTGTGATCACATCGAATAATGCGAGTTCTTTTGTGGCTAAGATCGTTCCTTAAGAAAATTAGAATCCGCCGAGGCGGAAGAGTATATGCGATACCATCCAAAATTTCTGTATTCGCAGAGTCATTCCGCTGCAAAAATTTCATGGATATGATACACATTTTATGGAATACTCTCTACGAAGACATAAGAAAACCCCTCCCCGGCGGGGAGGGGTAGGGGTGGGGTTGTACAAATCATTGCCGTTGGCTTAATCCAACGGCAATGATTTAAAATGGATTTTCAGAACCGGGATTAAATTCGCTTTTATCATTCAGGTAACGGATTAATTAATACAACTTAAAAAACAGAACAAAAACAGCATATTTTGGGATTAAAAAACGCATACTGAAATTTTACCGGGTAACAAAACCGAAAAAATTTCTTTTGATATGAAATTTTATAGATTTAATTTGCACTCATTCTCCGGGAGAGAAGTTCTGACAGATTTGATTTTGAGCGAGGCAATCTTAATTCATTCCTTATTCTCTCCCGGGAATAATGAATATGGTTGCTTCGCTTTTTATATATAAACAGATCCAAAATTAACTGTAGAAAAATAACTTTATGAAAATGAAAATGAACCTTACCAACAGCAAAACATTAAATTCTGAAATATGCATTCATACAATTATAATAGTTAATAGTTACTTAAATTTTTTTGATGCTCGTTCCCAAACTCTGTTTGGGAACGCAATTGCTTGCAAAACTCCGGTTTTGCAAAATAACTTTAAAATAAATATTTCACACAAACTTAAAACCAAACTCATGAAAAATTACATCCAACTTTTCTGTCTTTCAGCAATTTTGTTATTACTGACCGGTTCTGCTGAAGCTAACTGGATCAAAAGTGAAAATGATATGACTTTCACTCACAGTACTCCGGACACTCAACAAACTCAAAACACTCAGCACTCGAACAGCGATTCGCTTCCGGCCGGAGTCACAAAAGAGTGGCTCAATTCACTCACTGATGAGAACGGGCAAAAGCTAATGCATAATGAAGATCCCGAAGGAGATGCAATGCAGGAAAGATTCTTTACTGGATATGCAGCCGGTGATCAGTTTGGATATTCTGTAGCATCAGCCGGTGATGTGAACGGAGACGGATATGATGACATAATAATCGGAGCGCCGTTTAATGATGCCGGAGGTACAGATGCAGGAAGAGCTTATGTGTATTTCGGGGGAAGCTCCATGAATAATGTTTCTGATGTAACAATGACAGGAGCAGCGGCAAACGGTTATTTCGGAACCTCTGTATCTTTTGCCGGAGATATTAATGGTGACGGTTACAGCGATGTTATAGTGGGAGCGCCTTATAGTAATTCTTTAAAAGTTTTCATTTATTTCGGAGGAAACTCTATGAATAATGTTGCAGATCTCAAATTGAGAGGTACTAATAGTGGTCTAGGCATATCTGTCTCAACAGCCGGTGATGTGAACGGAGACGGTTTCGGTGATGTAATTGTAGGATCAACTATTGATATAGTGCACATTTATTTCGGAGGAAACTCTGCTGACACAATTCCAGATGTCACATTTAACGGAGTACTTTTTGACCATTTCGGATATTCTGTATCATCTGCCGGAGATGTAAATGGTGACGGATTCAGTGACATAATAATCGGAGCTTCGTCTAGTGGTACAGGAGGAAGAGCTTACATTTATTTCGGAGGTAGCTCTATGAATAATGTTGCAGATGTCATAATGACCGGAGGAGAAGGTGGAAGTGACGACTTTGGCATTTCTGTATCATCTGCCGGCGATGTTAATGGTGACGGATATTCTGATGTATTAGTAGGAGCTAATAATTATGGTGGCGCCTTTGAAGGAAGAGCATACGTGTATTACGGAGGAAGCTCCATGAATAATGTTGCAGATCTCAAAATAACCGGAGGAAACTTCAATTGGCTTGGATTTTCTGTTTCTTCTGCCGGGGATATGAACGGTGACGGATACAGTGATATAATAATTGGAGCTCCGATTAGTGGTACAGGAGGAAGAGCTAATTTATATCTCAACTCCATGACCGGAGCTGACATAGAGGATGAATTCTTCGCAGGTGCTGCGGCAAATGATCAATTCGGAACTTCTGTTTCATCTGCAGGAGATATGAACGGTGACGGATTTAATGATATAATAATCGGAGCACCATTAAATGATGCCGGTGGTAATAATGCCGGAAGAGCTTACATTTATTTCGGAGGAAGTATTATGGATAATGTTGCAGATCGGATAATGACCGGAACAGCGGCAGGTGACCAGTTCGGAACTTCTGTTTCATCTGCCGGAGATGTGAACGGTGATGGATTCAGTGACGTAATTATTGGAGCATATCTGAATGATGCCGGTGGTTCAGATGCCGGAAGAGCTTATATTTATTTTGGAGGAAATTCACCTGACACTATTGCAGATGTCATAATGACCGGAGCGACGGCAGTTGATCAATTCAGATATTCAGTTTCTTCTGCCGGAGATGTAAATGGTGACGGATTTTCTGATGTAATAGTTGGAGCTCTTGGAAATGATGCCGGAGGTCTGGATGCCGGAAGAACTTATATTTATTACGGAGGCAGTGTTATGAATAATGTTGCAGATCGGATAATGACCGGAGCAGCGGCAGGTGATCAATTCGGTTATTCAGTTTCCTTAGCCGATGATGTAAATGGCGACGGGTTCAGTGATGTTATAACCGGAGCGAATGGAAATGATGCCGGCGGATCGAATGCCGGAAGAGCTTATGTTTATTTTGGAGGGATTTTATCTGACACAATAGCAGATCTTATTTTAACAGGAGCAGCGGCTGGTGACAACTTTGGTTATTCAGTTTCATCCGCAGGAGATGTCAACGGTGACAGTTATACCGACATAATAATCGGAGCGCAGTTAAATGATGCCGGCGGTGCAGATGCCGGAAGAGCTTACATTTATTTTGGGGGGATTTCACCTGACAATATTGCAGATGTCACAATTAACGGAGAAGCGGCAGGTGACCAGTTCGGATATTCAGTCTCATCAGCCGGTGATGTGAATGGTGACGGATTTTCAGATGTAATAATAGGAGCGATCTTAAATGATGCCGGTGGTTCCAATGCAGGAAGAGCTTATGTTTATTTCGGTGGAAGCGCAATGAATAATGTTTCTGATGTCATAATGACAGGAGCTGCTGCAAACGACCGGTTTGGATTTTCTGTATCTTCAGCAGGTGATATGAATGGTGACGGATTATCTGATGTAATAGTTGGAGGACCATTGAATGATCAGGGAGGTACTAATATCGGAAGAACTTATCTTTATTTATCATCTGCACCTTCAGTAAAACCAATATTCAGTACAGTAAAAGATGTACCTAATGATCAGGGAGGAAAAGTATTTCTGAAGTGGGCAAGAAGCGGTTATGATGTCAGCGGAATAAATATGATTACAGATTATTTAGTTTACAGAAGCTATCCGCCATCAGGAGGAGGATTCTCATGGGAATTAAGATCAGTTATACCCGCTACAAGCCGGCCATTATATACTTATACAGATAATACACCTTCAGATTCTTCTTCAGGCGGAAATGGAACTATGTATTATCAGATCATGGCACGAACTTC
The DNA here is from genome assembly GCA_020437545.1 of Ignavibacteriota bacterium. GTDB lineage: Bacteria > Bacteroidota > Ignavibacteria > Tepidaquicellales > Tepidaquicellaceae > JAGPCH01. The sequence goes on from JAGQWH010000115.1 coordinate 4,297, forward strand.
AATTCCATCACAATACTGGTTATCCGGAATCCTCTCAGGCAGAAGTATTGACAATATCGCGCCGCTTATGGTTTCACCTTTTTCCGCAGCACCATCCGGAAATAATGTCAGACTTACATGGAACAGAAGCTCAGCGCCGGATCTGTTGAATTACATCTTGTTCAGAAGCGTGAATCCAACTATCGATCCATTCACCGATACACCACTTGGTACTGCAACTGACTCTACATATCTCGACACAGCTCCGTTGAATGGATCATATTATTATTTCATAATAGCGCAGGACATTCACGGAAACTACAGCCCGGTTGCGGTTACTCAAAGACCATCTACTACTTTGAATCTGACAACATATATAGAAGGTTTTTATAATTCGGGTACAAACCTGCTGGTAAGCGATACGATAACAGTTCAGTTAAGAAATTCAACATCACCGTTTGCTGTAGTGGATCAGGCTAAAGGAATACTCGCTTCCAATGGCACTTTACAACTTACATTCGGAAATGCATCCAGTGGTAATTATTATATCAGAATCACACACCGCAACAGCATAGAGACATGGAGCTCATCCGGGATAGCGTTTACTTCCGGCGGTTCGGTGAGTTATGATTTTACACCGGCTAAAACACAGGCATTCGGAAATAACATGAAGCAGGTAGATGCAACCCCTTTGAAATTCGGGATATTTGTCGGTGATCAGAATCAGGACGGAGCGGTCAATCTGAATGATGTAGTTAATGTTTATAACAACTCAATAAGTTTTGTAAACGGATATGTGACTTCGGATATGGATGGGAATAATATTACAGATCTTTCTGATCTTGTACTGACTTCCAATAATGCGGGGCTGTTTGCGGCTGTTGTAAGACCGTAGTTTACATAGCTCGTTGCCATCGCAATCGTAGCCGTTGGTTTTGCAATACGATCTTTATTACCGTTGGCTTTAGCCAACGGTAATAACTTACTCTGTACATCTCTCTAATTTACCGTTGGCTGAAGACAACGATAATGAATTACTCTCAGTATCTCTCTAATTTACCGTTGGCTGAAGACAACGGTAATGAATTACTCTCAGTATCTCTCTAATTTACCGTTGGCTAAAGAAAACGGTAATGAATTCATCGCGGATTATAAACTTATAATACTTCACTTGACCTAAGTCAAACACATTCATCCCTATCCTGTGTATTTTTGTAATAGAGATTTTAAAGTTACAAAAATGACATACACTAAAAATTACAGACTATCCGATATCTTGCTTAAAAACATTGAAGCTGCTTCGGTTTTTGAAAAATATAATATCAATTATTGTACTAGCGGCAACAATACTTTAGATGAAGCCTGCGGGAAAGCAGAAGTAAAACCTGCTGAAGTTATCACTGAACTGAATAGACTCAACGGAAAATATTCAAACGATATCAAATCAAATGAATGGAGTCTTGATTTTTTATGCGAATATATTGTAAGCAATCATCATACATATATAAGAAAGACATTTAAAGAGTTGCTGAAACAGCTAAAAGCTATATTGAAGACCAAAAATAATTCGGTGCAGAATGAAGAAATTATAAAAGACTTTGAAAAACTGAACCGGGATTTTGAGATTCACATGCAGAAAGAGGAAAAACTTTTATTCCCATACATCAAAAGACTTGTAGATTCGGAATATTCTGAAACTGAATTTGAAATAGCGCCTTTCGGATTAATTAAAAAACCAATTGCTGTCATAAAAAAAGAGCATCTGTCTGCAATTGGTAAAGTTAATTCTTTAAGAAACATATGTTTTGAGATCAAAAAAATTAAGACCGAAAATAATATTAAAAAAACTTTCTGCAAAATATTCAAGGATTTTGAATACGATTTTCACATTCATTTACATCTTGAAAACAATTTGCTTTTTCCAAAGGCATTATTACTGGAAAGAAAAATTTTAAAAAAATTCACAGATAATAAAATTAATAAAACCAATAAATCAAATAATTAAAAATGAAAAACATTAAAACAAAAGCTGTCTTTACTTTGCTCACAGTGTTATTCACTTCTTTTCTCATTATCAACGGATGCGGAGGTAATGATCCTGAGAAAGGTATAGGACCGGTAACTGAAGTTGTGCTTGAGCCTACAATAAATCAGGATCTTGTAGCAAAAGGTAAAGCGATCTTCGATGTGAAATGCGTAGCATGTCATCAGATTGACAATAAACTGGTCGGACCGCCACTCAAAGATGTTACAAAAAGAAGGAAACCCGAATGGATTATGAATCAGATACTTAATCCTGAGCAGATGTTAAGAGAAAATCAGATTGCAAAAAACATGGCTATGTCAGGAGAATATCCGACTCCAATGACCTTTCAGAATGTAACACAGGATGACGCAAGGGCTATACTCGAATATTTCAGAAATAATGATCAATAAAGCCAAAACTTAAAAATAAATTCTTAATTAAATTAAGGAATAAAAAAATGAAAAATTTAACAAAAAAATTTGCTGTGTTGTTATTTGCAATCCCGGCAATTGTCATATTAATAAATTTTAATTCCTGCTCCGACAATAAAAAATCCGGACCGGCTCTCAGCGGCGATGAAGCCGAACAGGTTTATGTTGCACCGGGTGAGTATGATGAATTCTATTACTTTGTATCAGGAGGATTCAGCGGACAACTTTCAACATACGGAATCCCCTCCGGAAGATTGTTCAGAGTTATTCCCGTATTCTCTGTCGATCCTGAAAAAGGATACGGCTATACGGAAGAAACTAAACCTATGCTCAACACTTCATACGGATTCATACCGTGGGATGACGCTCACCATTCTGAGTTGTCCCAGACTGACGGTGTACCTGACGGAAGATGGGTTTTTATTAACGGAAACAATACACCGAGAATTGCAAGGATCGATCTTACAACTTTCAGAACTGTTGAGATCATTGAAATTCCTAACAGCGCAGGAAATCACTCTTCTCCTTTTACTACACCTAATACGGATTATGTAGTAGCAGGTACAAGATTCAGCGTACCGGTTGAGAACCGCGATGTTCCGATAAATTCATATAAAGAAAATTTCAGAGGTGCGATTTCTTTTATTAAAGTCGATAAAGAAAAAGGCAGTATGAATCTTGCGTTTCAGATCATTACTCCTCCTTTTGACTATGACCTCAGTCACTCAGGTAAAGGACCATCGGATGGCTGGTATTTTTTCTCCTGTTATAATTCAGAGGAAGCAAATACACTTCTTGAAGTGGAAGCTTCACAGAAAGATAAAGATTTTATAATGGCAGTCAACTGGAAGAAAGTTGAAGGAATAGTTGCAGGCGGTAAAGGTACTATGATGAATACAAGATATGCGCATAATGTATGGAATGAATCCAAACAACTTGCGACTTCAGAAATCATCACAACAGTTAAGACTTTACAACCATCAGAACTAGAAGGTTGTATTTATTACATTCCATGTCCGAAATCACCACACGGCGCAGACGTTGATCCTACCGGTCAGTACATAGTCGGCGGCGGAAAACTTGCAACTGTCATTCCTGTATTCTCATTCGATAAAATGGTAAAAGCCATTGACGGAAAACAATTTGACGGTGACGTCGAAGGTATTCCTGTATTAAAATATGATGCAGTTCTTGCCGGCGAAGTTAAGAATCCCGGTTTAGGACCTCTTCATACTGAATTTGATGACAAAGGATTTGCTTATACTTCAGCATTTATTTCATCAGAGATAGTTAAATGGAATGTAGCCAATCAGACTGTAGTTGACAGACTACCTGTTTATTATTCAGTTGGTCACTTATCCATTCCCGGCGGAGACAGCAAAAAGCCTTGGGGAAAATATCTTATCTCTCTTAATAAAATGACAAAGGACAGATATCTCCCGACAGGACCTGAGCTCACACAATCTGCACAGCTTATAGATATCTCGGGTGACAAGATGAAACTTCTTCTTGACTTCCCGACTATAGGTGAGCCTCACTATGCACAAGGAATTCCTGCTGATCTTGTTGCAAAGAATTCACTGAAGATCTATAAGATCGAGGAAAATGAAAATCCTTATGCGATCAAGAGTGTAAATGACGGAAGAGTTGTAAGAGAAGGAAATGTTGTACATATGTATATAGGAGCTACAAGATCTCACTTTACACCGGATAATGTAGAAGGAATTCAAATGGGTGATACTGTATATGTTCATGTCACCAATCTCGAGCAGGACTGGGACATCCCTCACGGCTTTGCTATTATGGGAAATCAAACCTCAGAAATGCTGATAATGCCGGGTGAAACCTGTACTATAAAATGGTTGCCGTACAAACCCGGTATATTCCCGATGTACTGTACTGACTTCTGCTCAGCGCTACATCAGGAAATGCAGGGTTACATAAGAGTTTCAGAAAAAGGATCAAATGTTCCGGTCAAGTTTTCACTTGGAGCAGAAAAGAAATAGTTTGGGGTAGTTTACCACTAAGGCGCAAAGCCGCCACTGCGGTTTAGTGACTTAGTGGTAGATACACTACCGGTTATATAATTGAAAATAAAATGAAAAAATCTTCGGGAATATTAATACTGATCTTGGCTTTAAGTTTAATAGTACTGTATTTTGTACCTCTCTGGAATATTGCGCTTGACGCTCCGCAGTATCCTGAAGGTCTCGGAATGCAGATATGGCTTACCAAGATAACGGGTGATCTCAATACTATCAACGGTCTGAATCATTACATAGGAATGAAAACTATTGAACCTGATTCGATAGAGGAATTAAAGTTAATGCCGTATATCATCGGTTTCATAATTGTGTTTGGTATCATAGTTTATATTTTTAATAAAAGAGCATTACTTCTTTCATGGATACTGCTGATAATTGCAATTGGTACTGCCGGTATGTATGACTTCTGGACATGGGAATATGACTACGGTCATAATCTTGATCCGACTGCAGCTATCAAAGTTCCGGGTATGAACTATCAGCCTCCGCTTATCGGCTCAAAACAACTGCTGAATTTTAACGCATCATCAATGCCGGCTTCAGGAGGATACATACTTTTTGCAGTTGGTATTATTGCAATTCTTGTATTGATCTATGAATATAAGTTTAACAAGTCCGGGAAAAAGTTATAAAGTATTGTATCATTAAATATTCCGCATCAGCGGATACACAATTAACATAATTAACATAATTAACATAATTAACACAATTAACAAATTGACAAATTAAAAATAATCATACTGTTACTTTCACTAACCATGCTTTCTTCCTGCAGTAAAGAAATTGAAAAGATTGAATACGGGGTGGACCAGTGCGAGCATTGCAAAATGACTCTGACCGATAAAAAATACGGTGCATTGATATTTACAAAAAAAGGGAAATCTTATAAGTTTGATGCCACGGAATGTATGCTTGATTATGTGAAAGAAGAAAAGATAAATGATAATGAAATTGATAAGTATTTTGTAATTAACCTAACAGAGCCGGGCGTATTAACTGATGCATCTGAAGCAACTTATCTGATAAGCCCTGAATTAAGGAGTCCGATGGGTGAGAATATTTCCGCTTTCAAAAATAATTCAGATGCGGATAAATATCAAACTCAATATGGCGGAGAAATTCTGAGCTGGAATGATCTGAAAAATAAATTTACCGGAAAATGACCTGCAGGTTTTTATATATAATATTCGCTCTTTATACATTATTACTTCCTCAAAAAGTGCAGAGCAAAGATATTACCGTCTGCAAGGACTGTGAAATTAAATCAATAAAAAAAGCTTTGGAAATCTGCGCTGACGGCGACAGGATCATAATTAAAAAAGGAACTTATACTGAGAATAATTTAGTGGTTGATAAACAAATCGAGATCACCGGTGAAGATCTTCCGGTTATTGATCTTGAATACAAATATCAGGGGTTTCTTGTACAAAGTGATCATGTAAAAATATCCGGTCTTGAGATAAAAAATATAGGCGTTAATTATATGGAAGATCTCTCTGCAATAAAGATTGATAACTCGGATAATTGTATAATTGAAAATAATATCATCACTGATACTTTCTTTGCAATCTATCTCGCAAAAGCCAATCACTGTCTGGTCAAAAATAATAAGATATTCGGGCAGGCGCAAACCGAAACTTCCTCCGGCAACGGCATTCACCTGTGGAAATGCAGTTATATTACCATGGAGTATAATGAAACCGCGGGACACAGGGACGGATTCTATCTTGAATTTGTAACCAAAGGAACCATGACAGGAAATTACAGTCACAATAATCTGAGATACGGTCTGCATTTTATGTTCTCAGACAGTAATGTTTACAAAGAAAATCTCTTCCGTGAAAACGGCGCAGGTGTGGCAGTGATGTATACAAAAAACATTGAAATGCTGAACAATAAATTTGAAGACAACTGGGGACCGGCTTCCTATGGTCTTTTGCTCAAAGACATTACCCGAAGTCTGATCAAAGGAAATTTATTTTATAAAAATACTACTGCTATTTATATGGAAGGTTCAGATAAAATAAATGTAGAAAATAATGAATTCAACAATAACGGCTGGGCTACAAAGATACTTGGAAATTGTATGGAAAATAAATTCACCGGAAATAATTATCTAAGTAATACTTTTGATGTTTCTTCCAACAGTTCGAAAAGTCAGAACATCTACTCCGGAAATTACTGGGATAAATATGACGGCTATGATCTCGATAAAAACGGAACCGGTGATGTTCCATACAGACCTGTCAGTCTTTATTCAATGATAGTTGATAAAGTACCCGAAAGTATAATACTACTCAGAAGCTTTATAGTTGAACTGATCGATGTAACCGAGAAAGCTATGCCTGTAATAATTCCTGTAACATTAATAGACGAGAGTCCTGAAATGAAAAAGATCATTTATAATTAAATTATGATAGAGATAAAAGACATAGAGATGAGTTACGGAAAGTTCAGAGCTTTGAACGGAATAAACCTCAAACTCGAAAAAGGTCAGGCGGCTGCGCTGATGGGACCAAACGGCTCGGGTAAATCCACTTTGCTTAAATCCATACTCGGACTCGTGATCCCGGAATCGGGTAAAATCTTTGTTAATGGCGAGGATACAAAAGATCAGTTCGTCTACAGAAACAATATTGGCTACATGCCGCAGATAGCAAACTATCCCGAGAATCTGAAGGTCAAAGAATTGTTTAACATTGTTAAAGACATTCGAAGCAGATACAATAATTTAGATGAAGAACTTATAGAAAGTTTTAAGATCCGTGAAATTTATGAAAAATATTTCGGACAGTTGTCCGGCGGCTATAAACAAAGGGTCACTGCTTCGCTGGCGTTTCTTTTCGATCCCGAAATACTGATACTCGATGAACCTACAGCCAGTCTCGATCCGCTTTCTACCGAGATACTTAAAAACAAAATATTAGACACAAAGAAAAAAGATAAACTGTTAATTATTTCTTCGCACATTGTTTCCGAGATGGATGAACTTGCTGACAGAATAGTCTATCTCCTTGACGGTTCGGTAAAACTGAACCTTCCTGTGAAAGATATAAAAAACGGTTCGGGTGAAAGACTCGGAAAAGCGATCACAAGGGTCTTACACGAAAAGCAATAATTTTAAACTGAAAAAATGGATAACAAAATATTTAAGTACATTTTATTTGATCTGCTCAGAAATAAGTTCATAATGATCTACAGTCTGATCCTTATGGTAATGAGCTTTTCTATAATCTACATCGGACACGATTCTTCGAAAGCCGTGATCACAATTCTGAATTTAATACTGTTCATAGTGCCGCTGATATGTCTGATATTCGGAACGATCCATTTTTATAATTCGAAAGAATTCATACAATTCCTTTTGACTCAGCCTGTAAACCGTAAAAATATTTTCCGCGCTGAGTATCTTGCGTTATCTGTTTCTTTATCGATTGGTTTTCTGATCGGCGTAGGTTTGCCGGTGATGCTTTACGGGTTTTCGTTATCGGGATTATATCTGATCGTTACCGGTGTCAGTCTTACATTCATTTTTACCGCGCTGGCATTTTTTTCATCGGTGCTTAACAAAGACAAAGTAAAAGGCATTGGTTTATCGATCATTATCTGGTTGTATCTTACAATTATATTCGACGGACTGGTCTTTCTGATAATTTATTTTTTCAATGATTACCCTATCGACAAATTTATCATCATACTCACATCTCTTAACCCGATAGATCTCGGAAGAATATTAATGCTGCTGCAGGTTGACATCTCTGCGCTTATGGGATTCACCGGAGCTACGTTTCAGAAATTCTTCGGCAGCTTTTTAGGAATAACGGTGTCTGTTTTATTTATGCTGTTATGGATAATCCTGCCGCTGATAATTTCGATGAGGATATTTAAAAAGACAAATTTCTGATTGCTTTTTTTGCATCAACGTCGCAAAGACTCAAAGAAAAAAATGAATAACCTCGCCGCAATCAGCGAGGTATCTTAGTAGTATCCAAAATAAATTGAATTTACTTAAATTTGCTTATCACAATATACTATTGATTTCATAAATGTTTATTATGCAATAACCCGCCTGTGATAAATTGCCGAAAGAAATTCAGAGTATTGGCGAAAAGCAA
>JAGQWH010000116.1 GCA_020437545.1 Ignavibacteriota bacterium
TTGGTTAATTGGTTAATTGGTTAATTGGTTAATTGGTTAATTAGTTAATTGGTTAGCCGGTATCCGCCATGGCGGATGGTTAATTTGAAAAAATGTTTTTTGAAGTTACGACAATCCCTGAGATTTGTTTGTAATTCAACACATATTTTTTAATTTTAGACTTGAAAGGATTTCAAATTAAAAATCCCCGGATACAATTCCGGGGATCACAATTTTTTATTTATCTCCTTGAACAATAAATTAATTAAATAATCAAAAACAGAATGATTAAATCATTTTTCCGACAACTCTTTAACTATGGCAAGAGCTTTTGGGAAAGCATTATCAAAAAATTCTAAATATCCTTCATCAACATCTACATTAACTTTCAATTCAGTTTTTCCATCTTTTTCTGTGAGAGTATATATTTCTTCTGAACCTGCCCATTTTTGCGACTCCTCATCGGGAGGCATTTCGATTCCTTTCTTTACGATCCCAATATGTTTTATGGACATCAATTCATTTTCTATACACTTATCAATGATACTGTACATCCCGTCTTTATCAGGATTAAGAAATAAGACCGTACTCCCCTCTTTCCAGTCTGTGACTGCATGTGAACCTTCATAAAATACCGCAGTCCATTTTCTGTACGAACTGTCATTCCAGAGTTCTTTCCAGATCCTTTCCTTTGGAGCATCAATCAGTACTAAATAATTTTGTTTTTGCATGACATTATTTATTAATTTTAAAAAAATTATTAATCGTAAAATTCTTCAATCTCAAGTTTCATCAGCCTCGACCTTATCGATCCCTGAGTTCTTCCAAAATGCAGGGCAAGCGATTTCAGATCTGTTCTTTTGAAATACATTTCTTTAAGTTCCTCATCAAGCTCTTCTGTCCAGGGTTTGTATGCAGCTTTGTGACTTTTTCTTATTCCTTCGACTGAATATGCTTTGTCTTTAGCTTTTTTATCCGACACTTTTTTACTGTTTCCCTATTTAGTAAAATTAAAATTATCTTTGTAATATTTTTTCGGTTCATTTTTCAGCAACCTGATATTTGGCGAACCCGGAAAATCTTTTGACACAAGCGTTTCGGGAATAAGAACAATATTTTTGGTTCGTGTTACAGCAACATACAGCAGGTTTATCTCTTCATTTAATTTCGCAATACTAAGTTCATCGCTTTTACCGTCTTCAGCCTGCTTTTCAAGTTTTTCCTCGGTTATAAAATCATTTACAATTTCCACAACATCATATTCCATTCCTTTGCATCTGTGAACGGTTGAGAATATAATTTCGGCTTTTTCCTTTTCATCGTTTTCAACGTGCTTGTCCTTAATTAATTTTATTATTTTTGGAATGTCATTGCCGTATTTTTTTACGATATCCACTAACATAGAGAACTGAGTATCACCTGTTTTTTCTATAAAGCTCTGTAGTTCTTTTATATCTTTCATCTGTCTGACAAGCTTATCCCTGATCATCTTATGTCTGCCGTTATATAAGTTCAGAACATCATAAAGCGAAGCACCTTCATCGGCATAAGTATATGAATTTATGTTTCCTTCAAAATACAGACTCTTCAGATTTTTTTTCTCGTTTACAAATTCTATTGCTCTGAGCAAAAGCCCTAGATTAGTTCTTCCGAGTATAGCGCTTACCTTTAATGAGCTCGATACATTCTTACCTGTTATAGATATCGGAGAATATTCAGAAATGATCTCTTTCATTTTAAGTACATTCATGGCAAGATCAGCAATGTCCTGTCCGAATCTGAAACTTCTCGTTAATCTGTAAGTTTCAAAATCAGCTTTCTCAAGCGAGTTAACTGCGAATCTCCAGCCGTATATCTGCTGATGAGTGTCTCCGACAATAACTTTTACCGCATCCTGCTTAAAGAAAATATCCAGCATGGCTGCAGAAGCATCCTGACCTTCATCAAATAAAATATAATCGAAATTCAAAACAGGTTCGGATAGCTGAAATTTTTTCAGATAAAAATCGTGAGTGATCTCAATTTCCCCACTATTCATTTTTGCCAGAAAGAGCCTGGTCTGATTTTCTATGTATTCATAATGTTTGCTGACAAACATTTGGGCAAGAGGATCGGATACAATATCACTATAATCCAGATCGCTGACTTTTTGCTTGTCACTGTTGCAGAAGTACGAAATAAATTTACTTATATGACTGGCGACAATATGTTCGCCGTGCTTCTCACCTAAACCTCTTAGTTTAAGCATCTCTGCAATCTCATGCGACTTGTATCCAAAAGATCTGAGATTATATTTACTTCCGTAAACAATATGCCTGTAAGCAAGTGAGTGTGCTGTCTCTACTGAGACATTATTCAGTCCCTTATCGGCGAACTTCTTTATCGCTTCGTTCTTAACTGATTTATTGAATGCAAGATAGAGTATCCTGCTTTCCTTCGGACGGGCTTTGGCATATTCAATGATCGTTGTTGTTTTTCCTGAGCCGGCAACTGCATTTATTTTAATGTTGCCTGAAGAGTTGATGATCTCATTTTGTTCATTTGTAAGTTCCATATCTTCTCTGTTTTAGTTAATAATATATTCTTATTTAAAATCATTTGTTCGTTACACCTATTTTTAGCATACATTCTTTTTCAGTATTAATTTTCTAAAAAAGATCTTTCAAAGTAATTAATTATGAAAAAAATATCAAATCAGTTTTTATATGAAATTGATCCATAAATTACCGGAGTGAAATATTTATGTTAATTATTTTTTTCAAGACTGTTATTCAGTTTATCTTTCAGAAGATATGCTTTATTTAAAAGAGCATTATACGCTGCTACACGCTGCTGTATCATAGAGAAATATCCTGTAAAAGCATTTACGAATTGCACACTGTTTATAATTTCAGGATTATTCAATTCTTCTTTAAGCACATTATATTCAGAAAATATGAAAGGCATTATCAGATCCCGGAAATAACTGTAAAAATATTCTTCCAAGAATACTACTCCGGTAATTTCAGAATAATAATCAACTATCATTCCTTTTAAATTGAAATCATTTATGATATTCAAATTCCCGCTGCTCTTCATATCTTCATAAGTTACCGATCGCGAATTTAATTTTGAAATCTGTACAATCAGCTTCATAACTTTTATTGTTGAATCCTTGTCAAAATTTCCCTCCTTCAGTGATTTTAAAATCGGTATTGCCTGCTTCATCCACAGACTGTCATTTTTAAGTGTGATTTCAAGTTCAGAAATATTTTCCTCAACATCGTCAATATATGCAGCAATATATTTCTGTTCCAGTTTTCTTTCCTGCCTGTCTTCCTGCCAGTTGCTGAGTAAAAATCCGGATGTCACACCCAGAAATACCGCAAAAATTTCGAGCAGAAGTTTATCCCATTCGTATTTTTTACGGGGTTTAACTGCCTCGACCACAGGGTCTTCTTTTACTACAGGTTTACTATTTTCTTCTTTATTCAATTTATTTTAAAATAAAATTATGATTAAATTATTGACCGCCTTATTCTGAATACAATTATTAATGATGAGTTTCTTTACCGTATTTGCTTAACGCTGTTTTTACATCTAAAATCGGAACTCTCATTTTTCCGTCAGAGAGATCCTCTTTTTCAGATATGTCAAGATTATGAATATCATATTGCTTTCCGATAAGATCCAGCATGATTATATCAAGAGTAAATGCTGAATCTGTATTGGCAACGAACCAGTGTACATTATTCTTCTCATCGGAAATTGATGAAGTCTCACCTGGCTTTATAATTTTGTCAACTGTCGGCTTTATAATAAGACTATTATCTTCTTCTCCGAGCTTCTCATAATTTCTTAAATGCATTTCACCGCTGAGAATAAGATGAGCTGATGCCATATTACTGTGACCGTGAGGAATTATTGCTCTGCCTTTTTTCATCCCGAATATTTTTTTATGATAGATAGTTTTTTCAGGCAATCCTTCAAGTTCAGGAAACTTTACGGGTCTTGTATTCACACCGAGATCCGGAAACTCAAATCCTTTTATAAGATTTTCAAAATCTATGAATTTAAGAACATCCCCAATATATATTTCATTGAATAATCCTTCTACCTGTAATTGCCACTCTCCGGGAGTAATTGAATTTTTATTGAGATCATTGCAATATTCATTCAATCTGTTAAGCCAGTAATTAGCTTTTTGCCTGATTGGTTTGGAAAAAGAATTTGTAAAAAAAAGTGATTCAAAAAGCGCATAACTTGTCAAAGCTGCTAGTAATGATTTTGAAAATTCCCTTCTGTTCATAAACAGTATATTTACAATTATTTTAAATTATAAATTTATAAGAAGGAATATAAAAAAAAATTAAAGGAATTAAAACTAATCACACGGTCACATTTTTCAGAAAAGAATTAGATCGATTTACTGTTTTACTTATTACATAACGCAACTCAATTACTGTTTTTCAATTATTGTTCTAAATGTTTAATTTTAATCAGTGTACCATTTTATTCAAACCAAAATGAAAATAACAATATTCTCAATTTGCTTTTTACTATTAGGAAAGATTGCCATTGCACAGGAGCTGAAATATTCTGAAGTCCCGGATGCAGTCAAAGCAAGTTTTATTGATATATATCCTGAAATTAAAAAAGTTGACTGGGAAAAAGACGGGGATAATTACGAAGCAGACTTCATATACAATAATATTGTAACCTCTTTAGTTTTTGATATGACAGGTAAAGTCGTTTTAAGAAAAGAAGAAATTCCGGTAAATACTCTTCCTGAAAACATAAAAGAATATTCTTCTCAGAATCTTAATTCTGACAAATTAAATAAAGCAGTCATGCTCACAAATGAATTTGGAGTTATAATTTTCAAAGTTGAGATAAACGGAACTGACTATCTGTTCGGTGTTGAAGGAAATTTTATTTCCAGAGAATCCGACTATGATTATTTTGAAAAATATGAAGATAATGAAGACGGAAATTAATTACGTTACCTTACTGCTTATTCTCAGAACTATGTATCCTGCAATTCCTGCTATTACTGATCCTGCAAGTATTCCGACTTTTGAAGAATCTATATAAATCTGGCTTCCGGCAAATGCAAGATTAGCTATGAATATTGACATTGTAAAACCTACTCCTGCCAGAAGAGCAATTCCTACTATCTGCATCTTATTAACATTTGCAGGCAATTCCGCTATCTTTAGTTTAATACCTGCAAACGACATCAGCGACACTCCAATACATTTTCCGATCACAAGGCTGATGATAATATTAATTACCAGAGACAGATCAAAATCCATGTCCTTGCTGAATGAAACACCTGCATTCGATAAAGCAAAAACCGGCATAATAAAATAAGCTGCCCAGGAGTGGAGCTTGTGTTCGAGATGCTGCAACGGAGACTGAACTTTTGCAGTCCATGTTTCAAGTCTGTCTAACTGATTGATCTGTTCTTTTGTTAGGATCGGGATAGTTACATCCTTTGTTTCCCTTAATCTTTTTTCGATCTTAGAGAGACCTTCTGTAAATGTATCAGTATCTATCTTTTGCCTGATCGGTATCGCAAATGAAAGCAATACTCCGGCTACTGTCGGATGTATTCCCGATTTCAGAAACAATATCCATATTGCTATTCCGAATAACAGAATAACATATTTTAAAAATATACCTCTGGATGAAAGTATAAATAAAACCACAAGCGGAACCATTGAAATTAAAATAAGCATCCAGTTGATACTCTCACTGTAAAAAATTGCTATCACAAGGACAGCTCCAATATCATCTACTATAGCAAATGCTGTAAGGAATATTTTAATGCTCAAAGGAATTCTGTTGCCTAACACTCTGAGTATAGCCAGCGAAAATGCAATGTCAGTTGCCATCGGGATTCCCCATCCGTCAAGGGTTTCCGGATTTTTATTAAGTATAAAAAAGAATGCCAGTGGAAAGATCATACCACCTATTGCTGCAAGCAAAGGGAAAGTAGCTTTTTTTAATGAATTAAGTTCTCCGATCAGCAACTCTCTTTTTATTTCAAGCCCGATCAGAAAAAAGAAAATTGCCATGAGTCCGTCATTGATCCATAGGATAAGAGGTTTCTTAAGTTCGAATGCTTCGGAACTAATTCCTATCTTGAATTGCCATAAATTCTGATAACTCTCACTGAAAGGAGAGTTAGCCCATATAAGTGCAATAACAGTTGCTCCGAAAAGTAAAATACCACTTGAACTTTCAGCTCTTATGAATCTTTGAAATGGTGTTACCAAATATTTATCTAACATTGATTAATTCTTTACTTAAAATAATTTTTAAAAAGAGGAATTGTGCAATTCTAAAAATCTCGATTTGTTATAATTTCCGTTTAAAATGTTCTGTTTAAACAATCCCTAAAACTATATCAGCTTTTTTAATTTAACTTATATCATCTGCGATATTTTTTTTTTGTTTTTACAAATGCGGCAACGATTGATGATATTATAGTTCCAAGAATAATTGCCCCGATAAATGAAAAGATCATATAATTAAAAAGACTGTAATACTTTACAGCTTCCTGCTGCGACATATTTCCCTGTTTGACTGAATATCTTATTACATTATTGAAATAATCCGGTGAAATAATTTCGGTAGCAATGAACTGAGATATCGGACTTAACACTGCAATTATTATTGTAATATAAAATCCTGTGACAAAGCCTTCTTTATATGTCATAGATCCATTGTAGAATTTTTTTTTCTTATCTAATAAGGCTAATACAAATATAATTACAGATGGAATGATTACAAAATTTGAATAAATCGGATGCAGACTTATATATTGACTGTGAAGACCAACTGATTTTTCGAGAAAGGTCCACAGGAGCATCATTACAATAAAAATCACTCCCCATTTGATCTCAATTCTGTAATTCATTTTTATAAATTAATTAGTATAAGAAATAAAGGTTTTATTTCTAATAATTAAAAATATCATTAATTTTCAAATCTCTTCAGACTTGTTTTGTCAAAAGTCCACTCAGGAGTATACAGTCTATCCGTGTCTCTTAAATCGTACCATGGTGAAAGATCTTTATTTTCCGGATTATTCAGTATATGAATATCCTGAGCAGGCATATAGCTCTGAGCCAGAAGGAAAATTTTTTCGTTATTCTCATTCACTGCAACATCTACTACCAGCACAGCATGTCCCGGCGAACCGCCGTAAATGAATACATCCCCGGCAGAAAGTTCATATTCGGGAATAATCTTAAGCTCTTTTGATAATGAAATCGTCCCTGCATACGAAAATACCATTTCAAGATAATTCTTGAAAGTCCTGTATGAATAATCTTTTTCTCCGGATAAATACCAGCCGGTTTTATTCCCGTTAACTTTTATTCTGAATCCTTCAGCCCATTTATTATAATCCGCAGAAAAACCGTTTGTAAAATTGAAATGGATTTTGCCATAATCTTTTTTTTCATATAAATATTCTGCCCTTAATCTGATAATGGCATCGGCACATTGCTGAAGATCTTTATCACCTGCATCAATATCCAGAACCGCTGCATACACATCATTATTTACCTTTTCGGTTCCGTCATAATAATAAACTTTTGATCCATCCTTTTTCAGTGGAAAATGCTGAAGATAATATCCAAATGACCCGCTGTCTGTAATTATTCTTCGATATCCATCGGGAGTAATAAAACGGCTAAGAATATCTTTCCCTGACGGATCTGTATATTTAAGCTTGATGTCTGTCTTGTTATAATTAAGATCAAGTTCTGAATCTCCCTCATTCCTGTGTGTATTTTTCTTACCGGAATTCTTATCACAACCAGTCATAAACATCATCAGAAATAGAATTAACTTAACAGAGAACATAAAATATTAATGAATTGGTATAATATTGATTGTTTAAAATAAGCTATTAAGTTTGAAATTTAAATATATTAACTGATTTGGTTTTGAGTATTGATCCGCTGTAGCGGATTGTGTATTGAGTATCGAGTATCCAAACAAGATTAGATTTTAGTTTATAAGATAGAAAATTTATGAATAAATATTTTTTAAAAATTACACTAAAGTATAAAAAATATTTATTTTAAACTTATTCAGAATCACAAACGTAAGTTAATCCATTTCAAAGTATAAATTAAATAACCCATCATGAAAAAAACTTTATTGATTTCCCTGCTGCTATTAATTTTTAAATTTTCTTATGCTCAGGAATATCCGGTTCAGATCACCGATCAGGGATATATAATAGTTGAAGTCACATTGATTGATTCCATAAAAGCAAACTTCATTCTTGATACCGGTGCCGGAGCAATTGTCTTATCAGCGAAGACTTTTGATAAGGTAAAAAACAAAGCTATAAATTCAGGATATGTTACCGGCTTCAGAAATGACGGCGACAGAATCGATGGTGAGATTTACAAAATCCCTTCATTTGCTATCGGTGATATTATTCAAAAAGATGTACTGATAGGGATTTATCCGCCTCTTGATGACTATGGAGTTGACGGACTTGTTTCTCTGAAATTTTTTGAAGATAAACCTTTCAATATAGATTTTAAAAATAAAAAGATTACCTTCCTGAATAAAGAAGATCTGCAAAACTTAAAAAATAACAATACATCTGTGCCAATTACTTTACAAGTTCAATCAGACTTTTCAATTGATATTTTTATAAGGGTTTGTCTGAATAATGGAGTAAGTGTAAATGCAGAGTTTGATACCGGTAGTGGTTTCAATACATTTTTGGTTAATCCTTATTTCATGGAAAAACTTAGACTGGACAAATCCGGTATGCAATCTAAAGAATTTACAACTCCCATTTCAGGAAAAATACTCACTGAATATAAAACTGTTTTGGACTCAGTGAGAATTTGTACTGATACTGATATTTCAGACAAACAAATTTCAGAAAATATTCCGGTTGTTTTTCGTGAAAACCTTATATATGAAGCGCTTATTGGTTCGTTTTTATTTAAGAATGGTAATATTACTATAGATATTCCAAATAAAGAAGTTATAATAGGTGATTAGAAATTACAAATTCCAAATTTGAATTTACAATTGTAAACTATCTACTATCAACTATCAACTATCAACTATCAACTATCAATTGTCAATTCAAAATTAGTATGAATATTTAAATATTGTTATATATTTTTGTTAATGTCTGACAATGTAAAACTTATACTTACCAAAACTATCCATACTCTGATCTGGATTTTCTTCAATGTTGTTATCTTCTATTTATTGTATGCTGTCTTAGTAAATAAAATTGACAAGTGGGTCTGGATTGGACTTAGCTTATTTTTACTGGAAGGAATAATTCTTATTATTTTTAAAAACTATTGTCCTCTGACTTTAATTGCCCGGAAATATTCTGATTCCGATAAAGATAATTTTGACATATACATACCTGAATGGCTTGCAAGGTACAATAAACAGATCTATTCAGGTTTACTTATTGTAATAATTATTATTTTGATTTTCAGGTTAATTCTCTGAGTATTGGAAGTCATCTTATTTCAGCAAAAGCATTTTTTTTGTAGAAGTGAAATTACCTGTTGTTAATGTGTAGAAATAAATTCCACTCGGTAAATTCTCACCATTGAAAGTGTTAGTATAATATCCTGCCGGTTTAACTTCATTTACTATTACAGCAACTTCCTTTCCTGAAATATTATAAACCTTTAATGATACAATCCGTCGCGGCTGACCAATTTCCGATATTCCAAATTCAATATTCGTAACAGGATTAAAGGGATTCGGATAATTCTGATATAATTTAAATTCATTTAAGACTGTCTGGGATTTTATGCCCGTGGTCAGATCACATGAATAATTGATAGGATTAAGTTCGATCGGATCTCCCGGAATCAATGTATGTCCGTTAAACCCGGAATAATCTGTACTGTAGAATAGTGTTTTAAATACGGAATTTTGAACAGGATTACTGCCCTGTGTCAAAGGACCGTTATTGCTGACTGGATTAACATATTTCCATAACTTTATTTTTGAAGAATCTATTTCAAAAAATTCACCCGAAGGTCCGTTACAGATAAGAAAATTTCCATTGTTAAGTGCCTGCACACCCGAAATATTCATTCCGTAAAAATTCGATGGAATGGAATCATGATAACTCCAGTAAGTATTCGCCGGAGCATAAGGCATTCCGGGATCAATGCTGTAATTTCCATTTATGTCGACCGGCGGTTCAATTATATCAATCGAAGAATAATTTCCGCCCGGTCTGTTAAGACCATTGTTAAATACAAGAATTTTTCCGGCATTATTATATCCGGCAGAAATCCATTGTGCATTATGCTGAGCAAAAAGTTTTTGGTCTGAAGCAATTCCGCGTTGATATACCTGAGGATTTCCCCATCTGTAAACCAGTTTTCCATTCGTATCAAGATCTCTGTCTATGATCCAGATCTCACTGAAATCATGCACGCTTAACATTACCTGATTAAATTCGTTATTATAATCAACTGAATTTATATGAAGCCAGTCAGCATCAGTTGTAGGTCCGGAGCCAGCAAAATTAATATTTACCTTATCAGGATGATCAGCGATTATTCCGTAATTCGGTTTTGATGGATCAAAATCCTGAATCAGATTATCCCAGACATTCCATTGCCATACAATATCAGCAGTACCCGAACCGGTAGGATGAAGTTCAATGATCTTTTCTGTCCATAATTCCTGTCCAATTATTGCAGGATTCCTTCCCATGGCTATTGCCTCAGCAGCAGTTTTTTTATCCCAGACTATAACAAGTATGTTTCCATTTTCAAGCGGCTTTATATCATGATGCTGGCATTCTGATTCAGAAGAAATGGTATAACTCCAGATCAGATTCGAATTCCAGTTATACTTTTCTATAATTCCGCCTCTGCCACCTCCGTTAAAATTAACATTATTCAGATTTCCTGTTCTGAGCAGATTACCATCCTGCAGAAGATAAGCTGAAAGACCCGGCCGGTATGAACTTGCCCATGAATGAACCAGTTTTCCGCACTTGTCAATTAAATAAGTCTGTGTATAAGAAATTGGCGCAAACAAAACATAACCGTTATCATATGTTCCGGCATCATGCTGAAAAAGTCCTATTGTCTGAGATGAAGAATTATTGAAAAATGTAAGAAATGTAAAAAGGATAAGAATTATTTTTCTCATGAATAAAATTTTTAAAGGATGATTGAATTACGTTAATTTATTAAATTAGACGAAATAATCAGTCAATTCCTTCGGTAGTAAAATTATAATTAATTATGAAAATTTATTTGAAATTTATTCATATATCCAAACCTCTTTTACAATAGCATTAAGTGAATCATCCATTGTTCCCAGATATGGATTTTTATTATCCCTTTTATCAGAAAGCCAGTACTTAATTTCATTTGACTCTTCATCTTTATAATACATGAGATATACTGTTTGATCGTGAAGTCCGTATTGTCTTATAAATCCCTGCAAACCTCTGCTGATCTCACTGAATGTAAATCTCTGATCAGCTATAAATTTTATATCTTTTACTTTATTCCGGATACTATTATAGTTTTGCATGAATATCTCCCATCTTGCATCATTTATTCCTTTCATTACTTCATCTGATTTAGATTTCATATCATCAAGCAATACAATGGTCTTACTCCCTGCCCCATAGGAGTCATTGTAAACCAGTGATTCCTTTATTCCGATATACTTTTTAAAAAAATCATTGAAGATTATCCTAACATTTACCGGCGCTAATTTCAGATTATTAAATCTGAGTGTTATCTCGCTGTTTGACTGTTTGATCTGAGAAATTTTGTTTGTATCTTTTGTAATAATAGTATCTTGTAAATTATATGTTTGATCAGATTGATAATTATAAAAGCCCGTAATTAAAAATAACAATGTAATTGTCAGTTTATAGATCATCTTAAAAGTTTAATTTTTGTCTTAATGGTTTTTAAAAAGATTAATTACACTTAAATTAATCTTAATAAGTTATAACAGCAATAAATAAATCAAAAAATATTATTTTTTGAACTTAATTTATCTTTCCTTATAACGATTTTTTATTTTTGATCATTATTAATTATTAATTTTCAAATTTACCAATATACTTTCAACTTTCAACTTTCAACTTTTAACTTTTTCCGCCACGGCGGATTTTAACTTTTTAACTTTTAACTTTTATCTTTCAACTTTTAACTTTTAACTAATTAATTATGCCAAAAACTTTCCTCAAAGCCGAATGGAAAAAGCTTCTGATGATAAACTATCCGGTTGATAAAAAATTGCTCGATCCATATATCCCATATAAGACCGAACTTGATCTGTGGAACAATACATGCTATGTAAGTCTTATTGGTTTCATGTTTTTGAATACAAAAGTAAAGAAACTTAAGATACCTTTCCATATCAACTTTGAAGAGGTCAACCTAAGATTTTATGTAAAACATAAGGATATGATTACAAATGAATGGAAAAGAGGTGTCGTCTTTATAAAAGAAATAGTATCAAAACCGGCATTGACCTTCATTGCCAATAGTTTGTATAAAGAAAATTATGAAACTCTTCCTACATCTCATAAATGGATAATTGAAAATGATAGATTATCCATCGAATATTCATGGGAAAAATCAAATTCGCATAATTCAATAAAGATTGTAACAGGAACGGAATTATTTGATATTGAAAATGGAAGCGAAGAAGAATTCATAACCGAACATTACTGGGGATATACCAGGATAAATGAAAATATGACTTCCGAATACGGTGTTGAACATCCGAGATGGAAAATTTATAAAACATTGGATTATGAAATTAATGTAAATTTTGAAAACACTTACCCGAAAGAATTTGGATTTTTAAATTCATTAAATC
>JAGQWH010000117.1 GCA_020437545.1 Ignavibacteriota bacterium
ATTTTACAATTTAATATAAAAAAATTAATAACTGCTTAATACTTTCTTAACATTTATTATTACCATACTTTAATATTCAAAAAATAAAAGCCCACAAATATTATACAACTGATATTTAAATTTACAATCACTAATTTTAACATATTTTTTATAATTAAAAAATAAATTCTACAACTATGAAAAGAATCATTCTATTTTTACTTCTTGCAATTCTATTTTCCGGTAACGTATTTTCACAATCCCAGCAGGGTAAGTCCGGAGATTCAAAATTCACATTTAAAGGTAATTTTTTCGGAGACTTTTTTTTAAAAGCGGGAGGGGATTCAACAGGCGGAAGACTTCAATATGAACCTTATGTTAAAGACTTTAATGCATTTGCTTTCAGAAGAGCAAATATAGGATTCAATTATAAATTCAATAAAAATTTTGACAGTTGGTTTTCCCTGTCTTATGACGGACCGGATACTTTAGCAGACGGAAACTTAGGTGTTTATATCAGAGATGCCTTTGTCAGATGGACAGATGTATTACCCAAAACAACTATGTTGCTGGGTATAATGCCGGTTCCGGCATATGCATTTACCAGTGAAAAATGGTGGGGTTACCGATCGGTGGAAAAGACAATTATGGATCAGAGAGGAATAGTTAGCTCCAGAGATATGGGATTTATGGTTGCCGGTGCATTTGATAAGGAAAGTGATTTTGGATATTATGCGATGATAGGTAACGGCAGCGGAAATAAAATGGAAGCTAATAAATTTAAAAAAGTTTATCTGACATTGTTCGGTAATTTTTTGGAGAAAAATATACTGGTAAGTTTGTATTCTGATTATCTTTCTTCAGGTGGAAACAAAAACACTACGACTCTCAATAATTTTGTGGGTTATAAAAATAAATCCATGAATATAGGAGTGGAGAATTTTTTTCAGATCAAAAGTAACTTCAATACCAGCGCCGGTGCAACAAGCTCCGATATTGTTCCATACGGACTCAGTATATTTATAAATCAGAATATTATAGATGAAGATCTGGTGATGAATTATTTCTTAAGATATGATTATGTCAATAATGATATAAATAATAAGAATACCGGATTTCATCAGAGTTTTATGACTGCAGGGCTGGATATTTCTCCTGTAGAGAATGTACATATTATGCCTAACATCTGGCTTAATGCTTTTACTCCTAAACCCATGCAAACAACTAAATA
Source organism: Ignavibacteriota bacterium (assembly GCA_020437545.1). Classification (GTDB taxonomy): domain Bacteria; phylum Bacteroidota; class Ignavibacteria; order Tepidaquicellales; family Tepidaquicellaceae; genus JAGPCH01. The sequence continues at coordinate 1,211 of JAGQWH010000117.1, forward strand.
TACTACGGATGTTGTGCCAAGAATTACATTCTGGTATGATTATAAATAATCAAAACTATCAGTAAAGGAAAATTACCCGGAGATTTATTCAATAAATAAATTATTTATGAAAATACATATTCTGCTCATTCTAATTATTACAGCATTCTCATTCACAGGATGTAAGGATAAGGTACCTGATAATGAGATCAATGCATCAGGAACGATTGAAGCGACTGATGTAACCATAAGCTCAAAGATCGCCGGACAGATCCGAGATATACTTGTCGATGAAGGAAGTATAATTAAAACTGATGATATACTTGTTGTACTTGATCATGAATTACTGGATATTCAGCTCAGACAAGCTGCTGCCGGTGTGGATATAGCTCAGGCGCAGCTTGATCTTCTTCTCTCAGGTGCGAGAAAAGAAGATATAATACTTGCGCAGGATCAGGTTGAATCAGCTAAGATTAATCTTGATCAGGCTTCTGCTGATAAGGAAAGATTTGAAAAGCTCTATTCTACATATACAATTACACTGAAACAGCTTGAAGATGTTCTTACAAAATATGAAATTGCAGTTAACCAATACAACAGCGCTCAGGAAAATTTAAATAAGATAAGAAATATCACAAGAAAAGAGGATATTGAATCCGCAAAAGCAAATGTACAGAAGAGCAAAGTAAGCATGGAACTTATTCAGCAGAATATTGATGACTGTACCATAAAGTCTCCTGTTACGGGGATCGTTTCAAAGAAGTATTCTGAAACCGGTGAATATGTAACTCCCGGCTCTTCCGTAATGAAAATCTCCGATCTTAAAACCGTTAATTTATACATATATATCACAGAACCTGAACTTGGCAAAATAAAGCTTGGTCAGTCTGCAGACGTTACAATTGATTCTTATAAGGATAAAATCTACAAAGGAGAGATAATATATATTTCACCTGAAGCCGAGTTTACTCCTAAAAGCATTCAGACAAAAGAAGAAAGAACCAAACTTGTGTATGCAGTAAAGATAAAGATACCAAACCCCGAGCTTGATCTGAAATCCGGGATGCCGGCTGATGCTAAATTAATCATAAACTGATCTGAATTGGAAAATGCAGTCGTTATAAAGGATCTTAATAAAAGTTACGGAGACCTTAAGGTTTTAGATAACATAAATATCAATGTACAGAGGAATATTATTTTCGGACTTGTTGGTCCCGACGGAGCAGGAAAGACAACACTCATAAAAATTTTATGTGGCTTGCTTGGACATGATTCGGGTGAAGCTGAAGTGCTTGGCATAAGAATACCTGAAGGTATCAGTAAAATTAAAAATGATATAGGGTATCTTTCTCAAAGATTCAGTCTTTACACTGATCTGACAGTCGATGAGAATATTGAATTCATAGCCAGTATTCACGGACTGAAAGATTATAAAAAGAGAAGGGATGAACTTCTCGGATTTACACGTCTGACAAAATTCAGAAATTTTGCTGCAGGAAAATTGTCCGGAGGGATGAAGCAAAAGCTTGCATTATCCTGCACATTGATCTACCGACCGAAGATAATTTTTCTTGACGAGCCAACAACAGGTGTAGATCCGGTGTCAAGAAGAGAATTCTGGATCATACTTTCAAATCTTATAAAGGAAGATATTACTATCATAATCTCGACTCCTTACATGGATGAAGCGGAAAGGTTCAATAAACTTGCGATGATCGACAAAGGTAAAATGCTTGCCTATGACACCCCGGCTCAGATCAAAACAATCATGAATCAGGAGATCATCGAAGTAGTTTGTAATCCTGTTAGAAAAGCATACAGATTGTTAAATGAAGTTGACGTTTATGAAGTTCAGATCTTTGGTGACAGATTGAATGTTTCATCCGAATATGAAAAAATAAATGTAGAGAATATTCAAAAAATTCTGAAAGAGAATTCGATACAGATCTCTGATATAAGAAAGATTCCGCCATCACTCGAAAATGCATTCATACATTTAATAAAAGAGAATAACTGAAATGAAAATTTTTTTAAATGTTATTTTTATTTTAATATTATCCTGCGGATTTACTTCCGGTCAGAATTTAAATCTTACTCCCGAAGAAAGTGTCAGGATCAGTTTTCAGAACAGTAATGATCTGAAAATATCGCAATCAAAAATCACAAGCAGCAAAGCTAAAATAAGCGAAGTGAAATCTCAGTTTCTGCCGCAGCTCAGACTGAATGCAGGATATCTGAGGCAAAGTAACGTTGATCCTTATCTTATCATTATCCCGTTTTCTCCTGAGCCGGTTCAGCTTTCCGAAGTTATACTTAATAATTACTCTGTAGTTCTTTCACTCAGACAAACACTTTATTCCGGTGGCAAATTATTGTCTTTAAGAGATCTGGCACAACTTACCTCTCAGTCTGAAGAGCTGGATTTTAATGTAGCAGAGAATGATCTTGCCGCAAAGGTCCTGAATGCATACTGGAATTATTATAAGGCTCTGCAGATAAAAAAAACCACAGATGAAATTGTACTGCAGACCGAACAGCATATTATTGATACAAGAAATTTCATGATCAACGGACTTGCTACGAACAGCGATGTTTTAAAACTTGAAGTACAGAATTCAAATGCAAAGCTGCAACAGCTCGAAGCAGCCAATAATATAGAACTGGCAAGGGTATCATTCAACAAGATCCTTGGAATTCCTCTTGACTCCAAGACTGAGATCAATCCCGGAGAACTGAATTTTATTACTGACAATCTTGATCTGAATGCCCTGACTAAAGAAGCAATGGAAAACAGGGATGAATTAAAATCTCTTGAATACAGAATAAAAGCTTCGGATGAAAATATTTCAGCTGTAAAATCCGGTTACTACCCCTATGTATCTCTTTATGGAAATGTTTATTATCAAAATCCTAATCTGAGAATTCAGCCGCCGGTTGATGAATTCAATACAACATGGGATGTAGGAGTAAGTCTTTCCTGGGATCTGTGGAACTGGGGTAATACTTCTTCACAGGTGAGACAGGCAGAAGAAACTTATAAACAGGGTAAGATCACATATGACCAGCTTAAGGATAATATTAATCTTGAGGTAAATCAGAATTATCTGAATGTTGTTTATCTTGAGGAAAGAATAAAGGTCAGTAAGAAAAATATTGAACTTGCAGAAGATAGTTATAGAGTGATCACAGAAAAATACAATGTGCAGCTTGCTACCAGTACTGAGATCACTGACGCAGAGACTTCGCTTTTTCAGGCAAAGATCAATTATATAGCAGCAGTTGTTGATTATAAGATCGCCCTGATTAAACTTAACAGATCTACCGGTAATAAATTATATTGATCCCGAATTAACAGCATAAAATCCATTTAAATATTTATTGTGTGATGAATTCTATTGAGGTAAAAAATTTATCCAAAGTATTCGGAAATTTTATTTCTGTTAATAATATCTCATTTGAAGTAAAAGAAGGGGAGGTCTTCGGATTTCTCGGATCTAACGGTGCCGGAAAATCCACTACAATAAAGATGTTGTGCGGAATTCTTGAACCTACTTCAGGTGATGCCCTTGTCGGTGGATATAGTATTGCAACACAGCCGGATGAGGTAAAAAAAAATATTGGTTATATGTCACAGAAGTTTTCATTATACAATGATCTTACCGTAAATGAAAACATAAATTTTTTCGGAGGCGTGTATGGTCTTGAGAATAAATTATTAAAGGATAGAAAAAAATGGGTTCTTGAAATATCAGGACTTGAAGGAAGGGAAGATACTTTAACCTCATCTTTATCAGTCGGATTCAAACAGCGTCTTGCCCTTGGTTGTGCAGTTATTCATGAACCGAAAATAATCTTTCTTGATGAGCCAACCGGCGGAGTTGATCCCATATCAAGAAGAAAGTTCTGGGATCTGATCACGGATCTTTCTGATAAAGGTACTACTGTTTTTGTTACTACACATTATCTTGACGAAGCTGAATTCTGCGGAAGAATAATACTTATAGATGCAGGGATACTCATTGCTGCCGGAAGTCCGAAAGAACTTAAAAAAGAATACATAAAGAATAAAGTGATCCAGCTGGATTGCAGTGATATATACAAAGCAGCTGAAATTTTAGAAAAGGAAAATATTACTGACAGCATTTCCATTTTTGGAAATTCACTTCATCTTACAATGAAGGAGCAGATCAGATCACTAAACGAACTCGAAGATGATGAAATAAAAATTATTACTGACCTGCTTTCAAACGATAATGATCTGAAGATCTACCATATAAGCGAAATATCGCCCTCTCTTGAAGATGTATTTCTTTATCTTGTTGAAAAAAAGACAGCTGATGAAGAATAAAATCCTGTCAATTACAAAAAAGGAATTCCTCCAGATCAGCAGGGATAAGAGAACCCTGATGATAATATTCATTCTTCCCGTAGCGCTTCTTATCCTGTTTGGATATGCAATTACTCTTGATGTTAATTCAATCAACATGGGAGTTTATGATAAAGATAATACGGAAGCTTCAAGAGATTTCATCAATTCATTTTCAGGTTCATCTTATTTTAAAATTGTCACTTATGTTGATAATGATGAAGATGTCAATAAACTTCTTGATGACGGTATTGTGCAATGTGTTGTAGTGATTCCTGATAAGTTCTCTGCTGATATAGCAAGAAAAGAAGATGTAAATATACAGTTTCTTATTGACGGTCTTGATGCAAACACAGCTTCAATAATTTTAAACTATGTAAATGCCGCGACAAGATCTTACTCTGCAGAAATCACTAAGGAAGTACTGGCTGTCAAAGGAATAAAACAATATGTACCAATAGATCTTGAACCGCAATTCTGGTACAATAAGGATCTTGATACCACACAGTATTTTCTGCCCGGTCTTATTGCAATGCTTCTTATAATCATTGCTGTAATATTAACATCAATATCTCTTGTAAGGGAAAAAGAGCTTGGTACAATTGAGCAAATACGAGTATCTCCCGTCACTTCATTTGAACTTATAATTGGAAAGATAATTCCATATCTGATTATTTCTCTTGTAATAGCATATTCAATATTACTAATGGGAAAAGTATTGTTTGACGTTACGGTAAAAGGCAGTCATTTATTTTTATTTCTCGGCACGATGAGTTATCTCCTGGCTTCTTTAAGTATGGGTGTGCTTATATCTACATTTGCAGATTCACAACAGGTTGCATTTCAGATGTCGCAATTGATATCTCAGCTTCCGACTGTTATCCTGTCCGGATTTGTATTCCCGATCGAAAGTATGCCCTTTCCGATCCAGATAGTTTCAAATTTTATACCTGCTAAATATTTTATAATTTTATTAAGAGACATATTGATAAAAGGAGTTTCGCCGGAAGTTTACGGTACGCAGATATTATATTTATTGGGTTTTGCAGTTGTATTCATATTTTTAGCAGCAAGAAGAATAAGAAAAGAAAACACGGTATGAAAATAAATTTATTTGATCCTGAAGATGTATTAAAATTATAAAAATGAAAATTCTGAGAATATTTATAATAAAAGAATTTATACAATTTTTCCGGGATCCGAAAATGTTCAGGGTTGTATTGATAGCCCCTGTAATTCAGTTGGTTTTTCTCGGATATGCAGCCAACAGGGATATCCTGAATGCTGATACAGCAGTTTTAAATCTGGACAGATCTGCATCAAGCCGTGAATATATCAGAAGTGTTGAAGAGTCCGGTTATTTTTCCGTTAAAAATTACCCGGGAAGCTATGAAGAACTTAAAGAACTCATAGATGACGGAACTGTTTTTGTCGGAATTGTTATCCCTGATAATTTTGAATCAAACATTAACAACAGAAGGACAGCAGACATTCAGCTTATTCTTGACGGTTCGGATGGTAATAAAGCTTCCATTGCCGCAGGTTACATTCAGAATATAACAGCGACATTTTCAAAGAATCTTTCTCTTGATTATCTGCAGTCATCAGGTGTGAAAGTAAATCTTGTAAGCACAATTCAGCCGGAAGCCCGGGTGTGGTATAACCCGAATCTTTCAACGCGTAATTTCTTCCTGCCAAGTATAGTTGGTCTGATACTTATAATAATTACTATCAACATGACATCCCTTGCAATTGTTAAGGAAAGAGAGATTGGAACGCTTGAGCAACTGATTGTAACACCGATCAAACCTTATCAGATGATACTGGGTAAGCTCATTCCGTTTTCTATAATTGGATTTGTAGCAGTGATACTCGTACTTTCGGTTATGAGATTCTGGTTTGGAATTGAAATAAAAGGAAGTATTCCATTTTTATTCTTATGTACTTTTGTTTTTATGCTTTCGACATTAGGTCTTGGATTATTTGTATCTACGGTGTCCAGGACACAGCAGCAGGCAATGATCACTTCAGCATTTCTGGTAATGATGCCAATGATATTTTTGTCAGGATTTTCATTTCCAATAGAGAATATGCCTCAGATAATTCAGTATATAACTTACATTATACCTCTTAAATATTTTATAATAATCATCAGAGGTATAGTTATAAAAGGTTTAGGGTTTGATAATCTCTGGAAGGAGCTGACCATTTTATTTTTTATGGGAGTTGTTATTCTGACTATCAGTTCAATGAGATTCAATAAAAGACTGGAATAGATGATCTGAATAATTTATAAATAAAAATTAAATTATTTTATATTCTGAATTGCTATACGTTCATCCGGAGTTGTAAGCACAAGTAACAGATCTCCTTTAGAAATAACATAGTCGTCATCCGGTTTGAATTTAATTTCATTTCCTGATTGGATTGCTATCAGAAGAGTATTTTTGAATTGTTCAACATTAAGATCTTTTTTTGTTTTTCCTGCAATATCATCTGAAATAATAATTTGTTCCAGTCTCAGAGTTTCATATTTATTACTTGTTATTTTATCGATCATATGTGTCACAGAGGGTCTCAGCATTTCAGAGGCCATTCGCATTCCTCCAATATAATCTGCGGAAACAACAGTATCAGCCCCTGCCAGTAAAATCTTGGATTCACTTTCATGATTGTTACAAAGAGCAATAATTCTTATCCCGGGATTCAGTCGTTTTGCAATCAGACTTACTACAAGATTAGCATTATCATCGTTGATTACAGCGAATACACCTTTTGCTGTACTTACTCCTGCTTTAATCAGAGTATCCTCGTGTGTTGAATCACCGATTACATATTTTTGCTGAGGATATTGTTGAAGAACGATGTTGACAGTTTCCTGTTTAAATTCTACAATCACGGATTTTCTTTTAGTTACATTCAGCTCTTCCACTATATGAAGGGCATGTGGTCCGGCTCCGCAGATAATATAGTGATTTTCAAATTTTTCGATTGTCTTTTCCATTTTTCGGTTTATTAAAGTTTGTTTTAACTGTCCGCCTACTACTATTGCAGTTATTGTGGAAACGAAATAAGTAAGTACTCCAATTCCTGCTACTGCAAGAAAAACTGTAAACTCTCTTCCTCCATAGTAATATTTTACAGGAATTATCTCATCAAATCCAATCGTAGTTACAGTAACCATTGTCATATAAAAGCATGTAAACAGATCATACTCATGATTAGTAATAAAATCATAACCAAAAGTTCCAATAGCTAAAATTACAATAAGAGAAAAACCTGTGATGTATATCCTGTTCTGAAGATTTGCTGTATCCATAAGGCGTAATTTAGAAAATTAACACAGCAAAAAAAATTTAAAAGTGAATATTTATCAAAGTATAAAATTCCTATTTTATATTTTTAAATATTAAAAATGACAGAATTGAATAGTAACTCTGAAATTCAGGACATAATTCAGGAAATGAATTATCTGCATGAGATCTCTCAGCGAATATCTGAAATGAAGAGTCTTGATCAGTTACTAAATGAAATAATAGAAAGTTGTAAGGAAGTGCTGAAAGCTGAAGCAAGTTCTCTTTTAATTTATGATGAAAAGCTAAATGAGTTATATTTCGAAATAGCAACCGGTGAAAAAGGTGAACAGGTTATAAAAAAAAGTTTCAAAATGGGAGAGGGGATTGCAGGCTGGGTAGCGGAACACAGAGAGCCGCTTCTTATAGAAGATTGCTACGAGGATCCGAGATTCAATAAAGAGTTTGATATAAGGTCCAATTTCAGGACCAAATCAATGATCTGCGTCCCTATGATCAGAAAGGAAAAACTTATAGGGGTAATTCAGGTAATCAATAAAAAAGGAGATAAGATATTCAGTGAAAGAGATCTTAATATATTTTCTATTCTAGCTTCTCAGTGCGCTATCTCGATCGAAAATGCCAGACTGACAGAAATTCAGATTCAGCAAAAATCAATCGAAAGAGAATTAAAGACAGCAAGAGCTATACAGCAGAATCTGCTTCCCTCGAAACTTCCCGAATTTAAAGACCTTGATGTTTATTTTACATTAATTCCCGCAAAACAGGTTGGCGGGGATTATTATAATGTATATAAAATTACGGATGACCTGACATTATTCTTTATTTGCGATGTTTCCGGAAAAAGCATATCAGCTGCATTGATAGTTTCGACTATATGCTCCTGCATAATGACTTATCTTAATCTGCTTAAAATCAGTAAGGAAAAATTTGATCTTACAGAACTTGTAAAATCATTAAACAGAGTTCTTATAGAATCAACTACCGAAGAAAAATTTGCCACCTGCTGGTTTGGACTTTACAGACATTCGGATAAAAAATTTATAAGTATTAATGCAGGTCATAATGTTACCTTTCTTTTCAGAGGAAAGGAGATAATTGAATTAAAAGAAGGCGGTTTGTTTCTGGGAAGTATTGATATGGATTTTAAATCAGAGGAAATTCAGCTCCGGAAAAATGATCAGATTTTATGCTATACCGACGGTGTCCCGGAAGCTACAAATATTGATTTCAATTTCTTCGGAGATGATGAATTACTTGTCTCTGCTTCAAAAAATCTTGATAAAGGTCCGGAGAATATTGTTAATACGATCTTAAGTGATCTTAGAAATTTTGTAAACGGAGCCGAACAAAGTGATGATATTACCTGCGGAATAATTAAAGTTCTGTAAAATAAAAATTTTCACAAAAGTTACCGGTTAAAAATTTTATTGCCGGTTATTAATTTCTTCATTATAAAACTTTGCCCCGGTCAGAGAAAATTCTTTTGTAATTGTAATGAGAAATTTCAGATTACTGACTGTTGAAGCCTGTAATCTGAGCAGATCATTTCTTAAAGGGGGAAATTTTAAATACTTGCCGTAATTATATTTCTTTACAATATCCCTTATCTTCACAATGTTAATTCTGAATAAAGTAAAATATTTATCATATTCAGTATTCTGCGATGAAAGGAACTCGTTAGTAATCTTTACTCTTCCTTCATAATCATTTTTCAATGTCGATTTTAATTTTTCATTTAATTCGGATACACTTTTCTTAAGTTCTTTTTTATACTTCTCAGTATTTACTGTGATCTTGTCCATGACTATGTTTGCTTTATTCATATCTTCCATTATTTCCCTTACATTATCAGGTGTATATCCGAATGACCCGGGAGGGTTATTGCCATTTTGTGGCGGTCTGTTTCCGGGAATTTCAATTCCATCAGGAACCTCGGGTAAAGCAAATTTATTCTGCTCGGATTTGAGTGATTCAGTTTGATATTCATCATCAAGATTATTGATAAGCTCAAATTGATCTTTTAATTTTCCTGAAAGTTCAAATTTGTTTGTTAAAGTATCTAATGAAGTATTTTTAAAAGCTTCTTCGCAGTTTAAGGGAGAGTGAACCAGACTGTCATAAATAGGTATGAAATTCTGTTCAAAGTATTTATCATTTATAACCTGTGAATTACTAGTATCATATAAAAATAATATCATTAAAAATGGAAATACGCATACAGTAAATTTTATCTTTGAAAAAATCAAAATATTTAAGTTGAAAATTTATTTTATCAGCAAACTATTTTAATTACTTTCGTTTGCTGAATTTAATACTGAGTTTATAAATAAATTTAAAAAGCATCTGACAATCCTGACAAATGCTTTTTGAATAAAATATTAATATTTATTTCCCGCCGAGTAATCCGCCAAGAATGTCCATTAAACCTCCGCCTGAATTTTGCTGATTCTGAGGGGCTTTACCTGAAAAAAATCCTATAACATCATCCACAATACTGCCGTCTCCGTTCTGATCAAGGAAGGAAGCAAATCCCTGAGATCCCTGAGGATTTGTATCTCTGCTTTTGGTAAGATACCCTAAGATCAGTGGAGCTACTACCGGAATTATCTTCATGGCAGTTGATGAATCAATGTTGAAATTTTTAGTAAGAACGTCAGTAATCTGAGATCCGGAATTTCCAAGAAGTCCTCCCAGATTTGTATCAAAATTATCTTTATCTGCCATCTGATTTACGTGTCCGTCAATATCATTCAATACCTCCGGATTTCCGTATTTATTCAATATATGATCAACTCTGTCCTGTCCCCCGAATTCAGTGCTTTGTTTTTTTAATCCTCCAAGAATAAGCGGTAGTACAATTGGTATTGCCTGCTGAATTATTCCCGGATCAATTCCAAGTGAAGAACCTATTTTCTCTGTTGCTCCACCGCCAAGTTGTTCCATTAATCCACCTAAGAGATCTGACATTTATTACTCCTTTTATTTAATTTGAAAATGATTTTATATAAAAAATAACAATAAAAAATTTGAATTTAACTGTCTAAATTCATTAAATTAAAATGTTAAATGGCACACCTGAATCCTGAGATCAGCCATCTTTCATGAGTCTTGAAAAAATTTCTGTAAGTATTCTTGGTAGAATATTTTGATGTTCCGAAAGAACCGCCTCTGAGCACTTTCTGGTTATTGAACCATTTATCATTGTATTCTGTAAATCCTGATCTGAATCCGGGATATGGCATGAACTCTGATGAGGTCCATTCCCACATATCCCCGATCATCTGATGACAACCGTAATAACTTTTTCCTTCCGGATAAGAATTGACCTTCACAGTTCCCCAGAGTTTTGATTCAAAAAGATTGGCATTGATCTCTTCAGGCAAACTATCTCCCCATGGAAACAATCTGTTTCTACCCGAGTCTTCATCAAACGATGCTGCCTTTTCCCATTCCGCCTCAGTCGGCAAACGTTTACCTGCCCATTTTGCGTATGCGTCTGCTTCAAAATAACTGACATTGGTTACAGGTTCATCTGCGATTTCAGTGATCTTTTTTTCTCCCCTGAAATCAATTTTGATCCAGTCTCCGTTATCGTTCATTTGCCAGTATAAAGGTGCTTTCCATTTTTCTTTATTTACATATTCCCAACCTTCCGAAAGCCAGAATTTAAAATTACCATAACCATTGTCATTTATGAATTCAAGATAATCGCCGTTTGTTACAGGATATTTATCTATTTGAAAATCATCTGTATAAACTTTGTGAACCGGCATTTCTATGTCATATGCAAAGACATCTTTAAATCTATTTTTATCAAAGCCAGTTTCGAATATACCGCTGTTAATTTTTATCATTTCTTTCTTTATACTGTCTGAATTTCCGG
>JAGQWH010000118.1 GCA_020437545.1 Ignavibacteriota bacterium
TATATCCTCAACTTTTAATTCTGATTTTTCAAGAACATTCTTAATTGCATATGCCGGAGCTGTAGTAAACCATTCAGGTTTCTGTGCAAACGAACCCTGTGCTACTATCTTTGCCAGGGGAGTAAGTCCAAGCTCTTTTGCTTTATCAGCAGACATTAGAACCATAGCAGCCGCTCCGTCATTGAGATTGGATGAATTGAAAGCTGTGACAGTTCCATCTTTCTGAAAAGCTCCTTTAAGAGTTTTTCCTTTTTCAAAATTCACTTTTTTAGGATCTTCATCTTCGGAAACTGTAATAGTCTCTTTCCTGCCTTTAACTTCAACCGGTACTATCTCATCTTTAAAAAGTCCTTTTTCTATTGCATCCAAAGCTCTTTTATAACTGGTCTCGGCAAATGCATCCTGCTCTTCGCGAGTGATCTTCATTTCAGTAGCACACATCTCTGCAGCGCTTCCCATATGAAAATCATTATAAACATCCCATAGTCCGTCCTTTATCATACCGTCTATCAAAGTGCCATTTCCCATTCTGTATCCGGTTCTTGCTTTATCAAGATAATATGGCGCATTACTCATAGATTCGAATCCGCCTGCAACTACTATTTCGGCATCTCCGCACTTGATTGCCTGATCTGCAAGCATTACGGATTTTAATCCTGAACCGCATACTTTGTTGATTGTAAGACACGGAACTGATACCGGTAATCCTGCTCCGATTGCAGCCTGTCTTGCCGGCGCCTGTCCGAGTCCTGCAGGTAATACACATCCCATTATTACTTCCGATACATCCTCTGGTTTTATATTAGCTCTTTTAACTGCTTCTTTAATTGCTATGGCTCCGAGTTCCGTTGCTTTTAGTGAAGATAAACTTCCCTGATAACTTCCCACCGGTGTTCTCACAGCTGATACTATCACGACTTCTTTCATTTTCATTTATTAGTTTATTTATTGTTAAATATTTTTTAAATTTTATTAAAATCAATTTTCAAATGGAATAAGCAATTCTTACGATATCACAGAATTCATCCGGCTTTAAACTTGCGCCGCCTATAAGCGCTCCGTCAACATCTTTCGCGGATAAAATATCTTTTGCATTTTTACCGTTAACACTGCCTCCATAAAGCACGATCTGCTCTTTTGCAATTTCAGGATCATATTTATCTGAAATATACTTTCTGATAAAACCGTGAATTTCACTTGCCTGTTTAGGAGTTGCATTTAAACCGGTTCCGATTGCCCACACGGGTTCATATGCAATTACTATCTTTGACATATCTTCAGTAGAAATTTCATGCAGACCGTCTCTTAACATTTCAATAATTACACTTTCATAAATTTCATCTTCTCTTTCCTCAAGTGATTCTCCTATACATAAAATAGGTTTTAAACCGGATCTTATTGCTTTATTGATCTTCAGATTTATTAACTTATTTGACTCGTGCTGATATTTCCTTCTTTCACTGTGTCCGATGATGACATATTCACAGCCGACAGATTTTATCATGTCTGAAGATACCTCACCGGTAAAAGCCCCGTCATTTTCAAAATACAGATCCTGAGCTCCCAGTTTTATTTCAGTATCTTTAATAGCTTTGTTAACTATACCAAGCGAAATAAACGATGGACAGATAAGTACATCAGTCTTTGTAAAATATTTATCTTCTAATTTTGATTTGATCTCTTTAGCCAGTTTTTCCGATTCCCTGTATCCAAGATTCATCTTCCAGTTACCTGCAATAAATTTTCTTCTCATCTTATTTATATTTCTAAAATTTTAATTAATAATTCGTTGACGATCTTTGGGTTTGCTTTACCTTTACTCTCCTGCATTATCTTACCGACAAAAAATCCTGCAAGCTTTTTTTCACCGATCTTATATCTTTCGACTTCTCCCGGATTTTCTGCAAGTATCTTTTTCACAATAATTTCTATTTCTGAATTGTCAGATACCTGTGAAAGATCTTCCTCACTCTTTTTGAAAATGCTTATCTGTTCTTCTTCTGTCTTTCCTTTCAGAATGTGATTGAATATCTCCTTTGAGGCAGTAGCGCTGATAGTTCCGGAGGACACAGAATCTGCAAGCATTGCAAGTACTTTATCAGTAAGATGAATTTCATCAAGAGAAAGTTTCTGCTCATTCATAATTCTCTTGATGTCAACTCTGAAGATATTTGCTACTGACCTGTAAGATCTCTCATTTTTATTCAAGAGAAAACCAATGGTACTTTCAAATTTGTCTGCAAAGAATTTATCGAGTGTGAGTTCGTCTGCATCTGATTCGCTAATTGAGTATTCGTTTATAAATCTTGATCTCCGCGCTTCGGGAAATTCAGGAAGTTCATTTTCAACTTTCGAGATCCAGTCTTTATCGACTCTGACCTTTACAAGATCGGGTTCGGGGAAATACCTGTAATCATGAGCTTCTTCCTTTGATCTGGTTGCAGTTGTTTTCTTATCTTTTGCATTATATGTCATTGTCTGATAGCTCACTTTACCGCCATCTTCGATAAGATCTATCTGTCTTTTTATTTCGGCTTCAATTGCTTCAGATACATTTTTAAATGAATTCAGATTTTTAACTTCCGTTCGCGTGCCGAATTCTTCTGTTCCTTTGAGTCTTACTGAAATATTCGCATCACATCTCATCGAACCTTCTTCAAGATTACCGTCATTGATACCAAGATAAACAAGTCTCTGTCTGATTTTTGAAAGATACAGGTAGGCTTCTTCACTGGATCTGATATCGGGTTCGCTTACGATCTCAATAAGCGGAACACCGCATCTGTTAAAATCTATCAAAGTGTCATTATCAGAAAAATCATGTAAGGATTTTCCTGCATCTTCTTCCATGTGAATTCTTGTGATCCCGATTCGTTTTTCTTTACCATCTGTTTGAATATGAAGATGTCCGTCAAAGCATATCGGAGTATCAAACTGCGTGATCTGATAACCTTTTGTCAGATCAGGATAAAAATAATTTTTTCTGGCAAAGATTGAAACCTCTCTGATGCTGCAGTTTGTAGCAAGTCCCATTCTTATTGTGAATTCCACCAGTTCCTGATTTAGAACGGGGAGTGTTCCTGGATAACCGAGACAGATCGGGCATACATTCGAATTTGGAGATGAATGAAAATCAGTCGAACATCTGCAAAATGCCTTGGTATTTGTTTTCATCTGAGCATGAACTTCAAGACCGATCACAGATTCATATTTATCGTAAACTGTTGACAATATATTTAAAATTTTAAAATTATTTTAATTCCGAATCTAAAGCTTCTTTAAATCTTTTTACAACTTCATCTTTGACTTTAAAATGTTCAACTATTGGAGAAGGGTAGTCTTTATCAATAATGACTCCATACAATTTTTGCTGTTCTTCATTCATCAGAGAAGGATTATGTATAAATTCTGCCGGAAGAGTTCTTAACTCAGGTAAATATTTTCTTATGTAAATTCCTCCCGGATCAAATTTTTTACTCTGTAAATACGGATTAAAGATCCTGAAATACGGCTGAGCATCCACTCCCGTAGAAGCGCTCCATTGCCAGCCTCCGTTGTTACTTGAAAAATCAAGATCTATAAGGTGTTCCGCAAAAAATTTCTCTCCCCATCTCCAGTCTGTTAATAGGTCTTTTGTAAGAAACATTGCCGTCACCATTCTCACTCTGTTATGCATCCATCCTTCTTTTACAAGTTGTCTCATTCCGGCATCCACAATAGGGTAACCCGTTTTTCCCTGACACCACTTATCAAAATTATGTATATCATTATTCCATCTGATATTATCACATTCCTTTTTAAAAGATTCAAATATGATCCGGGGATTATGAAAAGTTATGTTGTAATAAAACTCTCTCCAGAGTAATTCATTTATCCAAGTTTGAATCTCACCTTTGGAAGATTCATTATTTACTTTATCATATTTGACAAAGGCAGTCCTGAAAGCTTCTCTTATGCCTATCGTCCCAAAATGCAAATGTGCTGATAATAAACTTGTTCCGCCGACAGAAGGTATATCTCTTTTGGATCTGTACTCTTCGAGACCGTTCTCATAAAATTCCTTTAATAATTTTAAACCTTCCTGTCTCCCGCCTTTTAAAAAATCCGACTTGTTAATTTTTTGCAACTCTGAATCCGGATCAATTTTATTTAAACCGGATATTGATTCCTCATTATCAGGATTCAATCTGCTGAGATCAGAATCTATCTTTTTGAAATCAGCATCCTTCAAAATTTTTAAACACTGATTTTTAAAAGGTGTATAAACTTTATACTGATTTCCTTCTCCATTTAAAACTTCACCAGGTTCGAAGAGAGTAGTATCAGAATATGAATGAAATTTATTTCCTGTTTCATTTAAGAGTTCTTTTACTTCTTCATCCCTGCCTATGCAATAGGGTTCAACCTGTTTGTTACAATAGACAGATAACTCCTTATAATTTTCTGTCAGACTCTTGAAAACGTTTTTGCTTTTACCCTCAATTATTTCAAGATGAAAATTTAATTTTCCCAGCTCTTCATTTAGTTCGATAAGAGTTTCATATAAGAATCCTAACCTTTTTTCACCGAAATATTTGTAAGTGTTTCTGTTTTTTATATACAGAAAAAAAAATTTATCATTTCCTGAAACAGAATTTATGAATTCACTTATAGCCCGGTTGTCGGTTAAACGAAGATCTTTTCTGAACCAGTATATATGAAGCATCAGACCTGAGGTTTTCTCTCATTAAAAGAATTACTCGTGAGTTTAACAAATGATGCATTCTTCTGAAATTCTTCAATAGTTCTTGAATTCAAATAACTCATTGATGACTGTAATCCCTCTTTATATTCTCTGATTATTTTTGATACTGCGCCTTTATATGGTACAAGTGATTCTTCACCTTCAATATAATTCTTCTTATCCTGCTTTACAGCAAACGAAGCGCTGCCGCAGTATTTCTTCCATCTCTGTGAATTATATTTAAGTACATCTCCGGGGGATTCTTCAGTACCGGCAAGAACTCTTCCGAACATAACTGCATCACATCCCAAAGCTAACGCTTTACACATGGCTCCCGGAGTATTTATTCCTCCGTCAGCAATAATCTTAACATCACTCTTTAAATTTTCTCTTGCTTCAAGAGCTCTTATTATAGCATCCACCTGTCCGATTCCAATTCCGGATTTGACTGAAGTCGAACACATTGCGCCGTTTCCGATTCCTACCCGGATCGAGTGAACTTCTGCATTGATAAGAAATTCAGTCGTTTCATAACTTGCAACATTCCCTGCAATGATCTTTAGATCATATTCAGTGATGAGGCTTTTTATTGAATTTAAAAATTCTTCTATCATCCTCGAGCCGCCGTTTGCTATATCAACACAGATTATTTTTATTCCGAAATCTGCGAGTTTTTTCAATCTGTCAATATCAGTCTCTTTATTAATACCTATGGCTGCGGATTTAAATTCAGAATCAGTCATGTCATTATCCGAGAATTCTTTTATCTGCTCTTCGATGGAATTAAATCTGTGAACAATTCCGAGACACTTTAGTTCAGCCAGAGCTTTTGCCATTCTGCCGCCTACGACTGTATTCATAGGCGAACCAATGACAGGCAGGTCAAGTCTGACACCAAGAAAATCAATTCCGGTATCGCATTCAGATCTGTGCCTGATCCCGGATATCTGGTTCGGAAGAAGAGATATATCATCATATGTAAACGAATAAGTATCACTGATCTTTTTAAATCCTGTTCCTGATCCGTTTACTGATAAAACTGTTTTATCTGATATTGTTTTTTGCAATTTAATTTTATTTTAATTCAAATAATTTAAAATCTGATCATTCAACAGACGACAGACTTTCATTTACCTTGGCTGCAGCGTCTTCAAGTGTCGTAGCAGCTATTAGATTAAGTCCGGAATCATCAAGTATTTTTTTAGCTTCGACAGCGTTTGTTCCCTGCAATCGTACAACTACAGGAACAGGTATATCAATATTCTTTGCTGCCTGTATTACACCCAGAGCCACTCTGTCGCATCTGACAATTCCGCCGAATATGTTTATCAAAATTGCCTTTACGTGTTTGTCTGAAAGAATTATTTTGAAACCGTTTTCAACGGTTTCCGGAGTAGCCGTTCCGCCGACGTCAAGGAAGTTGGCAGGGGAGCCGCCTGCAAGTTTGATCAGATCCATTGTTCCCATCGCCAGTCCTGCGCCGTTTACCATGCAACCAACATTACCGTCAAGTTTTATATAATTCAGATTATATTTAGCGGCTTCAAGCTCCAGCTTATCTTCTTCGTTCTCATCTTTTAAGCCGGGATATTCTTTATGTCTGTAAAATGCATTGTCATCAAGTGTTACTTTTGCATCAAGAGCTATTACCTTATCATCATTTGTAATTACCATTGGGTTAATCTCAAGAAGAGATGCATCAGTCACTTCATAGGCTTTGTATAATAAAGTAATGAATTTTACAAACTCTTTAAAAGCTGTTCCTTCAAGACCAAGACCGAATCCGAGCTCACGAGCCTGATAAGAAAGTAAACCAACTGCCGGATCCACCCATACTTTAATTATTTTCTCAGGAGTTTCTTCTGCGACTTTCTCGATCTCAACCCCGCCTTCAGTTGATGCCATTATGACATTTTTAGAAACTGTCCTGTCGAGTAAAATTCCAAGATATAATTCTTTTTTATAATCCAGACCTTCGGTAATGAAAAGAGTCTGAACTTCTTTTCCTTCATCACCCGTCTGGTGTGTTACAAGTATGTTACCCAGAAGTTTGGATGCATAATCTTTACCTTTCTGAACATCCTTGCCAATGAATTTAACTCCTCCTTCGACTACAATTTCATGTTTATTATCTTTGCTGTAAACTATTCCTTTTCCTCTTCCGCCTGCATGTATCTGAGATTTTACCACATACTGATTTATACCTCTGTTCAGTAAACTGTTTACTGCATCATCATACTCCTCGATACTTGTAATTGCTACTCCGTCCTGAACCGGTACTCCGAAATTTTTTAACAAATTTTTTGCCTGATACTCGTGAATTTTCATTTAAATTAATTTAGTTTAATTCTTAATATTATTTTTAAAGATTTATCGAAATTATTTCATATTCTTTTTTAAAGCTTCCTTTGTAATCCGGCTCATGGAATCTATCTGAGCTTTCAGAGAATCCACGGACATACCGGTACTTTTGGATAAGGAGTCAAGGTTTTTCAGCGAGTTATCTGTGATTGAATCTATCAATCTCATATTCTCATCAATTGTATTGTCAATTTTTTCATTCACTTTTTCCGTAGCTTTATCTTTAATATATCCGCATCCGGAATACATAGTAAATATCAAAGCTGTAACTGCAATGAAAAATTTCATAATCTTTATTTTAATTTTTTGATCTTCTTCATCATCGAATCAATTTCACCTGAATCCTTTTTGACTTTGTACATCAGACTGTCAAGTGATACTCTTTCTGAATCTATTATATTCTGTGTAGAATCTATTTTCTGCTGCAACTCCAAAGCCTGCTGCCGGATCTTTTCTTTTTCGATCTCAAGATCGCTTTTACCGCAACCTGTAAATAAAACTATAACTGACAGCAATGCAAGTGCTGATATTAATTTCAAATTATTATCTGATTAATTTATAAAACCGGTTATTTAATTTTATGAGCTATTGATTTTGCCTGTAAGAACAATCCGAGATAATCTCTGCCGCCTGCTTTGGAATCAGTACCGCTCATATTAAATCCGCCGAACGGGTGCACACCTACAAGCGCTCCGGTACATTTTCTGTTAAGATAAAGATTACCTACAAAGAATTCCTTTTCGGCTCTTTCAAGCTTTTTCTTATGTTTTGTATAAACAGCTCCTGTAAGACCATATATAGTATTGTTGGCAATTTTTAATCCATCCTCAAAATCCTTGGATTTAATTACAGCCAGCACCGGTCCGAAAATTTCTTCCTGAGCTATGGTTGCATCCGGCTCTACATCTTTTATTATTGTCGGCTGAATGAAATATCCGGAATCAGCAAGTTCATTTCCTCCGTGAATCAGTTTTCCGCCTTCATTCAATGCAGTTTTAATATATCCCGTAATACTGTTCTTTGATTTTTCATTAATGACCGGTCCTAAAGAAGGATTATCTTTTGATTCACCTACGGTTAATTTTTTGGTTTCATCAACAAGAGCTTCACAGAATTCATCATAAATTTTTTCATCTACTATTACTCTCGAGCAAGCCGAACATTTCTGCCCCTGAAAACCAAATGCCGCCTGAACTACACCTTTGACTGTATCATTAAAATCCAGTAGGTCTTTATCTACAACTATAGAATCCTTTCCGCCCATTTCCGCTACAACTCTCTTGATCCAGATCTGAGACGGCTGATTCTTGGCTGCAAGTTCATTTATTCTTAATCCGACTTCCATTGATCCGGTGAAAGATATGAATCTTGTAAGCGGGTGAGTTATAAGCAGATCACCTATGACGCTTCCGTCGCCTGTGACAAAATTCACTACACCTTTTGGTAATTTGATCTCTTCAAGTAATTCGAAGAACAATCGTCCGATGGCAGGGGAGTCGCTTGATGGTTTTAATACTACAGTATTTCCGGATACTATTGCTGCAGTTGTCATTCCGACCAGAATCGCAAGAGGAAAATTCCATGGCGGTATGACAACACCTACGCCTAAAGGAATATATTCAACTTTATTTTTCTCACCGGGATACTTAACTACATCCTGACCTTCAGCATATCTTAACATTTCTCTTGCATAATATTCCATGAAATCTATTGCTTCTGCTGTATCACCATCAGCTTCAGCCCAGTTCTTACCGACTTCATATACCATCATTGCCGAGAATTCATGTTTTCTTTTTCTCATTATTCTTGCAGCTTCAACCAAATATTTTACTCTCTTCTTTACAGGTTCATTTTTCCATTCGGCAAATACATTATTTGCAATTTCGATTGCCTTGATACCCATTTCAGCTGATGCTCTTTGAAATGTACCAAGTATCTCATCCTTTTTGGAAGGATTATATGAATATAATTTATTATCGGTGTAAAAATCCTCTCCGCCTATTGTAACTGGATACTCTTTTTTGAATCTGCCGGTAACTTTTTCCAGCGCTTTTTCAAATGCCTGTTTGTTTTTCCTGTCTGAAAAATTTGTAAATGGCTCATTTTTAAATTTAGGTAGTCTCATAGTATTTTTTTTATTTATATTTTAAAATTTAGTTTTGAGATGTAACTATCTCAATTGCCGCATTATGAATCTCAGGTCTTATATCCCTGATTCCGTAATTATTTCTTGTCGGATAAACGCGGTTTGTTAATAATATTACAATGATCTTTCTGTCCTTGTCGCACCATACACTTGTTCCTGTATAGCCGGTATGCCCAAAACAATTTTCCGATATCAATTCACCGCATGGAATTCTGTATCTTGTTGAAGATTCAAGAGGTTTAGTATCCCAGCCTAATGCTCTTGAATTTTCATAATACACGTCATCATATCTTTTTGTGAACAGCTCAACAGTAAATTCATCAAACATCCTTTCCTCTTTTAAACCTCTTGAATAAGGATTATAATATTTACCTCCGTTGAGCAATACTTTTACAAGCTTATAAATATCGGTTGCATTGGAAAAAAGACCTGCATTACCCGAAATACCATCAAGCATTGCTGTAGTCTCATCATGAACTTCCCCCTGAAGAAGCCTGCCACGCCAGTATGTGTCATCTTCGGTTGGAGCTATCTTGCTTTTCATACTTTCATCCGGTACAAACATTGTATTATGCATATCCAGAGGAAGAAAAATATTATCTATACAATATTTATTCAGATTTTCTCCGGAGATCTTTTCTACAAGTTTACCAAGAACTACTGCATTAAGGTCACTGTAAACAAAATCTGTACCGGTCGGATAGACTAATTCTGCACTGTAAATTGCATTAAGCACATCCGTGCTGTTTGAATTTGTTTTATAAAATGGTACGAATGCCGTTAATCCTGAATTATGAATAAGTAAATTCAGAATGGTTATATCTTCTTTCCCATTACTTCCAAATTCCGGAATGTATGATGAAACTTTATCTGAAAGATTGAATTTTTTCTCATCATAAAGTTTCATAATGGCAGAAGTAGTTGCTATTACCTTTGTTAAGGAAGCAAGATCATACAATGTTCTGTCGGTCACAACAGGTGAATTCTCATCATAAGTAAAATTTCCGTAACTCTTGTTATACAGAATTTCCTTTTCGTTACCAATCAAAACCTGCGCTCCGGGAAACGAGCCGTTATTTATTCCTCCTGAAATGATTTCATCAATTTCTGAAAAATCATATTCAGTGGAATATCCATTTGAAAACGTTGATTGAAATAAAAATATTAATAGAAATAATACCGGGCTGAATCTGCTCATTGTGCGGTAAATATATTCAATTTAATCAGCTTGTTCAATTTACATTTCAATGAACTCTTTTATTGCGGTTTACAAAATTTACAATGGATAAGGTGAGAATATACAATTCGATGAGATTTTCAATACTGAATATTCATAGCATAACCATCCGCCGTGGCGGAAACAAAATTAACCAATAAACAAAAAGCCCTGTCCAAACAACTGAACAGGGCTTAAAAATAAATGTTATCTGAAATTTCTTAAAAAAATTATTTCAGAAGTAACATTTTCTTAGTATCTGTAAATTTACTTTGTCCATTTACGTCAATTCTGTAATAATAAATTCCGCTGGCAAAATCTGAAGCATTAAAATTAATGGAATAATAACCTGCAGGCTGAGAAGCGTTTACAAGTCTTGTTACTTCTTTACCCATTGCATCATATACTGTCAGACTTACATTTCCATCATAAGGAATTGAGTAATCGATCTTGGTTGTCGGATTGAATGGATTCGGATAATTCTGAACTAATTCAAACTGATTCGGAACTCCTATCACAACTTCATTTGACAGATTGTGATATTCAAAGCTTCCGTTATAATCAATTTGTTTTAATCTGTAATTATAAGTTCCCGTGTTCAAGCCTTTATCGAAATATGAATAACTTCTTGGAGATGTTGTAGTTCCGTTACCGGCAACTTCACCGATCTTAGTCCATTCATTATTCTGACTTCTTTCAATTTCAAATCTTGCATTATTAAGTTCTGTAGCAGTTGTCCAGTCTAATAATACATTTCTTCCGCCTACTGATGAAGTAAATGCTGACATTTCAACAGGCAAAGGGCAATCAACTACATATGTTACACAAACAGTTGTTGTACAAGGATCAGTTGCATTGTCAATTCCGGTGAAACACACAACATGTGTTCCGGCCTGAACGCAGGTAGGATCCCAGGTAACATCAAAAGTACAGGTTAAACCGTTAGTGATATTTACACTCATACCCTGAGGTACACCCGAAACTCCGCCTGTAGTGATCTGACCAATTTCTGGAGCTGCAAATGCATAAGTTGCATTGTAAGGAGGATTTCCAACAGTAAGATTAACATTTCCACCCGGGAAATTCTGAGCTACAGGACAAATGTTTCCTGCATTTGATGCATTCAGACAGTAGTTCTGACAATCAAGATAACTTACACCATTAGTATCAACATTTGGTCCGCCGTAATATGTACCCGGTCTGCAGAATCTTCCGAGAGTAGCATAATCAATTCCGTTTCCTTCATTGACACCAATTGTTGCAGCTGTGCTTGGAGGTCCAAAACCACCTATACCCAGCGATGCATCGCCTGTTGTCCATTGCATGACACCATAACTGAAGCAAACGTTATTTCCGATACCTAAGAATGGATCAGTACCGTCACTGATGATACACTGGAATGTACATCTCAGATCAACATGCTGATTAAAATATCCGACACTGTCCCATGTAACAGTTAGTCTGTTTGGCTCCAGTTTATAATAAACAATTCCTCCTGATATATTTCTTGTATCTACATCAGCAAAGAACGGAGCGACAATTGCTCCAAATTGAGTACTTGGAAATGCGCTAGGAGTAAACGTTGACAATGGACCGGAAAATGTCAGATTACCATTATTATTTATATACACACTGGTATAGATTGTGCCATATAAATTAAAATTAAATCCTAATGGTATCAAAGCGGAAGAACCGTCATCATTTCTGTATGCCGGTGGGTTTCCATTTGTAAATGGTACAACTAACCATGTTGCAGAATCAAATGGCTCTTTCAGACATGTCAGTCTGTCATGCTGAGAAGGAGGACAGTTTGATAAAAACATTATATTGTTTTCATTTCTTACCGGTGGTCTAGGTGTATACTCAGGAGCAATCTGTGTCCCGATCAGAGCTCTTTTCTGAGCGTCATATGATGCATTGTCCTGAGAAAAAGAAATGTTACTTATTGAAATTATAATTGCAATAAGAAGAATTGACCTTAATAAATGTTTCATAATAATTTTTTGTTAAATTATAAAAAATTTCTATACATTATTATTTTATTTATTAATATGTGTGTAGTGAAGAATTTAAATTCAGGTAGAATTTAATATTAGGTGGAC
>JAGQWH010000119.1 GCA_020437545.1 Ignavibacteriota bacterium
TATTTCCTCTTGGAGGATTCAGGTCTTCTGATTTTGAATCACTGTCATTTTTCGGGAAAATTGCTGATCAGATAAACCATACTGTTTTACCGGTAGTTAGTTATCTGATCGGAAGTTTTGCGACTCTTACAATCTTAACAAAAAACTCCGTAATTGAAAATCTAAGTCAGGATTATATAAGAACAGCATTCTCAAAGGGATTGTCAGAAAAGAGAGTAATATTCGGACATGCATTAAGAAATTCATTAATTCCGATTTCTACCGGCCTGGGACATGCTATCTCATTAGTACTGGCAGGCAGTGTATTGATAGAAAAAGTATTCAATATTAATGGAATTGGATTACTGAGTTTTGATTCGATCGTTCAGAGAGATTATCCTGTTGTCATGGGAATACTTGTAATATCTACATTATTACTGCTTATTGGAAATATTATATCGGATATAATTTATGCACTTGTAGATCCAAGGATTAGATTTAAATAAAGTCAGTCAATTGTTAATAGTTAATAGTTAATAGTTAATAGTTAATAGTTATTTGGTTAAAAGTAATATTCATTTTCATGTACCTAATACCTAATACTTAATACCTAATACCAATTTAAATGTCAGATAATTCAAAAGACACAGAAAAAATAGCTTCGGTTTCCATTCTTCGTAAACGGTGGAAAAAGTTCAAAACAATAAAAAGAGGATACTATTCTTTTCTGTTAATTTTATTCCTCTATATTTTATCTTTTTTACTACCGTTATTTATCGGCAGAGATGCGCTGATAGTAAAATATAATGGTGAATATTCCTTTCCTATATTCAAATATTATTCAGCCGAATCCCTCGGACAGGATCTGCAGGGTGAAGCTAATTACAGGCTGCTGAAAAAACAATATAAGGAAGAGGACAAAGGTAACTGGGTTTTACTTCCGCTTTATCCTTATGGTCCGAATGAAAATTTACTTGATGAAATGGGAGGTAATCCTCCTCATCCTCCATCAGCTCAGCACTGGTGCGGAACTGATGACAGAGGCAGAGACGTTTTCGCCAGACTTGCTCACGGCTTTAACATAGGTTTGTCATTTTCAATAATTGTTACACTATTAACTTATGTGATTGGAATAGCTATCGGCGCTGTACTTGGATTTTACGGGGGGAAGATAGATATTTTCGGATTAAGACTTATAGAGATATGGGGAACGCTGCCGTTTTTATTTGTGATCATTATAATCAGTTCTATCATACAGCCAAATTTTTTATTGCTCATATTTATTCTGACATTATTCGGCTGGATCGGAATTGTTTACTATATCCGGGGGGAATTTTACAGAGAAAAAGCCAGAGACTATGTGTCTGCTGCAGTATCAATGGGAGCCAGGAACAGTAAAATAATCTTCAGTCATATTTTGCCGAATTCACTTACACCGGTTATTTCATTTGCACCGTTTGCAATTGTTGCAAATATATTTTCACTCGTATCGCTTGACTTCCTCGGATTCGGATTACCGCCTCCAACGCCAAGCTGGGGACAGCTAATGCAGCAGGGACTCAGCAATATTGATAACTGGTGGCTTATTGTAACGCCTTTGGTTGCAATGTTTTTTACATTATTGACGATTGTATTCATCGGAGAAGCAATAAGAGAAGCATTTGATCCGAAAATATATTCAAGGTTAAGATAAGGAACAGATTTTTTTCAGCAAAAATTTTTAAAGATTACAGATCAAAAATCTAAAATCAGGAATCATTGATTTTGCACTTTAAAAGCATTTAAACTCCGTGCCTCAGTGGCAATAAAACAGAATGGAAAAGAAAAAATTATTTGAAATAAAAAATATCAGGACTTACTTCTTTGTAGAAGCTACAGACAAACAGATCTCCGAAGACAGTATCAAACAGGATCCCAGATTAAAGGAATTATATGAAAGCGATAAATATCTGAAGGGAAAAGTTCCAGCAAAAGCTGTGGATAATGTGAGTTTTAATATTTATGAAGGCGAGGTATTAGGAATTGTTGGTGAGTCAGGATCCGGTAAATCAGTTACTGCATATTCAATTACAAGATTAATCCCTGACCCTCCGGGTAAAATCGTCAGCGGTGAAGTTATTTATAAAGGTAAAGATCTTCTGAAGCTTACATTCGATGAAATGAAAGAATACCGCGGAAAGGAAATTGCGATGATTTTTCAGGAGCCTATGACTTCGCTTAATCCTGTAATGAAGATCGGTGATCAGATCATGGAAGTTATTCTTAATCATGAAAAAATAAGCAAGGAAGATGCATTTAAGAAAGCAACTGAAATGCTTGAGCTTGTTGGAATTCCTTCTCCTGATAAAAGAATGAAAGATTATCCTCATCAGTTCAGTGGAGGTATGAGACAAAGAGTCATGATCGCAATGGCTTTATCGTGTCATCCTGCTTTGCTGATTGCAGACGAACCGACAACGGCTTTGGATGTTACCATTCAGGCGCAGATTATAGAGCTTATGCTGAGACTGAAAAAAGAAAGAGAAGAAGCAGCAATTTTACTTATTACTCATAATCTTGGCGTTGTTGCCGAAACATGTGACAGGGTAATCGTTATGTACGGCGGAAAGATCCAGGAAATTGCTGATGTAAATGCTTTGTTTGAAACACCTCTGCATCCATATACTGAGGGGTTGTTATCATCTCTCCCGAATCCGGACAAACCGAAAGGTAAACTTCGGGCGATACCAGGGATCATCCCTCATATACTTGAATTACCAAAGGGATGTAAATTTGCAACCAGATGTGAAAAGGTTTTTGAAAAATGCTGGGAGACAGAACCGGAATTGATCGAGAAAGAAGATAAGCATTTTGTGAGATGCCACTTATACAGTTAAAAGTTGAAAGTTAAAAGTTACAATAAATATATTTGATAATATTTTTACCTAATACTTAATACCTAATACCAAATACTTAATACCTAATGAAACCCGAGAATATATTAGAGATAAAAAATTTAAAAGTTAAATTTCCCGTAACAGGCGGATTGTTTTTGAGAAAGATCGCTGAAGTTAAAGCTGTTGATGGAGTAAGCCTTGAATTAAAAAAAGGAGAAACACTCGGACTTGTCGGAGAATCAGGATGCGGTAAATCAACAATCGGAAAAGCTACAATTAATATATTAAGATTTTCATCTCCTGATGTAGACATAACAGGTGAAGTATGGCTTAGGACAGAGGAAGGTGAAATTGATCTTCTGAAATTATCCCGAAATGAGATGAGAAAACACAGAGGTTTGATTCAGATGATTTTTCAGGATCCGTATTCTTCTCTGAATGCAAGAATGTCTGTCGGACAGATTATAGAAGAACCTCTTCTCTATCATACAAAAATGAAAAAGAAGGAAAGAGGAGAAAGAGTTGCATGGCTGCTTGAGAAAGTAGGATTACAGCCCGAACAATCCAAAAGATATCCGCATGAATTTTCCGGCGGACAAAGACAAAGGATCGGTATCGCAAGAGCGCTTTCAACTAATCCTAAAATCATTATAGCAGATGAACCTGTATCAGCTCTTGATGTTTCGATTCAGGCACAGGTGATAAATCTGCTTCAGGAACTTCAGAGTGAATTTGATTTAACATTAATGTTTATTGCTCACGATCTGTCTGTTGTAGAGCATATCAGCTCAAGGATTTCAGTTATGTATCTTGGAAATATAGTCGAACTCGGACCCGGAACCCGGATCTATCATCATCCGATTCACCCCTACAGTAAAGCATTGTTATCTGCCGTTCCATTACCAAATCCAAAATTAAAAAATAAAGAAAGAACTATTCTCAAAGGAGATGTCCCGACACCAATGAATAAACCAAGCGGATGCGGATTCAGAACAAGGTGTCCGATCGCTAAACCTGAATGCGCTAACTTTATTCCCGTACTTGAAATAAAAGAGCCGGAGCATCTGGCAGCGTGTCCGTATGTAACTGCTTAGAACAGTATTGAGTATTGGGTATTGAGTAGTAAGTATTATTTCTTACCAAATGTTGAAGTTACTACAGACTGCAAACCTCCCCTTACGGTAAACTCCCCTTTTACTTCCATCCACTTTGGTTTCAGCATACCTGCAAGGTCATCCAGTATTCTGTTAATCACATTCTCATAAAAGATACCTTCATTTCTGAAAGACTGCAGATAGTATTTAAGAGATTTCAATTCTACACATTTTTTCTTTGCAATGTACGAAATGGTTATTACACCAAAGTCCGGCTGACCGGTCTTCGGGCAGACTGATGTGAATTCGTTTGCACGATGTACGATAAGATAATTTCTGTCAGGAAAAGAATTGTCAAATACTTCGAGAAGCTTGATCTTGTTTGGGTCTGTTTTTATTGGGTCAAATTTAATCATGTTTTTTTGTTTCTATTGCTATTAGTAAATTTTATTATTTATAAAATGATGTTTTTTTTGCCTCGAAGACTCAAAGTCTCAAAGCTTAAAATTAATAAATTGTTTTTAAAATCTTTTTCTTAATGCTTTTTCTTAATGCTTTTTCTTAATGCTTTTTCTTAATGCTTTTTCTTAATGCTTTTTCTTAATGCTTTTTCTTAGAGTCTTAGAGACTTTGAGGCAAAGAGAAGCTATTAGGAAAAGAAAAGAATTTATTGATTGCTCACACAAATTAAAAGTTAGAATAATTTATATCTGAAATGTTTTAACCATATTCACTAAATTGCATTCATACTAATTCATACAAATCTAAATATTTAATGCAAACAAATAACACTACACAAAAGAGAGTACTTATAACAGGTGCTGCGGGATTTCTTGGTTCACATTTAAGCGACAGATTTATTAAAGAAGGTTATCATGTAATTGGAATGGATAATCTTGTCACAGGTTCGATGAAGAATATAGAACATCTGTTTCCTAAAAAGGAATTTGAGTTTTATTTTCATGATGTAACGAAATTTGTTCACGTACCGGGAAAGCTTGATTACATTTTACATTTTGCATCACCGGCAAGTCCGATAGATTATCTTAAGATCCCGATACAGACTTTGAAAGTTGGTTCACTCGGAACACATAATCTTCTTGGTCTGGCAAAAGAAAAGAAAGCAAGATTTCTTATAGCTTCAACATCCGAGATCTACGGTGATCCGACTGTTCATCCGCAGAATGAGGAGTACTGGGGCAATGTAAATCCTATCGGTCCGCGCGGTGTATATGATGAAGCAAAGAGATTTCAGGAAGCGATCACAATGGCGTATCACACATATCACGGACTCGAAACCCGTATCGTGAGAATCTTCAATACTTACGGTCCGAGAATGCGTCTTAATGACGGAAGAGCTTTACCGGCATTTTTCTCTCAGGCGATCGAAGGGAAAGACATAACAGTATTTGGTGACGGAAGTCAGACACGTTCGTTTTGTTATGTCGATGATCTTGTAGAAGGTATTTACAGATTGCTTCTCAGCGACTATGTTAATCCTGTCAACATTGGAAATCCTGATGAAATCACGATAAAGGAATTTGCGGAAGAGATCATTAAACTTACAGGTACAGATCAGAAGATAATTTACACTCCCCTTCCGACCGATGATCCGAAACAGCGTCAACCGGACATTACTAAAGCTAAAGAGTTACTTGACTGGGAACCAAGAGTTTCCCGTAAGGATGGATTGAAGATCACGTATGATTATTTTAAACAGATACTTGCAAAAGTTGCCGGTTAAATAAACGACCTAAATCATTTTAAAGACTTTATTGCATGTAAAAAAAATCTTGATCAATTTCTGAGATTTTTTTTGCTTCAAGATCTTTCTCCGAAACAATTGGTTGAAGGACATTCCAGTCTATATTAAGGTCAGCATCACAGTACAGGATTGCTCTTTCATCTTTCTTACTGTAAAAGGCTGTGCATTTATATGAAAAAATAGTATTGTCTTCGAGGACTGAAAAGCCATGAGCAAATCCGGGCGGGATCCAGATCTGTTTGTGATTATCACCTGTGAGTTCGACCGCAACATGCTTACCGTAAGTCGGTGAACCGGATCTGATATCAACAGCAACATCCATAACACTTCCCGTTAATACCTGACAAAGTTTTCCCTGCGCATACTCTCCAACCTGATAATGCAAACCTCTGACTGTCCCTTTATTCGATTTGGAAATGTTATCCTGCACAAAATCAAAATTCATTCCGGCTTCTTCATACTTTTTTTTATTATAAGATTCAAAAAAGAATCCCCTTGAATCAGGGAAGAAATCCGGCTCGATGATAAGTACTCCATCGAGTTCTGTTTTTAAAACTTTCAATGACTTTCCTTTAAAATTCTTTCGAGATATTCTTTATATAATGACTTTGGGATCTTCGACAGAACTTCAGTAAATTTTTTCTTATCAATGAATCCTTTAGTCAATGCAATTTCTTCAATACATGCAACCTTTAATCCCTGTCTGTCTTCAATTACACCAAAAAAGTTTGATGCCTGCAAGAGCGACTCGGGTGTACCGGTATCGAGCCAGGCAACTCCCCTGCCGATCTTTTCAACATTAAGTTTACCTTTTTGAAGATAGACATTATTTACGTCTGTTATTTCGAGTTCACCTCTCGGAGATGGTTTTATGTTCTTTGAAATATTGACTACTTCATTGTCATATACATAAAGACCCGGAACAGCAAAATTAGACTTAGGCTCTTTAGGTTTTTCCTCAATAGATATCGCTTTACCGGCATCATCAAATTCAACTATACCATATCTTTCGGGATCATTGACTCTGTATCCGAAAATAGTAGCTCCGTCATTTTTCTGCATGGCTCTGTATATAAAATCAAGATTGCCGTAGAAAATATTATCACCGAGAATGAGAGTGACATCATCATCACCTATAAATTTTTCACCTATGATAAATGACTCAGCAATTCCATTAGGTGCAGTCTGCAAAGCGTATTCTATGTTCATTCCAAAATCAGAACCGTTGTCAAAAAGTTTTTGGTAATGCGGAATCGTTTCTTCGTTTGAGATTATAAGAATATCTTTGATATTCGAAAGCATTAAAATTGAAAGCGGATAGTAGATCAAAGGTTTGTCGTAGATAAGAGTCAGCTGCTTGCTGTAAATTCTCGATACAGGATAAAGCCTTGATCCGGCGCCTCCTGCCAGTATGATACCTTTCAAATTGTTTTAATTTTAGATTTTATAATGAGTAGGCAATTTAGTTAAGTAGCAGACAAATTTAAAGTGCATTGTCAAGTGGGTCGAATGGGCAAAAATGTCTGAATAATAAAAATTCCATCGTTGAGAATAAATAATTAACTAAATATCTATCCCGAATTTTCCATTTAAACTAATTTTTGATTAAACTATTTTGCGATTATAAAAACAGAATCAAAATCGCGGGAATAATTCAGTGGTAGAATGCAACCTTCCCAAGGTTGAAGTCGCGGGTTCGAGTCCCGTTTCCCGCTCATAACTAATTTCAAATTTTTATTCTTAAATTTCAAATTATTAATTACCTGCATTAGCGGAAAATTTTTCTGTTAATTTATAATCATTAACTTTCTTAGTTGAAAAATAGTAGCGACAAAATAAATTTCATTATAGATTTCGACAGTACTTTCATAAGGCTTGAAGCACTGGATGAACTTTTTAAGATCTCACTGAAAAATAATCCTGACCGGGAAGAACTTATTGAAAGATTCGAGGAGATCACCAAAAAATCCATGGAAGGAAAATTATCATTTTCAGAATCGCTTTCAAAAAGAGTTGAACTTCTCACAGCTAACAGATCTCATATAGAAACTCTTGCAACAAAACTCAGCAGTAAAGTATCTGATTCAGTAAAAAGAAATAAAGCATTTTTTAAAAAATTCGGTGAGAATATTTATATAATTTCTGGTGGTTTTGCAGAGTTAATTTATCCTATTATAAGCAAATATAATATTCCCGAAAAAAATGTATATGCCAATACGTTCTTATATGATAGTAAAGGTAATATTACAGGTTTTGATAAAACCAATCTGCTTAGTCAGAATTCAGGTAAAATTAAATTATTAAAAAAACTCGGACTTAAAGGGGATCTTTATGTGATCGGTGACGGGTATTCTGATTATGAATTAAAAAAAGCCGGTATTGCTCATAAGTTCTTTGCATTCACAGAAAATATAGACAGAGAAATAGTATCTGCTAAAGCTGATCATATTACTCCGAGTATGGATGAATTTTTATTTGTAAATAAATTACCAATGAGTATTTCCTATCCTAAAAACAGAATAAAGGTTTTACTTCTTGAAAATATTCACAGTGATGCAATTGATATTTTTAAAAAGGAAGGTTATCAGATTGAAACCGCTGCAAAAAGTCTGAATAAAAAAGAGCTTCTTGAAAAGATCAAAGATGTTTCAATACTTGGGATACGATCAAAGACCCATATTGATGAAGAGATTATTCAAAATGCTTCCCGGCTTATTTCCATTGGCGCTTTCTGCATCGGTACAAATCAGATAGACCTCAGCAGCGCTTTGTCAAAAGGAATTGCAGTATTCAATGCTCCTTTCAGTAATACGAGAAGTGTTGTGGAATTAGCTCTTGCAGAAATAATCATTTTAATGAGAAATATTATTGATAAAAGTAATTCACTGCATAAAGGCATATGGGATAAATCCGCTAAAGGTAGTTTTGAGATAAGAGGAAAAAAGATTGGGATCATAGGCTATGGAAAAATTGGTTCTCAGCTTTCCGTTCTTGCAGAAAGCCTTGGGATGGAAGTCATGTATTATGATGTGATCGATAAACTGGCATTGGGAAATGCAAAGAAATGCAACACGCTTTCCGAACTGTTAAAAAAGTCAGATGTTATTACTCTGCATGTTGATGGAAATAAAAATAATTCCGGTTTCATCGGAGAAAAAGAATTCAGACAAATGAAAAACGGGGTGATATTTCTTAATCTCAGCCGGGGGCATGTAGTTGATCTGGATTCTCTTGTAAAAAATATTAAATCCGGAAAGATAGGCGGTGCTTCAATTGATGTTTATCCGGAAGAGCCTTCGGGAAATGACGAAAAGTTCATTTCCGAATTACAGGGACTTCCGAATGTCATTCTTACTCCGCACATTGGAGGCAGCACTGAAGAAGCACAGAAGAATATTGCAAATTTTGTACCGGAAAAGATCATAGATTTTATTAACAGCGGTAATACTTTTTACAGTGTGAACTTCCCGGAGATACAGCTTCCTCAGTTTCAGAATGCTCACAGACTTATTCATATTCACGAAAATATGCCCGGTATACTTGCAAGCATCAATAATGTGCTGGCTGCTCATAATATAAACATTATCGGACAGTACCTTAAAACAAATGAACATGTTGGATATGTTATTACTGACATCAGCAAAAAATACGATCCGCAGGTTATTAACGATCTTAAGAAGATCAAGCATACCATTAAGTTCAGAATACTTTATTAGAAAAGTTGAAAGTTAAAAGTTGAAAGTTAAAAGTTGAAAGTTAAAAGTTGAAAGTTAAAAGTTAAAAGTTGAAAGTTAAAAGTTGAAAGTTGAAATCCGCCGCGGCGGAGAAAGTTGAAAGTCAGGAAATATGAATTTTACGAATTTTACGAATAATAAACATTAAAATTTTGCAGAGGCGGATTACAAACTATACAAACTTAAGAAACTATTTCCCTGCTATATGAAAAACATATACTTCACTCCCGGTCCGACAGAGCTTTATCCTGAGGTTGGACATTATATTCAGGAAGCCGTAAGAGAAAATGTTTGTTCTATAAATCATCGAAGCAAAGAATTTATAGAGATTTACAAACATACTCATCACAGCTTAAAAAAGCTTTTAAATATTCCAGACAATTATGCCATTTTTTTTCTTAATTCAGCGACTGAATGTATGGACAGGATCATACAGAATTGTGTTGAGAATACCAGTTTTCATTTTATCAATGGAGCATTTGCTGAAAGGTTTTGTAAGACCTCTACAGAACTTCATAAAAAAATTGAAAAAATTGAAGTTGAATATGGCAGAGGATTTAACTTTAAGGATATTATTTATTTTAATTATCCTGAGTTGTTTTGTCTTACTCAAAATGAAACAAGTACCGGTGTCGCAATTGACCCTGAGGACATTTATGGTCTGAGAAAACAATTTCCTGAAGCACTTATTGCTGTTGATATTGTAACATCCGCTCCTTATGTCAATATTGATTTCAATAAAATTGACTGTGCATTTTTTTCCGTTCAGAAAGGTTTTGGACTTCCGGCCGGTTTGGGTGTACTTATGGTAAATTTTAAATGTATAGAGAAAGCTATTTATCTGAAATCAAAAAATATTTCAATCGGAAGTTATCATAATTTCTTATCCCTCTACGAAAACGCAGTTAAATATCAGACGACTGAGACTCCAAACGTACTTGGAATTTACTTGCTTGGAAAGGTTTGTGAAAATATGCTTAACAGAGGAATTGAAAATATAAGAACCGAAACCGAAGAAAAATCAAAACTTCTTTATGATTTTTTTGATAATCACAAAACTTTAAAACCATTTGTACATAATCTGACCGATCGTTCAAAAACAATTATAAATATCGATACAGGCAAAGATCAGACTATGATCAAAAAGAAGCTTGCCGATCATGGGATAAATGTTGGCTCAGGTTATGGCACGCTTAAAGAATCCCAGATAAGAATTGCTAATTTTCCTATGCATAAAATTGAAGATGTGAAAAAGATTATCAGGGTGTTATCACACTGACAAACAACTGGGCATTGTTAAATATGATCAGCACATCCGAAAGATCAACAACAGAATCTCCATTGCAGTCCTGAACAATGTAACCATTCAGAAATACATTGCCTGCATTGTAAGTATCTATAAGATCATCAAGATCAATTACTCCATCCTGATTCACATCTCCGCTGTATATCCCCCATTTATTGCCTGCTGATTTCAGATTATTTCCGTAAGCAGATGCCTGTGAGATTGTAAGATTATAATATACCTGTGACCCGAATGAATAATTTGCAGATACAGAACTCCATGTGTTGATCGAATTCCTGTGTCTGATATCGATATAATAATTACCATTGTTAAGATCCGGATCAAAAAATATTTCCGCATTGAATGTTACAGAATCAAAAACTCCCTTAGAGGAATCTACTACTGCATAAGGTGATGATGACTGTCTTAAAAATACTTTTATTGAATCTTTCATGTTAGTTTTACCGGTAGCATTATCATAAAAGCCTTCAGGGAAAACTTTGACATTAAATAGCGGGAGCAACTGTATTAGCGTTGAATAAGCTTTATAGCTTCCTGATGAATTGTCATACCATGCAGGAGTTAAAAATTTTTCACCTGATGTCAGTCCTGTATAAGCACCTATATATCCGTCAATACCAAAGAAAGGAACAGCAGGTTCGCTGAACTTTATTTTATGATCAGATATCTTCGTGTCAGTAAAATTCAATCCTCCGTCAGTAGAACGGGACAGATACACTTCAAATGAATCATTTGAAGTTGAATTTCTTGCATCATAGTACATTATGTTTACACCACCATATTTATCAACATTTATAGCGGGCATAAACTGTAACTTAACACTGCCTGTACTGTCTGAATTTACTTTCTTAGAATAATTCCATGTCTCACCGCCGTAAGTAGACCGGTGCAAAACAACATCAATACTGTCTGAACTTTTTTCAACTCCTACTGTATAGATCCATCCGCTGCGCGGACCGTTGCTTATATCTATATCCATTGATGGTACACTCTGCAGATAAACCTGATCGTATTCCTGAGTAATCTTGGATTTGTTTGTACTGATGGCATTATCTCTTGCATAAAGCCAGTTAGCTCCCCCGTTTGTTGATTTTGCCAGTCCCATGTAACTGCGGTTTGTATGCCATAAAACAAATACCTCACCCGATGTTCCTACAGCTACATCTCCTATCAATCTGTATTTATAATTTGTATCAATATTTGTAATCCTTCTGGAGGAATCCCAGCTTATTCCATTGTTGCTCGAATATGAAAAAAAAATACCTTTTACCTCTTCTCCGGATTTAATCAATTCATCATAAGCACAATAAACTCTTCCGGAATAAATACTTGACTGAATATTGTCAACAGCGGAGATGGGTTTATCAGCAGTATCAACACCGGGTATGTATACAGTCGGAGACCAGTTTGCTCCGCTGTTTGTAGAATGGCTTGCACCTATTTTAAGATCACTTCCGGCAGAAGGAGGAGGTGCTATGAAATTCATAATAAAATACCCGTCTCTGTTTATTACAATATTCGGATCACCCAATGTTGTAATCGTAGCTCCGGAAATATTTTTAATGTTGTCAGTACCTGTCCAGTTCAGACCGCCATTTGTCGAAACATAAAATCCTGTAGTATAACCACCTTCATAAAAATTTGTAATAGCTGAAGCAGCTATGATATCCGGATTTTCAGGATGAGTAAATGCGGAAGTTTCTATTTGTAAATTTGATCCCGGATAGATCCT